>JBDLWA010000146.1:0-12656 GCA_039804505.1 Pseudomonadota bacterium
GCAATGACGGCACGGAAGCCGTATTGGTCAATGGCCCAAGGTGCGTGCTCGCGTGAGGAACCGCAGCCAAAGTTTTTGCGAGCCAACAAGATGGACGCACCTTGGTAGCGTGATTGGTTCAACACAAAGTCTGGATTGGGTTTGCGGCTATCAGGGTCTTGACCGGGGTAGCCAGCGTCCAGATAGCGCCATTCGTCAAACAAATTGGGACCAAAGCCCGTCTTGCGAATGGACTTGAGAAATTGCTTAGGAATGATGGCGTCGGTGTCGACGTTCTCGCGGTCCATGGGGGCCACGAGGCCTTTGTGCACATTGAATTTTTGCATGTGAGTTCCTTGATCGATTGTGTGATGTGTTCGTGATCAGTGGCGCTTAGGCAAACTGACGAATATCCACAAAGTGACCATGAATGGCGGCCGCAGCCGCCATGGCGGGGCTGACCAAGTGCGTGCGTCCGCCCGCACCTTGACGGCCTTCAAAATTGCGATTGCTGGTGCTGGCGCAACGCTCGCCCGGCTCTAGGCGGTCGGCATTCATGGCCAAGCACATGGAGCAGCCAGGCTCGCGCCACTCAAAACCAGCGGCCTTGAAAATCTCGTGCAAACCTTCGCGCTCGGCTTGTTCTTTGACCAAACCAGAACCCGGCACCACCATGGCCAGCTTGACGCCTTTAGAAACTTTTTGGCCCAGCTTCTTCACCACGGCAGCGGCTTCGCGCATGTCTTCAATGCGGCTGTTGGTGCAAGAGCCAATGAACACTTTGTCGACATGAATGTCGTTGAGTGCTTTGCCAGGCTCCAGGCCCATGTAGGTGAGGGCGCGTTCGATGGCGCCACGCTTGTTGGCGTCTTTTTCTTTGTCGGGATCGGGCACGATGCCATTGATGCCCAAGACCATTTCGGGCGAAGTGCCCCATGTGACTTGCGGCACGATGTCGGCAGCGTTGAGTTCGACCACGGCGTCGAAATGCGCACCCGCATCGGATTGCAGTGTTTTCCAGTAGGTGACGGCTTGATCCCATTCCACGCCAGTGGGGGAGAGCAATCGGCCCTTCACGTACTCAATGGTTTTTTCGTCCACGGCCACCAAACCTGCGCGAGCGCCGGCCTCGATGGCCATGTTGCAAACGGACATGCGACCTTCCATGGACAGCGCGCGAATGGCGGAGCCACCAAATTCAATGGTGTAGCCAGTGCCGCCCGCAGTGCCAATTTTGCCAATGATGGCCAACACAATGTCTTTGCCGGTAATGCCTTTGGCCACAGTGCCTTCCACTTTGATTTGCATGTTTTTGGCTTTTTTGGCCAACAAAGTTTGCGTGGCCATGACGTGCTCCACTTCGCTGGTGCCAATGCCATGCGCCAAGGCGCCAAAAGCGCCGTGTGTGGAGGTGTGGGAATCGCCGCAAACCACCGTCATGCCGGGCAGGGTGGCGCCGTTTTCTGGGCCAATGACGTGAACAATGCCTTGGCGCTTGGACATGAAGGGGAAGAAGGCAGCGGAGCCAAACTCAGCAATATTGCTGTCGAGGGTGGTGATTTGTTCTTTGCTGATGGGGTCGGTGATACCGTCGTAGCCCAACTCCCAACCTGTGGTGGGGGTATTGTGGTCTGCCGTGGCCACGATAGAACTGACGCGCCAGACTTTGCGGCCCGCTTGGCGCAAGCCCTCAAACGCTTGGGGGCTGGTGACTTCGTGCACCAAATGACGGTCAATGTACAAGACGGAAGTGCCGTCTTCTTCGGTGTGGACGACGTGTTCGTCCCAAATTTTGTCGTAAAGCGTACGGGCCATGATGCTTCCTAGGGTCAAGCCCTGCATTTTAAGCTGATTACGCATATTGCTCCGGCTGTATTTGCAGGGTAGGATCAGTGGAAGTGCGCCTTGAAAAGCTATAGTGTCGATTGGCCGTTTTTAGAAACTCAAGCCTTTTTAATCATTTTTAATTGAGATTTGTTCCATGACTACTGTCCACCCAAGTGACAATGTTTCAGGCAGCAACGTTGCACCCAGTCCGCAACGCATTGGTGTCCCAAGGGAGATCTACCCTGGTGAAAAGCGTGTTGCCACTGTGCCCGATGTGGTCACCAAGCTCATCAAACTGGGCTTTGAGGTGGTGGTTGAGCAAGGCGCTGGCGACCTGGCCGACCTGTCTGACTCAGCCTACGTCCAAGCCGGCGCCAACATCGCACCCAGTGCGGCAGCACTTTGGAGCGGCAGCGACATAGTCTTCAAGGTCCGTGCGCCTAGCCCCGAAGAGGTCAATCTCATGCACGAAGGCCAAACCCTCATCGGTTTCTTGTGGCCTGCGCAAAACCCCGATTTGATGCAACAACTGGCGGCCAAAAAAGTAACGGCTCTGTCCATTGATGCGTTACCACGGACTCTCAGTCGCGCTCAAAAAATGGACGCGCTCACCTCCATGGCAGGTGTTAGCGGCTACCGCGCGGTGGTTGAGGCTGCAGGCGCCTTTGGTCGTTTCTTCAACGGGCAAATTACGGCTGCGGGCAAAGTGCCTCCGGCTAAGGTCTTTATTGCTGGCGCCGGTGTGGCCGGTTTGGCCGCCATTGGCGCTGCTGCTAGCTTGGGCGCCATCGTGCGCGCCAACGACACACGTGCCGAAGTGGCCGATCAAGTGGTCTCGCTTGGCGGCGAGTTCGTCAAGGTGAACTATGAAGAAGAAGGTTCGGGCGGCGGCGGTTATGCCAAAGTGATGAGCGAGGGCTTTCAGGCGGCGCAGCGCGAAATGTATGCGCAGCAAACTCAAGAGTGCGACATCATCATCACCACCGCGCTCATTCCTGGCAAGCCGGCCCCCAAGCTGATCACTGCTGAGATGGTGCGCAACATGAAGCCCGGCAGCGTCATTGTGGACATGGCGGCAGAGCAAGGTGGCAATTGCGAGTTGACCGAACCTGGCAAGGCTGTGGTCAAACATGGCGTCACCATTGTGGGCTACACCGATTTGGCTTCGCGCATGGCACGTCAGTCGTCTACGCTTTATGGCACCAACCTGTTCCGCCTCACGGAAGAGCTGTGCAAAACCAAAGATGGCGTGATCAACGTCAACATGGAAGACGATGCCATTCGCGGCCTGACCGTTATCAAAGAAGGCGCCATCACGTGGCCTGCCCCGCCCTTGGTTGTGGCACCCAAGCCAGCGCCCAAACCTGCTGCTGCGCCAGCTGCCAAAAAAGGCCATGGGCATGGTGAGCCTTCTGGCCCGATGCCTGCGGGCCAACTGGCCATCGTGGCGGGCGTTGCTGCCGTTTTGTTTGTCTTGGTCGGCACTTATGCACCTGCTGCCTTCTTGTCGCACTTCACGGTGTTTGTGCTGGCCTGCTTTGTGGGATACATGGTGGTCTGGAACGTCAAGCCTGCGCTGCACACGCCCCTGATGAGCGTGACCAATGCCATCAGCTCCATCATTGCCATTGGCGCGCTGGTTCAAATCTCTCCCATGGCCAATGCGGCTGCTCGCCCCAACACGCTGATCATTGTGTTGGCCTCGCTTGCCTTGGTGCTCACTGCCATCAACATGTTTGGTGGCTTTGCCGTCACCCAGCGCATGCTGGCAATGTTCAGAAAATAATCAGGAAGAAGTAATTCATGACCTCTAACTTGTCTACAGTTGCTTACATTGGTGCAACCATTCTCTTCATTCTCAGCCTAGGCGGATTGTCCAATCAGGAAACCTCACGCCGTGGCAACCTCTACGGCATGGTGGGCATGACTTTGGCAGTGTTGGCCACAGTGCTGGGCCCCCAAGTCACGGTGGCCGGTACCCCTTGGATCATTGGCAGTTTGGTTGTAGGTGGCGCCATTGGCTTGTACGCCGCCCGGTCAGTGCAAATGACACAAATGCCCGAGTTGGTTGCGCTCATGCACAGCATGGTCGGCATGGCCGCTGTGCTGGTGGGCTATGCCACCTTTGTCGATCCTGAAGCCACCAAGGGTTTTGAGGGTGCGGCGCACACCATTCACTCAATGGAAATTTACATTGGTATTTTCATTGGTGCGGTCACTTTCTCTGGCTCCGTTGCGGCATTTGGTAAGTTGTCAGGCCGCATTGGTGGCAGCCCTTTGTTGCTGCCTGCTCGCCACTGGATCAATTTGGCTGGATTGCTGGCCGTGGTTTACTTTGGCCGTTTGTTCCTTCAAGCCGAGACCATTGAACAAGCCACAATGCCACTGTTTGTAATGAGCGCCATTGCACTTTTGTTTGGCATTCACATGGTGATGGCCATTGGTGGTGCCGACATGCCGGTGGTGGTTTCCATGCTCAACAGCTACTCAGGTTGGGCCGCTGCTGCCACGGGTTTCATGTTGAACAACGATTTGCTGATTGTGGTGGGCGCCTTGGTGGGCTCAAGTGGCGCCATCTTGTCTTACATCATGTGCAACGCCATGAACCGCAGCTTCATCAGTGTGATTGCCGGTGGTTTTGGCACCACTGCTGCGGCGCCTAAGCCTGCGGGCGGTGCAAGTGCCGAACCCGTGGGTGAGGTCAGCCCCATCTTGGCAGCCGAGACAGCAGAGCTGTTGCGCGATGCCAAGAACGTCATCATCGTGCCGGGCTACGGCATGGCTGTGGCGCAAGCCCAGCACACCGTCTTTGAAATTACCCGAACCCTGCGCGAAAAAGGTGTGAATGTTCGCTTTGGCATTCACCCTGTGGCGGGTCGCATGCCTGGCCACATGAATGTGTTGTTGGCCGAGGCCAAAGTGCCTTACGACATCGTCTTGGAAATGGACGAATTGAACGAAGACTTCCCAGACACCGATGTGGCCATCGTCATTGGTGCCAACGACATCGTGAACCCAGCGGCCCAAGACGACCCCACTAGTCCTATTGCTGGCATGCCTGTGCTTGAAGTTTGGAAAGCGCGCACCAGCATTGTGATGAAGCGCTCCATGGCCAGCGGCTATGCGGGTGTCGACAACCCACTCTTCTACAAAGACAACAATCGCATGTTGTTTGGCGACGCCAAGAAGATGCTAGACGAAGTGCTGGTGGCTTTGAAGAGCTAAAAAAACAAGGGGCTCAACTCGATGTTCCCATCGAGTTGAGCCCCTGTCTTTTAAAGCGGATTAGCCTTTGATATCGCGGCGTGGTGAGCCGGTAAAGAGCTGACGTGGGCGGCCAATTTTGTACTCGGGGTCGCCAATCATTTCGTTCAGTTGGGCAATCCAACCCACAGTACGTGCCAATGCAAACACGCCGGTGAACAAGTTCACTGGAATGCCAATGGCGCGTTGCACAATGCCAGAGTAGAAGTCGACGTTGGGGTACAACTTGCGTGACACGAAGTAGTCGTCTTCCAAGGCAATTTTTTCAACTTGCTTGGCCAACTTGAACAAGGGGTCGTTTTCCAAGCCCAGCTCAGCCAACACTTCGTTGCAAGTCTCTTGCATCAACTTAGCACGTGGGTCGTAGTTTTTGTAAACGCGGTGACCAAAGCCCATGAGCTTCACGCCAGAGTTTTTGTCTTTGACTTGTTCCATGAACTCGCCCACTTTGGAGATGCCACCCATTTTTTGGATGTCGTCCAACATGTTCAAGCAAGCTTCGTTGGCGCCGCCGTGAGCAGGGCCCCACAAGCAAGCAACACCGGCAGCAATGGCTGCGAAGGGGTTGGTGCCAGAGGAACCGCACAAACGCACAGTCGAGGTTGAAGCATTTTGTTCGTGGTCTGCGTGCAAGATGAAGATGCGGTCTAAAGCGCGCTCGAGCACGGGGTTCACTTTGTACTCTTCGCAAGGCACGCCGAACATCATGCGCAAGAAGTTGCCTGAATAGGACAGTTCATTGCGTGGATATTGGAAGGGCTGGCCAACACCGTATTTGTAGGCCATGGCCACCAAAGTAGGCATTTTGGCAATCAAGCGAATGGCAGAAATTTCGCGGTGCTCTGGGTTGTTGATGTCGGTGCTGTCGTGATAGAAAGCGGACAAAGCGCCCACCAAGCCAGTCAACACAGCCATAGGGTGCGCATCGCGGCGGAAACCACGCAAGAAGAACTGCATCTGCTCGTTCACCATGGTGTGGTTGTTGACCAATTTGTGGAAGTCAGTGCTTTGTGCGGCGTCGGGCAATTCGCCTTTCAACAGCAAGTAGCAGGTGTCCAAGTAGTCGCCATGGTTGGCCAATTGCTCGATGGGGTAGCCGCGATACAGCAACTCACCTTTGTCGCCGTCAATGTAGGTAATGCCTGATTGGCAAGAAGCCGTCGACAAGAAACCTGGGTCATAAGTGAACATGCCACTTTGGCCGTACAACTTGCGAATGTCGATCACATCAGGACCGATATTGCCCTGATAGACCGGCATTTCAATACTGGGGCTGCCATTGCTAAATGACAGGGTCGCTTTGTTGTCAGCAAGTTTCATGATTCAATTTCCTCAAGTAATCAGTCAATACAAATAGGGGTGTTTGCAAAATTTAACGTTACAAACTGCATGCCATTTGCTTTACGCCAAGAGCATGGTCAGCACTTCGCTGACTTCTTCAGATTCGATGTCCGAACCCAAGGGCTTGCGCTGCATGAGCAAATCCATCAGGTCGTTATCGGACAAGTCCATCAACACGTACATGCCGCGAGCATTGCCCACGGTCATGTGATTGGCGTGTCGGTTGAAAAAACGTTCGATGAAGAGATCATTTTCAAGCAAGCCACGGCGGCAGCGCCACCGTAATTTGCTTAAAGCGCGCTCACCCAAAGGGGCGTTGCGATCTAAGCCATCGAGCAGTTCATCTCCCATAAAGTTGGACTCGTTTTTGATCTTGGATTAGACGGCGCGACGCACCATCATCTCTTTGATCTTGCCAATCGCTTTGGTGGGGTTGAGGCTTTTCGGGCACACGTCCACGCAGTTCATGATGGTGTGGCATCGGAACAAGCGATAAGGATCTTCCAGGTTGTCCAAGCGCTCTGCCGTACCCTGATCGCGGCTGTCTGCCAGGAAGCGATAGGCTTGCAACAAACCAGCAGGGCCCACGAACTTGTCGGGGTTCCACCAGAAGCTGGGGCAAGAAGTGGAGCAGCTGGCGCACAAAATGCACTCGTACAGACCGTTCAATTCTTCGCGCTCTTCAGGGCTTTGCAAACGCTCTTTTTCGGGCGGAATGCTGTCGTTGATCAAGTAAGGCTTGATCGAGTTGTATTGCTTGAAGAACTGCGTCATGTCGACGATCAGGTCGCGCACCACAGGCAGGCCGGGCAGGGGCTTCAACACAATCTTGCCGGGCAAGGTCAACATGTTGGTGAGACAAGCCAAACCGTTTTTGCCGTTGATGTTCATGGCGTCAGAACCGCAAACACCTTCACGGCATGAACGGCGGAATGACAAAGTGGGGTCCACTTTTTTCAGCTTCATCAAGGCATCCAAGAGCATGCGCTCATGGCCATCCAATTCAACCTGAATGGTTTGCATGTAAGGCTTGGCATCCTTGTCTGGATCGTAACGATAGATTTCAAATGTACGTAATGTCATGATTCAACCTTCAGAAATTTAGAACGTCCGGACTTTGGGTGGCACAGAGTCCACAGTCAGCGGTTTCAAGTTGACGGGCTTGTAAGTCAGACTGTTGCTGTCGCTGTGCCACAGGGTGTGCTTCATCCAATTGGCATCGTCGCGACCCAATGGTGCAATCGGGTCATCGGCGGGACGCTCATAGTCGCTCACAGTGTGAGCGCCGCGGCATTCTTTACGAGCAGCAGCAGACACCATGGTGGCTTGCGCGCACTCGATCAAGTTTTCAACTTCCAATGCTTCAATGCGCGCTGTGTTGAACACTTTAGAAGTGTCTGTCAAAGCGATGGCATTGACGCGTTCGCGAATGTCGGCAATCTTCTGAACGCCTTCGTCCATGCTGGCTTGTGTGCGGAACACGGCAGCGTGTTTTTGCATCGAAGCGCGCATGTCGTTGGCCACGTCTTGCGCGTATTCACCTTTGCGGCCTTCCAAGCGGTTGAGGCGGGCCAAGGTGAAGTCGGCAGCGTCTTTGGGCAAGTCTTTGTGTGACTTGGTTTTGCTGGCAAAGTCCACAATGTGGTTGCCGGCGGCACGGCCAAACACCAACAAGTCAAGCAGGGAGTTGGTGCCCAAGCGGTTGGCACCGTGAACGCTAACGCAGGAGCATTCGCCCACTGCGTACAAACCGTTGACCACGGCGTTGTGGCTGCTGGCGGTTTGTGTGACCACTTGGCCATGAACGTTGGTAGGAATGCCGCCCATCTGATAGTGAATGGTAGGCACCACAGGGATAGGCTCTTTGGTGATGTCGACGTTGGCAAAGTTGACGCCAATTTCGTACACAGAAGGCAAGCGCTTGTGAATGGTTTCTGCACCCAAGTGGTCCAGTTTCAACAACACGTAGTCTTTGTTGGGGCCGCAACCACGGCCTTCTTTGATCTCTTGGTCCATGGAGCGCGACACAAAGTCGCGTGGGGCCAAGTCTTTCAATGTAGGTGCATAGCGCTCCATGAAGCGCTCGCCGTTGCTGTTCAGCAAAATGGCGCCTTCACCGCGGCAACCTTCTGTGAGCAACACGCCAGCACCGGCCACGCCAGTGGGGTGGAATTGCCAGAATTCCATGTCTTCCAAAGGAATGCCAGCACGTGCGGCCATGCCCAAACCGTCGCCGGTGTTGATGAAGGCATTGGTCGAGGCGGCAAAGATGCGGCCAGCACCACCGGTGGCCAACAACACCGTCTTGGCGTGCAAGATGTGCAGGTCACCCGTTTCCATTTCGAGGGCTGTGACGCCCACCACGTCGCCTTCGGCGTCGCGGATCAGGTCAAGCGCCATCCACTCCACGAAGAAGCTGGTTTTGGCTTTGACGTTTTGTTGGTACAAGGTGTGCAGCATGGCGTGACCCGTACGGTCGGCCGCAGCGCAAGCACGTTGCACAGGCTTCTCGCCGTAGTTGGCGGTGTGGCCACCAAACGGACGCTGATAAATGGTGCCGTCTGGGTTGCGGTCAAAGGGCATGCCCATGTGCTCGAGGTCGTACACCACCTTGGGTGCTTCGCGGCACATGAACTCAATGGCGTCTTGGTCGCCCAGCCAGTCAGAGCCCTTGATGGTGTCGTAGAAGTGGTAGTGCCAGTTGTCATCGGACATATTGCCCAACGAAGCGCCAATACCACCTTGTGCGGCCACAGTGTGTGAGCGAGTGGGGAATACTTTAGAGAGCACAGCCACGTTCAAACCGGCACGTGCCAGTTGCAATGAAGCGCGCATGCCGGAGCCACCGGCGCCGACGATCACGACGTCAAATTTGCGCGTGGCGATCTTGTCTTTGGTGTAAGTCATGGTGTTTGAATTCTTGTTGAATAAGGACGTTGTTCAGAAGGTCGAGGGTGCTCTGAAGAGCATTAAAGACGCCACAAAGCCTGAATAGCCCAACCTGCACAGCCGATGAGCCAGACCAAGGAGGCGACGTGCAAGAAAAGACGCACCGCCACAGGCTTGACGTAGTCCATCCAAATGTCGCGAATGCCAACCCATGCGTGATAGAGCAAAGCAAGGATAGTGACAAAGGTTAAAAACTTCATCCACTGGGCTGCAAAAATGCCAGACCACTCTTCGTAGCCAATGGGGCCGATTGTGAAAATAACTTGGGCCAACACCACCAAGGTGAATGACGCCATCAAAGCGGCGGTGATGCGTTGTGCCAACCAGTCGCGCAGACCGTAGTGAGCGCCAGTGGTGACGCGTTTGGAACCGTAGTTAACTGACATGTGTTGTGTTCCTAATTAGTAGAGACCAAAAAGTTTGGCGGCCAGAACGACAGTGAGTCCCAGGCTCAAGACCAAAGTGGCAACAGCAGAGGATTTGCCAAATTCTTTGGTGACTGCATGGAATGTGTCCATGTAAAGGTGTCGCACACCCGCGATGAAGTGGTGCAAGTAAGCCCAGATGATGGCCAGTGCCAGCAATTTCATGAACCAGCCAGGCACGAAGCCAATGCCGACGTTGAAGGCGGCTGCAAAAGTTGCAAAGGAAAACTCCGATGAAATGGAGTTGTCAAACATCCAAATGATGAAGGGCATCAACACAAACATCAGGGCGCCACTGACGCGGTGCAAGATCGATACCCAGCCCGCTGCGGGTAAGCGGTAGGTGGGCAAATCGCTGATGGCATTGATATTGCGAAATTCAGGCCTTTGACGGGCGGTTTCGGTCATTTTTAATTCCTCTTTGGTAACTTCACTGTCATTTTTGACTTCAGTGTTCGCGGATTCTATTGCAACGCAACAAACTGACATGAGAATTTCAGAAAGAAATTACACATCGTCAGGTTGAAAGTTAAAAATAGTCGCCAAGGCGTCAATTTAAGACGTTGTGATAGTGGTGTGAGTCGGTCAAGTAAAACCCTCTGCGGAGTTCCATGGGTGTGTCGTTATAGGTATATGCAATGCGCTCTACGCTCAAGAGGGGTGTGTGCGACTTGATGGCCAGGAGTTTGCATTGCGAAGCATCGGGCACCACGGCTTTGATTTTTTCTTCAGCGCGAACCATGCGCACGCCAAACTCTGTTTCAAACAAAGCGTACATGGGGCCGTCGTAATCGCTCAGTCGTTCTGCGGTCAACCCTTTAAAAGGGGCGCCGGGTAACCACAAATCTTCCAAGATGGTGGGCGCGCCTGCAAACGAAAGTACGCGCCTGACTTGAAGCACCGCATCCCCAGCTCTTAAAGCCAGCGCGCGGCCCACATCTGCGTTGGCTCGCAGTTTTTTGCAGTCGATGATGGTTCTTTGAGCCGGACCCTCACTTTTGGGGTCACCCATATCGGGCATGAGCTTCAAAAATCGATACTGAACCTGCTGTTCTGCGTGAGTGGCCACAAACGTGCCTTTGCCTTGGCGTCTGACCAGAAGGTTGTCACTGGCCAGCTCATCAATGGCTTTGCGAACGGTGCCTTGACTCACGCGGTAACGCGCTGCCAAATCCATTTCACTGGGAATGCCTTCGCCAGGTTTCCATTCGCCCGATTGCAGGCTCTGCAAGATCAGTCCTTTAATTTGCTGATAAAGGGGGCTGAAGGCAGGTGCGGGGCTCATGGGTTCTTGCAAACCCGATGCATCAACAGAAAAAACTTGGGATGTCATGTCAAATGCCCTGAAGCAGGGCGGGCACAAAAGTGAGGCAATGATATCTTATATAAGACATAAGACAAATTGACTTTTGAGGGTTTTCGAGGGTACACTCGAAAGCTGTTTGCCTGTGCACAGAAATCAATGTGTACCTGTCTGGAAATGCCAGACGACCCGGTCGGCAGTGATTGTCTAGGTGGGGTCGGCAAAGTCCGTTTTCTTATCACTATCTGGAGTTCTCACCATGAGCAAAAAGCCCGTTCGCGTCGCCGTCACAGGAGCCGCTGGTCAAATTGGATACGCATTGTTGTTCCGCATCGCTTCCGGCGAAATGTTGGGCAAAGATCAGCCCGTGATCTTGCAATTGCTTGAGATCCCCGACGAAAAAGCACAAAAAGCTTTGAAGGGCGTCATGATGGAATTGGAAGATTGCGCCTTCCCATTGCTGGCTGGCATGGAAGCTCACGCCGACCCAATGACAGCATTCAAAGACACCGACTACGCTTTGTTGGTCGGTTCACGTCCTCGCGGTCCAGGCATGGAGCGCGCCGAGTTGCTCGCCATCAACGGCGCCATCTTTACTGCACAAGGCAAGGCCTTGAACGCTGTGGCTTCACGCAATGTCAAAGTCTTGGTGGTCGGCAACCCAGCCAACACCAATGCCTACATCGCCATGAAGAGCGCCCCCGATCTCAAGCCCGGCAACTTCACTGCCATGCTGCGTTTGGACCACAACCGCGCTGCATCACAAATTGCCGCCAAAACTGGCAAAGCCGTGGCCGACATTCAGAAATTGTGCGTTTGGGGCAACCACTCTCCCACCATGTACGCCGATTACCGTTTTGCCACCATCAATGGCGAATCCGTCAAGACCATGATCAACGATCAAGAATGGAACGCTAACGTGTTCTTGCCCACCGTTGGCAAGCGCGGCGCCGCCATCATCGAAGCACGTGGTTTGTCATCTGCTGCCTCTGCTGCCAACGCAGCCATCGACCACATGCGCGATTGGGCCTTGGGCACCAATGGCCAGTGGGTCACCATGGGCATTCCTTCACAAGGTTGGTACGGTATTCCCAAAGACGTCATGTTCGGTTTCCCCGTCACATGTGCCAATGGCGAATACAAAGTGGTCGAAGGTTTGGACATCGACGCCTTCAGCCAAGCTTGCATTGACAAGACTTTGAAAGAGTTGACAGACGAGCAAGCCGGCGTGGCGCACTTGGTCTAATCAACGGCTACTTTCGTGAAGCATCCGCGCGACATTTTGTTGGGCTCACAAGCGGCAAGCACGGTCTTGCCCGTTTGTGATCACTACAGCGGTGTTGAAGTGCGGATGCGCAAAAGCTTGCAACTGCAAGCCGAGATGACGCAAGAATTTGGCGCTTGCGTTTTCGATGTGACCTTGGATTGCGAAGATGGCGCGCCTGTCGGTGGCGAAATTGAGCATGCCCACTTGGTCCAGGAAATTGCCATCAACACAGGGCCTCAAGCCCGGGTCGCTGTTCGCGTGCATCCCGTAGATCACGCTTCCTTTTTAAGTGACGTGCAAA
>JBDLWA010000147.1:0-6182 GCA_039804505.1 Pseudomonadota bacterium
GCCACCGAGCTGGCAAACACCATGCGAGGCACATTGCCCGCTTTGCGCAAACCTTCTAGCAACAAGCGTGTGCTGTCGAGGTTGGAGCGCATGCCCAGGTCAAAATCTTGTTCGCATTCGCCAGACACCGCAGAGGCTAAATGGAACACGCCATCAAAGCCGCTTTCAAACAAAGGGCCTTGTTCTAGCATGGGGCCCGCATGGCCTTTGACGCGAGGGTCGGCCAACAAGTCGGCGGGGGCGGGGAACAAATCGGCAATGTGCAACTCAGTGACTTTTTGGCCATTGAGTTCGCCTTTTTTGAGGATCTCACGGGCCAAGCGTGCGCCTAAGAAACCTGCGCCACCGGTAACGAGAATTTTCATGATGAATGCTTTCTAAAAATGGAGGTTCGTGGATCAGTGGTTGTCTTTGGGCACAAAGGCGCCCCGCTTGCCCACCAAGAAGTCGAGGTCGCAACCTTCGTCGGCTTGCAGCACAGTGTCCACATACAGCTTCCAGTAGCCTGACTTGAGCGGTGGCTCGGGACGAACCCATTTGGCCAAACGCGCTTTGAGTTCTTCATCGCTGATGAGCAGTTGCATGCGACGCTCGGGCACATTGAGCTCAATCATGTCACCATTTTGAACCACCGCCAAGGGGCCACCATCGGCCGCTTCAGGGGTGGTGTGCAACACCACGGTACCGTAAGCGGTGCCACTCATGCGGGCATCGCTGATGCGCACCATGTCGGTAATGCCTTTGCGCAACACTTTGGGCGGCAAAGGCATGTTGCCCACTTCGGCCATGCCGGGGTAGCCTTTGGGGCCGCAGTTTTTCAACACCAAGATGCAGTTTTCATCGACGTCCAAAGACTCGTCGTCAATGCGCTTGTGAAAGTCATCACTGTCTTCAAACACCACGGCGCGTCCGGTGTGCACCAACAAGGCGGGTGTGGCGGCGCTGGGTTTGATCACGGCGCCACGGGGCGCCAAGTTGCCACGCAAGATGGCAATGCCCGCCTTTTCTTTGAAGGGCGCAGCCAAAGTTTTGATGACGCGAGGGTCGTAGTTTTCTGCGTTGGCCACGTTCTCTGCCACGCTCTTGCCGCTCACGGTCAAGATGTCCTTGTGCAAAAACTGTTGAATCTCTTTCATCACAACGGGCAGGCCGCCTGCGTAGCAGAAGTCTTCCATCAGGTGTTCGCCTGAAGGCTGCAAGTTCAAAATGTTGGGCATGTTGCTGCCCAGTTTTTCGAAGTCATCAATGGTGAGGTTGATGTTGAGGCGACGCGCAATGGCCACCAAGTGAATCACGGCGTTGGTCGAACCGCCAATGGCCGCCAAAGTGCGAATGGCGTTTTCAAACGCTTCGCGCGTGAGAATTTGAGAAATCTTCACATCCTGGTGAACCATGTCCACAATGCGGCGACCAGCTTCACGGGCCAATACATTGCGGCGACCGTCTACTGCGGGGTAGGCCGCATTGCCAGGCAAGCCAATGCCCAAGGCTTCCACCATGCTGGCCATGGTGCTGGCGGTGCCCATGGTCATGCAGTGGCCGTGGCTGCGGTGCATGCAGCTTTCGGCTTCAAAGAAGTCTTGCAATTTGAGGGTGCCTGCGCGCACTTGTTCGCTCATGCTCCACAAGCCCGTGCCCGAACCCAATTCTTGACCGCGCCATTTGCCGTTCAGCATGGGGCCGCCCGACACGCCAATGGTGGGCAGGTCGACACTTGAGGCGCCCATCAACAATGAAGGGGTGGTCTTGTCGCAACCCATCAACAGCACCACGCCGTCCACTGGATTGCCGCGAATGCTCTCTTCCACATCCATCGAGGCCAAGTTGCGATACAGCATGGCGGTAGGGCGCAGCAAAGTTTCGCCCAAGGACATCACGGGAAATTCAAGGGGAAAGCCACCGGCCTCGTACACGCCAATCTTCACTTGCTCTGCCAAGGTGCGGAAGTGTGAGTTGCAAGGCGTGAGTTCGCTGAAGGTGTTGCAAATGCCAATGACTGGGCGGCCATCAAATTGATCGTGCGGCACGCCTTTGCCTTTGACCCAGCTGCGGTAGGCAAAGCCATCACGGTCTTGGCGGCCAAACCATTGTTGGCTGCGCAGGTCTTCGGGTTTTTTCTTAGGGCTTTGTGTCATGGGTCTGAGGCTTTGAAAAAGAGGGTTGGGACTAGAAATATTATCGTATGATGATAAGGTAATTGCATCGTTTTGTGCAAACCATCACACTCGTGCAAACCCTCAATCCTGTCACTTCCTTAGGCGGTGACCCTTCTTTGTGTCTTGGAGATTTTCACCATGAGCATTCACCATCCAGAAATTGTTGTCACCTCTCGCATTCCCCCGTTCCTCACCACGGGCCTGCAAGAAAACTATGTGATGCACGAACGCGACCACATTCGCGATCGCCAAGTCTTTGGCCGTGTGCGTGCTTTGGTCGGCGGTGGCGAATCCAAAATTGATGCCGCTTACATGGCTTTGTTCCCCGCATTGGAAATGATTTCTGTGTGCGGTGTGGGCTACGACGGCATCGATGTGGCCGCTGCCAAAAAGCGCGGCATCATGGTGACGCACACCCCCGATGTGTTGAACGACGATGTGGCCGATTTGGCGCTGGGCTTGTTGCTGTCAGTGGCTCGCAAAATTCCAGCCGCCGATCGCTTCACGCGCAATGCCGACTGGCTCGATGGCCCCTTCCAACTCACTCGCAAATTGACGGGCGCCAAATTGGGCATTGTGGGCATGGGTCGCATTGGCCAGGCCATTGCCAAACGTGCTGCGGCCTTTGACATGGACATCAGCTATCACACACGCAATCCCCGCAGCGATGTGCCCTTCAAATACGTAGGCAACCTGGTTGAAATGGCCACGCAAGTGGACTATTTGGTGGCCATTACTCCCGGTGGTGCTGGCACCAAGAATTTGATCAATGCAGAAGTGTTGAAGGCATTGGGCCCTCAAGGTTTCTTGGTCAATGTGGCGCGCGGTTCTGTGGTGGATCAAGCCGCTTTGATTGAAGCGCTGCAAAAGAAAACCATTGCTGGCGCAGGCTTGGATGTCTTTGTGGACGAACCCAATGTGCCCGCTGAACTTCGCAAATTAGACAACGTGGTGCTCACGCCCCACATTGCCAGTGGCACCGTTGAAACGCGCAAAGCCATGTCGGCTTTGGCTCTGGCCAATTTGGCAGCTCATTTTGCGGGCGAGCCCGTTAAAACACCTGTGCCGGAGTGCCGTACTTGATCAAAAACGTCCACGGCAATACCGTCGATTTTTTAGGGGAAGCCATCGTTGCTGGCAGGTATCCTGTTGGCGGCAGCTTGCCGCCTGAGCCTGTGCTGTGCGAGCAACTGGGTGTGAGCCGAACGGTCATTCGTGAATCGGTCAAGTCTTTAGTGGCCAAGGGTTTGATTTTCACTGGCCCCAAGGTGGGCACCCGTGTCTTGTCGGAAGAGCATTGGAATTGGTTTGACACCGATGTCATTGCTTGGCAAGCCAAAGCGGGCCTCACCGCCGAATTTTTGCGCGACCTACAAGAACTGCGTCGTGTGGTGGAGCCTGCTGCTGTTCGCTTGGCCGCTGAGCGAGCCACTGCTGCCGACCTACAAGATGTGACGCAGGCCTATGAGGGCATGAAGAAGGCCATTGAAGAAGGCGGCGACTATGTCACCCACGACATGCACTTTCACACCGGCATGCTGGTGGCTTCGCACAACCGAATGATTGTGCAAATGAGCAAAGCCTTGGGCGCTTTGCTACGCACCAGTTTTGAAATTTCAACCACGCGCAAAGATGCACCCAAGGCCGCCTTGCCATTGCACAAAGCCGTGCTCGATGCCGTGGTGTCTAAAAATCCAGACAAGGCCGAGAAAGCCATTCGCGTCTTGATAGAGGGCGCACACCAAGACATGGAACATGTCTTAACATCACGTCGTAAATTGCCCAGTGTTTCGGGCCCCGCTAAATTCATCAAAGCATCATGACCCACTTCACCAAAATCGTTTTGTTCACCGACACCGATGGCAAAGCCAGATTCAAAGAAGAAACCTTGCCCATGGGCGAGGGCAATCCTCAAAGTCAATTGACTGAGATCTTTTCAGCAGAGGGCTATCAGTTGCGCTACAGCCCTGTGGGTTTTAGAAGCCAATTTCATGTGACTGGCAAACCGCAGTGGGTGTTTATCTTGTCGGGCCAAATGGAAATTGGTTTGCAAGATGGCACATCGCGAGTATTCTCTGCTGGCGAACACTTTTATTCTGCAGACACCTTGCCCGAGGGTGCGACTTTTGACCCAGCAGTGCACGGGCATTGGAGTCGCCAGGTGGGCGATGAGCCTTTGAGGACCTTGTTCTTGAAGGATTGAAATTAATAGAAGGACTTGGGCACAAACAGAGGAGACCAGCTTGACCAAAAGTTATGTTGCTTTGAATGCGCAGGGTGAGCGTGTTGTTTATCGCGACCAAAAGCGACTGTTCTGGCTTTTGTCTTTGTCTTACCCCCTCCTGCCTCTCTTGGGGCTTGCGCTGCATGCCTGGACGGGCTACGAAATCATGTTGGGCGTGCCCCTGGTTCTCAGTCACGGTTTGATGCCATTGTTAGATTGGCTGGTGGGTGAAGATGTCAACAACCCGCCTGAAGACGTGGTGCCACAACTTGAGCAAGATCGTTATTACCGATGGCTCACTTGGGCCACCGTGCCACTTCATTTTGTGGCTTTGATTGGCTGCGCATGGTGGGTTGGGACACAGTCCTTGTCTTGGGGTGCACTGTTCTTATTGGCTTATGTTGCAGGCGCCGGCTCAGGTTTGGGTTTGAACACAGGCCATGAGCTGGGTCACAAATTCACGGCCATAGAGCAATGGTTGGCACGGCTTGTTTTGGCGGTGCCGGTCTACGGTCACTTTACGGTGGAGCATGGTCAGGGCCACCATCGATGGGTGGCAACGCCCGAAGATCACGCCAGTGCGCGGATGGGTGAAAGCATTTATCGATTTGCGTTGCGCGAATTGCCCGGCGGTGTGACCAGAGCTTGGGCCATTGAAAAAACGCGGCTTCAAAAAGCGGGAAAGTCGACTTGGAGCTGGCACAACACCATGCTTCAGTCTTATGCCATAGCCGCTGTTTTGCAAGTTGGGTTAATGGTGACTTTTGGCTGGCTGATGGTGCCCTTCTTGGCTGTTCATAACATCGTCGCTTGGTGGCAACTGACGTCGGCCAATTATGTGGAGCACTATGGCTTGCTGCGCGACAAGCTGCCCAGTGGCAAATACGAAACGCCAAAGCCACACCATTCATGGAACGCCAATCATGTGATCTCCAATTTGGCAACCTTCCATTTGCAGCGTCATTCCGATCACCATGCGTATCCGTCTAGGCGCTATCAGTCTCTGAGAAATTTTGAAGACTTGCCGCAACTGCCTAGCGGTTACTCGGGCATGTTCCCTTTGGCCTATGTGCCACCTTTGTGGTTCAAGGTGATGGACCCACGCTTGTTGGCCTTGCCCCATGTGCGAGGGGACATGCACAAGATCAACATCGACCCCTTGGCCAGAGAGGCCATCCTCAAGCGCTATTCGTTAGCGCCTCAGTCTTTGGGTCGGTAAATTTTGAACAACTGCTCAGGCCCAATGCTGAAGTAATCGGCAGGGCCACCACCGCGAACCACATGTTGTGCATTGGCTGTGTCGTAAATGCCATCGCTGATCAAACGTTCTTCAATGTGAATGCCGATCACCTCGCCAAACACCATCCACGTTTCAATCGATTCACCTTGCAGATTTTTCATCTGCAAAATTTGCGTGCAGCGGCACTCAAAGCTCACAGGGCTTTGTGCCACGCGAGGCACTTTGATCAAGCGGGAAGGGGTTGTGGTCAATCCGGCAATGTCAAATTCATTCACCTCAGGTGCCACTGCCTTGCAAGTTTGGTTCATGGCCTCCACTTGCGGCTGCGTCACCAAATTCCAAACAAACTCACCCGTGGCTTCAATGTTGTTCAAGGAGTCTTTACGGCCAATGCTAGAAAATCCAATGAGCGGCGGCACATAGTTGAAGGCATTGAAAAAACTGTAAGGCGCCAAATTCAAAATGCCGTCTGCACTTTGCGACGAGATCCAACCAATGGGGCGGGGCCCCACAATGGCGTTGAACGGGTCGTGCTTGAAAGGGTGACCCAGTTTGGGTTCGT
>JBDLWA010000148.1:0-42918 GCA_039804505.1 Pseudomonadota bacterium
TTACCGCCCCTGCTGGTCACGGCTCCTTTACAACTGCCGCCTGCAGAAGTGGCCGTTTTATTAGTCGGCTGGATCGTGATTTGGGCACTCTTGAGTCGTTTTCAAATTCGTAGACAATACTGGCACGACGTTTGGGCTGGCACACAACTGGTTGAGGCGCCTCAAAAGTCCCCCGCCAACCCAACAACGCCTCAGTCCGAAACTTAACGCCCATGGCCGCCACAACGGCCCTTTGATGACGCCCTGCCATGCTCCCCGAAGACGTTAACCCCCAAAAAAGCCGCAAAGGCTTGTCCCGTATTTTTCACGCCAGTGGGTATTCCATCGAAGGTCTCATTGCGGGCTGGGGCGAAACAGCTTTCAGGCAAGAGGCCATCTTGGCTTGCTTTCTTCTGCCTGCCGCATTTTGGTTAGGCCAAACCTGGGTTGAGGTCAGCATCTTGTGTGCCTCCGTGGTGTTTGTCATGGTGGTAGAACTCTTGAACACCGGCATTGAAACGGCCATCGACCGTGTTGGCCCTGAATGGCACCACCTGTCCAAGCGCGCCAAGGACATGGGCAGCGCAGCCGTTTTACTCAGCTTATTGCTGTGCCTAGGCATCTGGGTTTCCGCTCTTTGGAAACTCATTCATGGCTGATCCGACCTTTTCACTCTGTGTTTACTGCGGGTCCCGCGCGGGTGACTCTCCAAGTTTTGAAGCAGCCGCCACTGCAGTGGGCACCTGGATTGGACAGCACGGCGGCCAACTGGTTTATGGCGGTGGGCGAAACGGTTTGATGGGCACAGTGGCGCAGGCCACTTTGGCGGCCGGCGGCCGCGTGGTCGGCGTCATTCCCAGAGCATTGGTTGAAAAGGAATGGGCGCATACCGAATGCACCGAGCTTCACATTGTTGAAACCATGCACGAGCGCAAGCAAATGATGGCTGAACGCGCAGATGCCTTCATTGCATTGCCAGGCGGCATCGGTACCTTTGAAGAGTTTTTTGAGGTGTGGACTTGGCGCCAGCTGGGCTATCACAACAAGCCCATTGGCCTCTTAAATTTAGAAGCCTACTACGATCCCCTACTGACGTTTTTGCACTCAGTGGTCGCTCACGACTTTATGGGCCCATGGCAAATGGATTTGATTCAATCGCATGCAGATGCACACACCCTGTTGCCCAATTTGGTTCAAGCCGCAGGGCTGCCCATCAAATTCCAAAGCGAAGCGATCTAAAGATCAAACGGCATCGTCGTCCAACTCACCTGTACGAATGCGAATGACGCGCTCTACCGTGGTGATGAAAATTTTACCGTCACCAATTTTGCCGGTACGAGCGGCTTTGACAATGGCATCGACGCAACGCTCGACATCGCCATCTTTCACAGCCACTTCAACTTTGACTTTAGGCAAAAAATCGACCACGTATTCGGCGCCGCGGTACAACTCGGTGTGACCTTTTTGGCGACCAAAACCTTTGACTTCGGTCACAGTTAAACCAGTCACGCCGCATTCAGCCAGCGCTTCACGCACTTCTTCGAGTTTGAAAGGTTTGATGATGGCTGTGATTTGTTTCATGAAATAAGTCCCGTCAAAAAAATTAAGCTCGAAATCGATTGGTTATAGGATAACGCCAATCTTTGCCAAAACTGCGGTGCGTCACGCGAATTCCCACAGGCGATTGTCTGCGTTTGTACTCATTGAGTTTGATCAGGCGTGTCACCTTTTCAACATCCGCTCGGTCAAAGCCCTCTGCCACCAGGGCGCTGATGCCTTGGTCATTTTCCATGTAGCGCTGAACAATGGCATCGAGCACTTCATAGGGTGGCAAGCTGTCTTGGTCTTTTTGGTCTGCGCGCAACTCGGCACTGGGAGGGCGTGTGATGATGCGCTCTGGAATGGGGTTGGAGCCTGTGCCATAAGGGTCGTGTTGGTTGCGCCATTCAGCCAGTTTGAACACCTGTGTTTTGACCACGTCCTTGATGACGGCAAAGCCACCCGCCATATCGCCGTAAAGCGTGCAATAACCGGTGGCCATTTCGCTCTTGTTACCGGTGGTCAACACGATGGCGCCTGTTTTGTTGGACATGGCCATGAGCAACGTACCGCGCACCCGCGCTTGGATGTTCTCTTCTGTAGTGTCCTCCGCCAAACCTTTGAATTGGTCGGCCAAGGCCGTTTTGAAGCCCTCGAACAAGGGGGCAATTGAGATTTCGTCGTATCGAACGCCTATTCGTTTGACCATCTCTCGGGAGTCAATCCAGCTGATGTCGGCTGTGTAAGGCGAAGGCATCATGACGGCGTGAATTTTGTCGGCGCCCAAAGCATCGACAGCCAAGGCCAATACCAAGGCCGAATCGATACCACCAGACAAACCCAAAATGGCGCTAGGAAAGCCGTTTTTGCCCAAATAGTCTCGGATACCCAACACCAAAGCGTGCCAAAGGTCTTCTTCCCAAGTGCCCTCGGGGGATAGGGTCTGCCCCTTCAGTTCAATGCCATTGGAGCCGGTATTGCGGGTCATTTGCAACAAGGGCAAATCTTCTTTAAAGGCTGGGGCCCTAGCCACGACTTCCGCATTTTGGTTGATGGCAAAAGAGCGTCCTTCGAAGATTACCTCATCTTGCCCACCGACTAGATGTGCATAGACAAGGGGTAAGCCGCAGGATTTCACCCGTTCACGCATTTGAACTTCACGTTCTAAACCTTTGCCCACGTGAAAAGGCGAAGCATTGAGGACCAGCAACGCTTCAGCGCCGGCTTCCCGCGCCTTCATGGCAGGGGCTTCAAACCATGCGTCTTCACAAATCAACAACCCCAACTTAAAGCCATCCACCTCAAAAACACAAGCTTCCTGTCCTGGCGTGAAATAACGACGCTCATCAAACACTTGATAGTTGGGGAGTTCTTGTTTGGCATACGTTGCAATTTCACGCCCTTCACACAGCACCGTGGCCTTGTTGAAACGCTGGCTAATGGCCACGCTCTTGCTTTGGATGCCGCCGCCTTGTGGGTGTCCCACCACGACATGTAAGCCTTTTAAGCTCGCCAACTCGCGCGCCACTGTTTTCAGGGCATCATCGCAAGCATCGATGAATGCTGGTCGGAGCAACAGGTCTTCGGCCGCATAGCCGCACAGCGCCAGTTCGGGGGTGATCAACACACGAGCACCCTGCGCATAGGCGTGATGGGCCGCGTCAATGATCTTGCGGGCATTGCCAGGCATATCACCGACAATGAAATTAAGTTGAGCAATACAAAGTTGAAGGGTCATACGGGTGCAGGATTTCGATTCCAACAATTATGTCATTGAGGTGCTGGCTTCAATGCGAAATATCGAGGCTGAAGCGTGGGATCACCTGTTAAATGCTCAAACCGAGCCGACCCCCTTCATGCAGCACGCCTACCTAAGCGCCATGGAGAACACCGGCGCAGCCAGCCCGGAAACAGGTTGGACCCTCCACCTGCTGTGCATCCGAAAGCTAGAAAACGGTCAAACGGGTCCTCTTGTGGCGGCCGCTGTGCTGTATCTCAAAACCCATTCTTATGGCGAATATGTGTTTGATTGGGCCTGGGCAGATGCCTACCAACGACACGGTCTGCGCTATTACCCCAAAGCCATTTGCGCGTCCCCCTTCACGCCCGTGCCAGGCAGTCGCTTGTTGTCCGTCGATTCGACAAGCAAGCGCGCTTTGATTTCAGCCTTGGAACAACAAGCCCAAGAAAACGAATGGTCGTCCCTGCATTTGTTGTTTTTGTCACAGGAAGACTTATCAGCCTGTCAACAAGCAGGATGGCTCAGCCGCCACACCGTCCAGTTTCACTGGCAGAACCAAGGCTACGAAAGCTTTGACCATTTTCTTGCGCAATTTAGCCAAGAAAAGCGAAAAAAAATCCGCCAGGAACGGCGCAAGGTTGATACCGCAGGTGTGCAGTTTGAAACCCTGGAAGGAACTCAAATTAGCAACAGCGATTGGGATTTTTTCTACCAGTGCTATGCCCAAACCTACTTTGAACACGGTAACGCCCCCTACCTCAGCCGTCAGTTTTTTCAATCCATGCAAGACACCATGGCATCACATTGGTTGTTGTTCATTGCCGTCAAGGAGGGTCGCCGTATTGCAAGCAGCCTGATTGGTCTGGACGGTCAAGTGGCCTATGGCCGCTATTGGGGGGCACTCGAACGTGTGGACTGCCTGCACTTCGAAGCATGCTACTACCAGCCCATTGAGTGGTGTATTGCCAAAGGATTCAAGCGATTTGAGGGGGGCGCTCAAGGCGAACACAAAATGGCCAGAGCGTTGCTACCCGTCAAGGCCAGCAGCGCACACTGGCTAGCGCATCCCGATTTTTCGGACGCGGTTGAGCGGTACTTAGAAAAAGAAGGCCTCGGGGTGGAGGCCTATCTCGAGAACCTAGAAGCCCGATCACCCTTGAAAAAAGAGTGATCGGTAGAGGCTCTCAAATCGATCATCGCGGCCATCATAGTGGCGCGATGCTTCAAGCTTTTTAAGCTTGTGTTTTTTGGTAGTTGGCAATGCCGTCCAAGATTTCTTTCTTGGCAGACTCAGGGCCTTCCCAACCCAACACCTTCACCCACTTGCCTGCTTCCAAATCTTTGTAGTGCTCAAAGAAGTGGGCAATGGTTTTCAAACGCAGGGGATTCAAGTCCTCAGGTTTTTGCCACTGTGTGTAAATTGACAAAATTTTGTCGGTGGGCACGGCCAAAACTTTGCCATCTTCGCCCGCTTCGTCTTCCATTTTCAGAATGCCAATAGCACGGCAAGGCACCACGACGCCTGGATACAAGGGCACGGGGGTGATCACCAACACGTCAACAGGATCGCCATCGCCGCTGATGGTTTTGGGGACATAACCATAGTTGGTGGGGTAATGCATGGCCGTGGACATGAAACGGTCCACAAAAATAGCGCCAGTGGCTTTGTCCACTTCGTATTTCACAGGATCGGCATTCATCGGAATTTCGATGATCACATTGAATTGTTCAGGAACTTTGCTACCAGGGGTGACGTTGTCTAAGGACATATTTTCTAAAGTCTCAAGAGTTGATTTAAATCTAAGAAGATGTGGATTAACCCCGATTTTACTTTCACAAGCCTTGCGTCTTCAAGACAATGCGCTTTAAATGAATTTGTTGGCCAATCGAGCCCTTGAACCTTGAAGGAACCGAGGAAGCAACGCCTGGAGGTGTACCCCAAGCGTTGCACCTCTGTTCAGCGACAACACTCAAGGAGATTGATATGACAGGCAATTCAGCGTTGATATTGGCGCTCGTTTGCGGACTGATCGCCGTTTTTTACGGTGTTTGGGCTCGCGGATGGATTCTGGCCCAAGACCCTGGCAATGACCGAATGCAAGAAATTGCAGCCGCGATTCAGGCCGGGGCCGCCGCTTACCTTGCAAGGCAGTACACCACCATTGCCATGGTGGGTGTGGTTTTGGCCATTCTCATGGGCATCTTCCTCGACATGACCACCGCCATTGGTTTTGTCATTGGCGCCGTGCTTTCAGGGGCTTGTGGCTTTATTGGGATGAACGTTTCGGTTCGGGCCAACGTCCGAACCGCTCAAGCGGCCACCAAGGGTATTGGCCCTGCCCTCGATGTGGCATTTCGCGGTGGCGCCATCACCGGCATGCTGGTGGTGGGGCTGGGACTTTTGGGCGTGACTGGTTTTTACTGGTTTTTGGCGGGCAGTGGGCCCCTGGCCCCCGACGCCAAGCTTTCCGTCATGTTGAACCCGCTCATTGGCTTTGCCTTTGGCTCGTCTCTCATCTCTATCTTTGCCCGTTTGGGCGGCGGTATCTTTACCAAGGGCGCTGACGTCGGGGCCGACTTGGTGGGCAAGGTAGAAGCCGGCATTCCAGAAGACGATCCCCGCAACCCCGCCGTGATTGCCGACAATGTCGGTGACAACGTGGGCGACTGTGCAGGCATGGCAGCCGACTTGTTTGAAACCTATGCGGTGACATTGATCGCCACCATGGTGTTGGGATCGCTATTGGTCGCGGGCGCCCCTGGCAACGCCGTGATGTATCCCCTCGCCTTGGGCTCGGTGTCCATTGTGGCTTCTATCATTGGCTGCTTCTTTGTGAAGGCGTCGCCTGGCATGACCAACGTGATGCCCGCGCTTTACAAGGGTTTGGCCATCGCGGGCGTCTTGTCTTTGATCGCCTTCTACTTTGTCACAATGTGGATCATGCCCGACAACGCCATCGCAGCCAGCGGCAGCCAAATGAAGTTGTTTGGCGCCTGCACTGTGGGTTTGGTTTTAACCGCGGCCTTGGTGTGGATCACTGAGTTCTACACGGGCACACAGTACAGCCCCGTGCAGCACATTGCACAGGCTTCGACCACGGGCCACGGGACCAATATCATTGCGGGCTTGGGCGTGTCGATGCGCTCTACGGCCTGGCCTGTGATTTTTGTGTGTATTGCCATTTTGGTGTCGTATGGCTTGGCGGGTTTGTACGGCATCGCTGTGGCCGCCATGTCCATGCTATCCATGGCCGGCATTGTGGTGGCTTTGGACGCCTATGGCCCCATCACTGACAACGCGGGTGGCATTGCCGAAATGGCGGAATTGCCCAGCAGCGTGCGCGACATAACCGACCCCCTTGATGCTGTGGGCAACACCACCAAAGCTGTGACCAAGGGCTATGCCATTGGCTCGGCAGGCTTGGCATCCTTGGTTTTGTTTGCAGACTACACCCACAAATTGGAATCCTATGGCAAGACCATTACTTTTGACTTGTCCGATCCTTTGGTCATTGTGGGCTTGTTCATCGGCGGCCTGATCCCCTACTTGTTTGGTGCGATGGCCATGGAAGCCGTGGGCCGCGCCGCTGGCGCTGTGGTGGTGGAGGTCAGGCGCCAGTTCAGTGAAATCAAGGGCATCATGGAGGGCACTGCCAAGCCAGAATACGGCCGCGCAGTGGACATGCTGACCACGGCGGCCATTCAGGAAATGGTGATCCCTAGCTTGTTGCCTGTGGTGGCCCCCATTGTGGTGGGCTTGCTCTTAGGCCCTAAAGCCTTGGGCGGTTTGCTAATGGGCACCATCGTGACCGGTTTGTTTGTGGCCATTTCAATGTGTACGGGCGGTGGCGCTTGGGACAATGCCAAGAAATACATTGAAGATGGTCATCACGGCGGCAAAGGCTCGGAAGCCCACAAAGCGGCGGTGACCGGCGACACCGTAGGTGACCCCTACAAAGACACAGCGGGTCCCGCCATCAATCCGCTGATCAAAATCATCAACATTGTGGCGCTGCTCATCGTGCCCCTGGTGATGAAGTTCCACAGCTAAGTCGTTCTGCTGCAGGGTGGCGTTTCTAAGGCGCGCCACTGATGTGACAAAAGCCCGTGCTGGGTTGACATCGCGGGCTTTTTTACGCGCAAAATAGCACCATGCAACTCAATTTCATTCACAACCAATCGGTGGCCAGCCAAAGCGGACAGACACTGCCCGTGATCGATCCATCCAATGGCCAAACCTTTGATCACATTCAACGTAGCAATGCGCAAGACATTGATCTGGCTGTCAAATCTTCGAGGGAATGCTTTGAAGGGCCTTGGTCCAAATTGAACGCGGCAGAACGCGGCCGTTTGTTGATGGCGTTGTCACGCAAAGTGGCTGAGCATGCAGACGAGTTGATGCAGCTCGAGCAACGCGACTGCGGCAAACCAACGCAGCAAGCCATGGCCGATGCCCGGGCCTTGGCGCGCTATTTTGAGTTTTACGCCGGCGCTTGCGATAAGTTTCACGGCGAAACCATTCCCTACCAAAATGGCTACAGCGTCTTGACGTGGCGTGAGCCGCACGGGGTGACAGGCCATGTGGTGCCTTGGAATTACCCCATGCAAATATTTGGCAGGTGTGTGGGCGGCGCGCTGGCCTCTGGCAACGTCTGTGTGGTCAAACCCGCAGAAGATGCATGTTTGAGTTTGATACGTGTAGCACAATTGGCTGCTGAAGTGGGTTTTCCACCAGGTGCCATCAACATCGTGACGGGCCTAGGACATGAGGTGGGCGATGCCTTGGCAAAGCACCCTGGCATTGATCACATCAGCTTTACAGGCAGCCCCTCAGTGGGCACCCTCATTCAACAAGCTGCAGCGGTCAGACACTGCCCAGTCACCTTGGAGTTGGGTGGCAAAAGTCCACAAATCATTTTTGCCGATGCTGACCTTGATGCAGCCATCCCTGTCATCATCAATGCCATTGTTCAAAACTCAGGACAAACCTGCAGTGCGGGTTCTCGTGTGCTCATTGAGAAAAGTATTTACGAGCCCTTGCTACTTCGATTGGGTGAAGCTTTTTCCAAATTGCGTGTGGGGCCCGCAAGCGCCGACCTCAATTTGGGCCCCCTCATTCGCGCAACCCAAAAGCAACGTGTTCAGGGCTTCTTAGAAGAAGCGCAAGCCGCTGGTATTCGTGTGGTGGCGCAAGGCAGCGTGGTGCCTGAAGCGCCTGAATCGGGGTTTTATCAGGCGCCCGTGTTGTTGCGAGACGTGCCTGTTGATCACCGCGTTGCCCAAGAAGAAGTGTTTGGCCCCGTGTTGTCAGCCATGTGTTTTGAAGGCGAAGATCAAGCCGTGGCCATGGCCAATGCCACCGACTTCGGCTTGGTGGCTGGCGTCTGGACACGCGACGGCGGACGGCAATTCAGAATGGCCAAACGCCTGCGCAGTGGGCAGGTCTTTGTTAACAATTACGGCGCCGGCGGTGGCGTTGAATTACCCTTTGGTGGCGTCAAGTCATCGGGTCACGGCCGGGAAAAAGGCTTTGAAGCCCTGTATGGTTTCACCACCTTAAAAACAGTGGCCATCCATCACGGTTAACAAGACTTTAAGTTCTAAAGGATTTTTCATGAACATCAATCAAAAAGTAGTCATCGTGACCGGCTCGGGCGGCGGCATTGGCGAAGGCATTGCCAAACATTTTGCAGCGCATGGTGCCAAGGTCTTGGTCAATGACATCAACGCTGCAGCGGGACAAAAAGTAGTGAACGACATTCAAGCGGCTGGTGGAACTGCTGCGTTTTTTGCAGCCGACGTCACCCGCTCCGACGATGTGAAGGCCATGGTGAACGAAGCCGTCAAAATTTGGGGACATTTAGATGTGATGATCAACAACGCAGGCTGGACGCATCGCAACCGCCCCGCTTTGGAAGTGAGCGAAGAAGAATTTGACAAATGCTTTGCGGTCAACATGAAAAGCATTTATCTGGCAACGGTTCATGCGGTGCCAGCGTTTAGAAAAAATGGCGGCGGTAGTTTCATCAACATTGCCTCCACGGCAGGCATTCGCCCTCGCCCAGGCCTGACTTGGTACAACGGCTCGAAAGGCGCTGTCATCACCACCAGCAAATCCTTGGCGGCCGAGCTGGGGCCCGACAATATTCGTGTGAACTGTATCAACCCCGTGTTCAACCCCGACACAGGTTTGTCTGCCGAGTTTGCGGGCGGTCCTGTAGATGACGCCAAACGCGCTAAGTTCATGGCCACTATTCCACTAGGCCGTTTTTCGACGTCATTGGATGTGGCCAATGCCGCTTTGTATTTGGCCAGTGATGAAGGCTCTTTCATCAGTGGCGTGTGCATTGAAGTAGACGGCGCACGTTGTGTCTGAACGCGTTATTCCTGTCATCAGCCAGCCCTTAGGGCACTTGCCCATTCCATCCATGGCGCAAGGCCTTGCTTGGTCTAGCGGTCAAGCGATCAGAGACCGTTTGTCTCGCCCCTTGCGTGACTTGCGCATCAGCGTCACCGATCGTTGCAATTTTCGATGCAGCTATTGCATGCCCAAGGAAATTTTCAACAACGATTACAACTATTTGCCCCACAGCGCCTTGCTCAGCTTTGAGGAGATCACACAACTTGCCAAAAGCTTCGTCGAATTAGGCGTTGAAAAAATTCGATTGACGGGCGGTGAGCCTTTGCTGCGCAAAAATTTAGAAGTCTTGATTGCACAATTGGCCGCACTTCGAACAGCCCAAGGCAAGCCACTCGATATCACGTTAACCACCAATGGATCCTTGCTGGCACGCAAAGCCGTCCTGCTTAAAGAGGCAGGTCTTCAGCGCGTCACCGTGAGCTTGGATGGGCTGGACGATGCGGTGTTCAAAAGCATGAACGATGTCGATTTTCCGGTCAGTGATGTCTTGGAAGGTATTGCGGCTGCCCAAGCGGCAGGACTTGGCCCCATCAAAGTCAACATGGTAGTGAAGCGAGGCACCAACGAGCAAGAAATTTTGCCCATGGCGCGCTACTTCAAAGGCTCAGGCATTGCGCTTCGGTTTATTGAATACATGGATGTAGGGGCAACCAACGGCTGGCGCATGAATGAAGTAATGCCCAGTGCAGACGTATTGGCCTTACTGCAATCGGAATTTCAGCTGGCACCACTGCCTGCCGCCAACCAAGGTGAAACGGCAGAACGCTGGGGCTTCCTCAATGAACAAGGTCACCTCGATACCCGTTTGGGCGAGATAGGTTTTATCAGCAGTGTGACCAAAGCGTTTTGCAGCGATTGCAATCGCGCACGCATCACCACTGAGGGGCAGCTTTATTTGTGCTTGTTTGCTTCACAAGGCTATGACCTCAAATCACTGATCCGAAACAACGGAACGCCTGAGTCCATCACAGAAGCCATTGCGGCCATTTGGTCGCAACGTGGCGATCGGTACTCTGAGTTGAGAAAGACAGAGCCGTCCGCAGTAGAAGTTTCAAACCACTCACCCGATACGCGCAAGCGCAAAGTTGAAATGAGCTACATCGGTGGATAAGCATTGGTCTCATGCCATGAAGCACCTTCAACAACGCCCATGAATCTCATTCGCATCACTGGTTTAATTTTGGCAGGTGGCAAAGGTTCGCGGATGGGCGGCATCGACAAGGGTCTGCAAAATTTCAATGGCACCCCACTCGCCCACCATGCACTCAAACGTCTCCAAATGCAGCAAGGTGCGCCCCTAGCAGACATCATGATTGTGGCGAATCGAAATCAATCGGCCTATCAATCGTTTGGCGTATCTGTGTTGTCCGATAGCACGGCTGATTTCGCTGGCCCTCTGGCGGGCTTTTTGACGGGTTTAGAACATTGCCAAACCTCACACGTTTTGACGGTACCGTGTGACAGCCCTTTGTTTCCTCTGAACCTAGCGCAGCAACTTTTGGAAGCGATGGAAAAGGCTGACGCAGACATTGCCCTTGCAGCCGCACGCGAAGAGGATGGTGTGATCAGATCTCAACCTGTGTTCTGTTTGATGAAAGTCACACTGCGCGAAAGCTTGTCTCAATTCATGCAAGCAGGTGGCAGAAAAGTTGATGCTTGGACAGCGCAACACATCACCGTCGTGGTCCCTTTTGACACGCCCGACATGGACCCTCGTGCTTTCTTCAATGCCAACACATTAGAAGAACTCCACCATTTAGAAAAAGCATCATGAAGTCTGCTCAGTCTTTGGCTGAAATAGCCGCCAAACTGCAAGGCTACGACCCTCAAGCATTGGACGTTGAGGGCGTTTTAAAATTTCTGAGTGAGTTGGTCACACCCATCGAAGCGATTGAAGAGATTGACATCATGCAATCGCTTCAGCGCGTTGTGGCAGCAGATGTGATCTGCCCCATCCACGTGCCACCACATGACAACTCGGCCATGGATGGATACGCATTCAACGGCGCCCAACTTGATTCACGTGATTCGCTCACGTTGAAGGTCATAGGAACAGCCTTGGCCGGCAAGGCATGGCAAGGTGAGATCCAACTAGGCGAATGCATCAAGATCATGACGGGTGCCATCATGCCAGCAGGTCTAGATACAGTTGCTCCTCAAGAAATTTGCACCCACTCGGCTGACTCAAGTTCAGTGACGCTTCCCAAGGGTGCGCTTCAACGCGGCGACAACAGAAGGCTGCGCGGTGAAGATCTGACACAAGGTTTACCGGCGGTGATGAAGGGTCAAATCATCAACCCTGCCGTGGCTGGTTTATTGGCCAGTTTAGGTTTGCCCAAGGTGAAGGTTTACCGAAAACTCAAAGTGGCTTATTTTTCTACGGGCGATGAAATACTCAGCCTGGGCGAAGCACCCAGAGAAGGTGCGGTGTACGACAGCAACCGCTACACGGTGCATGGTTTGGTTCAAGAACTGGGCTGCGAAATGATTGACATGGGCGTGGTGAGAGACGATCCTGTCCTGTTAGAACAAGCCTTCATTCAAGCGGCCCAATCGGCCGATGCCGTCATTACCAGTGGTGGTGTCAGTGTCGGCGAAGCCGATTTCACCAAAGCCATGATGAAAAAACTGGGGGATGTGGCCTTTTGGAAAATTGCCATGCGGCCCGGTCGCCCCATGGCGGTCGGCCGCTTACATCATGGCAATCGATCGGCCGTCTTGTTTGGCCTGCCGGGCAATCCTGTTGCGGTGATGGTCACGTTCCTGGCATTTGTCAAACCGGCGCTGTTGCAAATGATGGGAAGCACCGCACCAGTCTTGCCCTTGGTCAGAGCCCGCACACAAGAGGTCTTGAGAAAGAAGCCCGGCCGTACCGAATACCAGCGTGGTGTTTTTTCTAGGAATGAACAGGGTGAGTTGATCGTTCGGACCACCGGCAACCAAGGCTCTGGCGTGTTGAGCTCTATGGTTCAAGCCAATTGCCTCATTGTGTTAGCGCATCAACAAGCCACAGCGCAAGTGGGTGACTGGGTGGATGTATTGCCCCTAGGCTAAAAAAAGAGAGCCTCGCAATGAGGCTCTCGGTAGCGTTAGCAAAGACGCAGCGGTGCAGCTTAAGAATGCGCGTGACCTGCTTCCGTAGGCGAATCCACAACTTCTTTGGTGATCGGACCTGGTACAGATTTGCGAGCAAACAGGCTGTACATGGTGGGCACCACAAACACAGTGAGCAAGGTACCAAAGGTCATACCACCCACAATGACCCAGCCAATTTGAATTCGGCTTTCAGCACCCGCGCCCTTGGACAAAGCCAGGGGCAATGCGCCAAGCACCATGGCACCCGTCGTCATCAAGATGGGGCGCAAACGCTGGCCTGCCGCCTTCACAATGGCATCAAAGGTCTCCACACCTTGCTCACGAAGTTGGTTGGTAAATTCAACAATCAAAATACCGTGCTTGGTAATCAAGCCCACCAAGGTAATCAAACCAATTTGTGAGTACACATTGAGTGTGCCCCCTGTGAGCTTCAAGGTCATCAGGGCGCCAAACATGGACAAGGGGACGGACAGCATGATCACCAATGGATCGATAAAACTCTCAAATTGCGCGGCCAGCACCAAGAAGATGAAGAACAAAGCCAACACAAAAACAATGACCAAAGCACCTTGCGAGCTTCTAAATTCTCGTGAAGTACCGTTCAAATCTGTGGTGTAACCTGTTTTCAAAATACCTGCAGCGGTTGTGTCCAAAAACTTCAAAGCATCGCCCAGCGCGTAATCGGGGGCCAAGTTGGCTGTGATCGACACAGAACGGCGCTGACCGAAGTGATTCAATTCACGCGGTGAAACGCTTTCGCGGACTTTGACCAAAGCCGACAAAGGGATCACGGTATCGTTGCGACCACGGACATAAATGTTGTCAATGTCATCCGGTGAATCGCGGCCATTGACTTGGGTTTGCACAATGACGTCGTATTGTTCTGCATCACGTTTGTAGCGTGTCACCGTTCGGCCACCCAGCATGGTCTCGATGGCTCTGGCCACCACATCCACACCCACGCCCAACTCGCTGGCCTTCACGCGGTCAACATCGATGCGCAGTTCAGGCTTGTTCAATCGGAGGTCAACGTCTGGGGCAATGAAGCCAGGATTCTTGGCAATGGCATCCAACATTTGACGTGTGACCGCATTCAGGTTTTGATAGCTGTCAGACGTTTGAATCACAAAATTCACGGGTCGCTCGCGGAAGCCCTGACCTAATGACGGTGGCGTGATGGGAAATGCATTGATGCCCGTAATGCCATTGAACTTGCCCTGCAATTCTCGCGCAATTTCAAGGGTGGTTCGCTTGCGTTCATCCCAATCGACCGCGCGGTAAATGACACTGCCTTGCGCGACGGTGGGGTTACCTAAGTTGGCAAAAATTCGATCGAACTCTGGATAAGAGTTCCCAATTTTTTCCAGCGTTTTGGCGTACTTGTCGGTAAAGTCAAGGGTTGAGCCATCGGGGGCGGTAATGGTCGCCAAGATGGTGCCGCGATCTTCTAGTGGCGACAACTCCTGTTTCATGGTGGGGTAAACAATCACAATGCCCACGCCGCAAGCTGCCATGATGGCTACCACCAACCAACGTGCTTTGCGAAGAACCAGTCGCAGCAGTTTTTCGTAACCGTTAGACAGTGACGTCAGGACCGCTTCCATGAACCGGTCAAAGCGATTGGGGTTGGGGTTGTGACGCAACAACAAAGAACTCATCATGGGCGATAAGGTCAGCGCCACGACACAAGACACCAACACAGCCCCCGCCAAAGCCAGCGCAAATTCACTGAACAACTTACCTGTTCTGCCTGGGGTGAAGGCCAAAGGTGCAAACACCGCGGCTAAGGTCAAAGACATCGCCACAATGGCGAATCCAATTTCCTTGGCACCTTTGATGGCTGCAGAGAAAGGATCCAAACCTTCTTCAATGTGCCGGAAAATATTTTCCAACATCACAATGGCATCGTCCACCACCAAACCAATGGCCAGTACCAAAGCCAACAATGTAAGCGTATTGATGGTGAACCCCGCCAAAGCCATCATGGCAAAAGTACCAATCAAGCTAACGGGAATGGTGATGATGGGAATGATGGAAGCGCGAATGGTTCTGAGGAAAACAAAGATGACCAAGGCCACCAAAATCACCGCCTCCAAAATAGTCTGGAAAACGCTCTTGATGGACTTGTCAATGAACACTGAATTGTCATTGGCGACGTCAATGACCACGTCGCCAGGCAAGTCTTGTTGCAAGCGCGGGATCATGTCGCGAACGCCCTTAGACAATTCCAAGGGGTTGGCTGTAGCTTGACGAATCACACCCGCCGAAATGGAGGGTTTGCCATTCAAACGAACCCGGCTTCTATCATCGGCGGCGCCCTCTTCAACTTTGGCCACATCGCGAATCTTGACCGGGAAGCCATTCACATTGCGAATGGTGATGTCACCAAACTGCCCTGCCTTGATCAGGTCAGTTTGTGAGGTAACACTGAATTCACGCAGTTGCGATTCAATCCGTCCAGCGGGCAACTCAAGATTGCTACGGCGAATGGCATCCTCAACGTCTTGCGAGGTCAAACGGTAAGCCGCCATACGACCAGCATCCAGCCAGACACGCATGGCGTATTTGCGTTCGCCATAGATCCGCACATCGGCAACGCCCGTGACGGTTTGCAAGCGTGGCTTGACCACACGATTGATCAAGTCGTTGATTTGAAGGGGCGACAAGGTATCGCTTGAAAACGCCAACCAAATGACCGGGAAGGCATCGGCCTCCACTTTGGCAATCACTGGCTCTTCAATGGCTTGCGGAAGACGACCGCGTATCCTTGAAGTTCTGTCGCGCACTTCAGCCGCTGCCGTATCGGCATCTTTTTCGAGGCGGAAACGAACTGTGATTTGTGACTGATCCGCACGACTGATGGACGTGATGACGTCTACTGCATCAATGCCCGCAATGGAATCTTCCAAAGGTTTGGTCACCTGCGACTCAATCACCTCTGCAGAAGCGCCTGGGTATTTGACACTGACAGTAACAGTCGGTTCGTCAATCTTTGGATATTCACGCAAAGACAAGCGGTTGAAACTCACCGCGCCGATGAGCAAAATCAGCAACGACAAAACGGTCGCGAAGACCGGCCTGCGAATGGATGTTTCAGCGAGTTGCATTCAAACCTCGTAAGCAGGGGTTTTCGCCTGTCACTTCTTGCGGTTTGCCACGGCCTGGCTGGCCACCCTTTGCAGACTCTCCGCCTTTACCGGCAGACTCATTGGGTTTGCCATTGGCAGCACCTGCAGCCGCATCGGGTTTTGCATTGGGTGTACCTGGCGCACCAGCTGCACCAGCTGCACCAGGTGCGCCACCTGCAGCAGCTTGTCCTTTGTTCATGTCCACAACGCGTACAGGCGTGCCGTCTTTTTGCAGACGTTGCTGTCCGGCCACCACCACAGAGTCATCCAAAGACAAGCCTTCCAGAATTTCGACTTTGCCGGGCTGACGAATACCAATCTTGACCACGACACGCTCGGAAACCAGTTCATCCTTGTTGGTACCTGGCACAACACGGACCACAAAAGAACGGCCGCCTTGCGGCACGATGGCCTCTTCAGGAACGACCAAGGCTTTTTCTCTCTCGCCAAAGACAGCATTGACACGTGCAAACATGCCCGGGCGCAATTGCATTTGACGATTGTCGATACAACCACGAACACCCACGGAACGACCATTGGCATCGATCAAAGGATCGATGGCTTGCACCACCGCCGTGAATTTGCGACCTGGTAAGGCATCAAAGGTGACTTGTGCTTTTTGGCCAGGCTTGATTTTGGTTTGAAAACGTTCCGCCAAACGGAAGTCCAATAACACGGCCTCAATGTCTTCCACGTTCACCATGTCGGCGCCGTCTTTCAAGTAGTCACCCACGTTGATTTGGCGAAGACCGGCCACGCCATCAAACGGCGCCACAACTTTCAAACGCTGAAGTGTGGCTTGGGCCAAAGCCAACTTGGCTTGAGCGACTTGAAGCGCGGCTTCGCTTTCGTCCACAGATCTTTTGCTGATGAAATTTTGCGATACCAACTCTTGATTGCGCGTGTGGTTGGCTTGGGCAATCGATAACTCGGCTTTGGCTTGCATCAACTGCGCAGCTGGGAGCTGGTCGTCAAACTGAATCAGGAGTTGGCCCTTTTTCACTTTTTGACCATCTTTGAACAACACTTGGCTGACCCGTCCACCAACTTCAGGTCGCAAGACCACCCCCTGGTTGGAACGAAGACTACCCACCGATTGGGTTTCATCCACCAATTTAATTTGTTCTACCTTGACCACTTCAACAGCAGCGGGTTTGCCTGGACCACCTGGGCCAGCAGCGCCCCCCGCAGGACCGGCTGCGCTGGGACCACTGGCGGGACCCGCGGCAGGGCCAGTGCTTGGGTTACTGGCTGCAGCTGTAACTTCTGCAGAGCCGGCTGTTGGTTTATTTTGTAGCCACCATGCTGCGCCAGAAGCTACAGCAACGCCGACCAGCGCGAATGCAAGATATGGTTTTTTGAAAGACATCAACGTTTCCGAACAGAACCCAAAACAGTTTTGAAATGTAACAGTAGTTGGGGATTTCCTGTATCGGCAAAAACGTCATATTGTGTGGCCCCGCCCCTGAAAAGAAGATGCAGCCGAGCTGTTCCCTCACATTCAGCCCTCTTTACAGATGCTTTACAAAATTCAAGCTATCGCCAAAGCGACAGTGCTTGTGATTCATCGACCCAGTGCTTGATCCACGCCTTGATTGGCCAAAGCATCAGCCCTTTCGTTGCCAGGGTCGCCAGCATGCCCCTTCACCCATCGCCATTCAATCTGATGGCCCGATTGGGCCACCAAAGCGTCAAGCTTTTGCCAAAGGTCAGCGTTTTTCACGGGTTGCTTGGCGGCCGTTCGCCAGCCTTTGGCTTTCCAACCATGGATCCACTCCGTGATGCCTTTGCGCACATACTCACTGTCCAAGTACAAGGTGATCTTGCAGGGTCTTTTCAAAGCAAGCAAGGCCTCAATGACCGCAGTCAGCTCCATTCGATTGTTGGTGGTTTCCAGTTCCCCGCCAAAAATTTCGCGCACATGTTCACCAGAGCGCATCAAAGCCCCCCAGCCGCCAGGGCCTGGATTGCCTTTACAAGCACCATCCGTATGTATCTCAACGTGATTCACATTCATTCTTTCGATTGACGTTGGCATTTCCGTGCGAACGCGTTTGTTTTTGCGCCAGGGTCACCACCCTTTGGGGCTGCACTCTTTTGTTTTTCCAACTAGCGCCCAATATTCGCCCGCCTTGTACCTTTTTGACAGCCACAATGACGTAAGCGCCTCCCAAAATAGGCCACCATTTGGGTCCCAAACGGTCTAGCCAAGACCAACGCTGGAACCATTTTTGTTTTTCCAAAGCGGGACGCCAGCAACCAAATTGGCTCACTTTGACCTCAAATCCAAGCAATCGAAGCCAATCACGCAGCCGCCAATAGGCAATCAACTCGCCACAGGGAGGGGCCTTCAAGCCGTCGTAACCCCATCGGCGGTACCAAGCAGAGCGAAGGTGACGCCACCCCCACAAGCTGGTGGGGTTGATCCCTGTGATGACCAAATGGCCTTCAGGCATCAATACCCGCTCTGCTTCGCGAAGACTTGCATGGGCATCCAAACTCAATTCAAGACTGTGCGGCATGACCAGCAAATCTAAACTATCAGCTTGAAATGGCAAGGCCACACTGTGCGCAGCAAAATCAAACTCGATTGGCGTCTCGGGTGGCTCTGATAAGGGTTCTAGCTCAGACAATGCCAACCACTGATGCGGCATGCGGTTGCTTTTGAGGCCTTTGAGCTCAGGCATGCCCAGTTGTAAAGCGTGGTAGCCAAAGATATCCGCCACTACCTCATCTAATTTCTGCTGCTCCCAAGCCAACAAATAGTCACCGGCAGGGGTCTTCAACCATTCACGCCAAGCGAGATTCATTGCTGTGGTTTCTATAATAGGAAGAGTCATGAACCTTATTCCACTGCCCGCATTTTCAGATAACTACATTTGGTTGTTGCACCACCAAGGCCGCGCTTTGGTGGTTGACCCCGGAGAGTCTGAGCCCGTCACTCGTTGGTTAAACGACCATCAACACTCATTGGATTGCATTTTAGTCACGCATCACCACGGTGACCACACGGGGGGCGTTGCCGCGTTGCAGCGCGAATGGGGTGTGAAGGTATATGGCCCCGCAAATGAAAAACTTCCCTTTGAATATCATCCCCTCCGACAAGGTGACACGTTTCAATGGGCAGATTTAAATTTTCAAACGCTTGATGTGCCTGGGCATACCGCGGGTCACATTGCATACTGGGCCCATCCAGAAGGACAAGACCCTTTGTTATTTTGTGGTGACACCCTTTTCTCAGGCGGTTGCGGCAGACTTTTTGAGGGCACGCCCACTCAAATGTTGCAATCACTGGATCAACTGGCTGCCATGCCAGGCAACACTCGTGTTTGCTGCGCCCACGAATACACCTTGAGCAATTTGAAGTTTGCTGTGGCCGTAGAGCCTCACAATAGGGACCTACAACAATACAAAGCGCACTGCGAACAACTCAGAGCGAATTTACTGCCTACCCTCCCCGCTCAACTGGCCAAGGAATTGCAAATCAATCCATTTTTGAGAAGTCGACACCCTGACGTGATCGATGCCGTCAAGCAATTTGCACCCAACACATCCCTCCACGAAGCTGAAATTTTTGGCAATTTACGCTTGTGGAAAAACGAATTCAAATGAAAACAAACCCTGTCTTGGGCCGCCTAAAACTCATCGCATTAGTAGGCCTGGCGCTGTTTCTGACGGCTTGCGCCAATCTCGAAAAGCCAACGGAAGCCAGTAGCCTCGCCACGGACACACAAGTCGCGACGGCACCAACACCCACGGTGACGCCCCCCAAAGCAACGCCTAGAGCGCCAATCGCAAAACCCAAGATGAGCGACACTGCCGAGCCACCTGCAGACATTTGGGTGCGCATTCGTCAAGGTTTTGCCATGCCAGATCTTGAAAATGACTTGGTTCGCGATCGCGAAGAATGGTATGCGGCACGCCCAGACTACATGGTTCGAATGACCGAACGCTCGCGCAAATACCTGTTTCACATCGTTGAAGAACTGGAGCGACGCAACATGCCCACAGAATTGGCCTTGTTGCCCTTCATTGAGTCGGCGTTTAACCCTGAGGCGGTGTCTTCAGCCAAAGCTGCCGGCATGTGGCAATTCATGCCTGCAACAGGTAAATACTTTGACTTGAAACAAAACGCGTTTAGAGATGAACGACGGGGCGTTGTGGAGTCCACCCGGGCAGCGCTTGATTACCTCCAAAAACTCTACGGCATGTTTGGCGATTGGCATTTGGCCTTAGCAGCCTACAACTGGGGCGAAGGCAGTGTGGGCCGAGCGTTGGCCAAAAACAAAGCGGCTGGTTTGGGCCTCACCTATTCAGACCTCAACATGCCCAACGAAACGCGCTATTACGTGCCCAAATTGCAGGCCGTTAAAAACATCATTGCGCAGCCTGAAAACTTCAACGCGCGCTTGCCCTTGATTCAAAACCACCCTTTTTTCAAATCAGTCAGCATCACCCGCGACATTGATGTGAAGTTGGCGGCAAATTTTGCTGGCATCAGTTTGGAAGACTTCAAAGCGCTCAATCCCTCGATGAGTCGCCCTGTCATTCTTGCCGCAGGCACGCCAGAAATTTTGCTGCCTTGGGACAATGCCGATCGATTTTTGCGCAGATTAGATGAACACGCCAACAAACCGCTAGCCAGTTGGACCGCTTGGCTCGTGCCCAAAACCATGAAGGTATCCGATGCCAGCAAACAAGTGAACATGGCTGAAGCGGAGTTGCGTACGGTGAATCAAATTCCCAAAGGCATGCAAGTCAAACAAGGCTCTACCCTTCTGGTCACCCGCCAAGGGGCATTGGATTCAGACGTCACCGAACATTTAGCCGACAGTGCCCAAATTTCATTTGCACCCGAAGTGGTTTTACGGCGCATCACCGTCAAAGCACTCAAAGGCGATACGCTCTTCACCTTGGCCAATCGTCACGATGTGTCCCCAGAAAACATTGCGGCCTGGAATAAATTAAAGATACCAGTCGCCTTAAAGCCTGGACAAGTCATTTCTATTTTGGTGCCAACCACGGCCAGCTCCAAAGGGAATAAATCGGCAACCAAAAAGCCGAGTACGGGGACAAGTGTCAAGTCGAAAAACAAATCGCCTCAGGTGAAATCGCAAGCACCCAAGACCCAAGCCACTGCAAAGCCTAAAGCCAAAAACTAAGCTAGGCTGGCCATTAAGTTCGTCGCTTTAAATTGAGAACAAACTCATTGGTATAAGCACGACTTAGGGTGGGGCCACTCAAGCGATCTAACGCCAGACGCTGAGCTCTGGCTCGCACGACAGTTTGCAAGACCTCATTGGCAAAGAGTCCATCTAAGCTGTAACTGTCGCGAACCTTTTCAAGCGCCCCTAGGTAGATGGCTCGATCGCCCATCCAATGCTGCGAAGGGACCGTTTTGAGAATATCGGTGGGCCCAGCTGTTTTCAGCCAATTCAAAGCTTTGACAATCCCCGCCGTGAGCGCATGAGCAATGTCGGGTCTTTTCTGCAAAAACTCCGACTTGGCAAATAAACAAGCAGAGGCCATTGGCCCCCCATACAGTCTTTGCGAGCTGCTCAGAGTGCGCGTGTCTGCAACAATTCGCAGTTCATTTTTTTGCTCTAAGTAATGCAAGATGGGATCGACATGACACAACGCATCGATCGCACCAGAGCGGACGGCCTCCATCACGACGGATGTTGAGCCACCCAGTTCAACATACTGCACCACGTCGCTTTGAATGCCTGCCTGCTTTTGCCAGTCTTGCGAAACCCAATGCGTGGCGGAGCTTAAGGAGGTGATACCCAAACGAATAGATTTGAGTTCTTGAACAGACTTCACGCCTTGAAGCCGCCGTTGCGTGAATCCCAAGCTGATTTGAGGTGCTCTGCCTTGCAAGACAAACGCGCGATAACTCAGACCCTTGGCCTGCAACTCAAGGGTGTGCTCGAAGGCCCCCGACACCACATCAGCCTGACCACTTAAGGCGATTTGAACTGCTTGGGAACCAGACTCGCAATCAATCCATTCAATCTGGAGCCCATCGTTTTTGACAAAGCCCAATTGATCGGCCAGAAACAAGGGCAAGTGGTACAAGCTGTGACGCGCAGCCAACGCAATGTTGACTTTTTGAGGGTTAGACGCAGCCTGCACCATTTGCGGCACAGCCCACGCACTGGCGATCGCCATGGCTGCGAATTCTCGGCGCCGAACCCCTGCTATTGACACAATTACCCTTGATTAGTTCCCATAGATGAAGGCTTAAGAGTACAAAGGTATCGGTGTTTGCGCATCGGGAAACATCCCAAGCGGGTAATTACGTAATGAAGAACGCTAATGAATTTAGCGCGAAGGCCTAGCGACGGTCGTGCAAAGCGTGGGCAATGGTGCCCAAATCGACATATTCCAACTCACTGCCTGCAGGTACACCGCGAGCCAAACGGGTGACTCTCAGGCCTTTTTTCTTGAGCATCTCGGCGATGACATGCGCTGTGGCTTCGCCCTCACCCGTAAAGTTGGTGGCCAAGATGACTTCTTGCACCAAACCATCGCTGCATCGATCTGCCAGCTTTTCAAAGCCCAAATCGTGGGGACCCAGGCCATCTAGGGGGCTGAGTTTGCCCATCAAAACAAAATACAAACCTCGAAATGTGGAGGTGCGCTCAATGGCCGCTTGGTCAGCTGGTGTTTCGACCACACACAACTGTGAACGATCCCGCTCGGGGTCGGCGCACATGCTGCAAACTTCTGTTTCTGTCAGGGTGTGACAGGCCGTGCAGTGACGCACATGGTCGGCGGCATGGGTCAGCGCCTTGGCCAGTAGCAAGGCACCGGCTCTTTCATGTTGCATCAAATGAAATGCCATGCGAGAGGCCGATTTGGCGCCCACACCCGGGAGCACGCGCAAAGCCTGAATCAGCGCATCCAGGGCGTGAGGTGTGGGTTTCTGCATGGCTGTGTCGACAGTAGCGCGTTGATGAATCTTCAGCTTAGAAAGGCAGCTTCATGCCCGGTGGTAATCCTGCGGTGAGCTTGCCCATCTTTTGTTGAGACACTTCTTCTGCTTGACGGACGGCATCATTGAATGCAGCAGCCACCAAGTCTTCCAGCATGTCTTTGTCATCTGCTAACAAACTGGGGTCGATGGTGACGCGTTTCACGGCGTGCTTGCAGGTCATCAAGACCTTGACCAAGCCACTGCCAGAAGAGCCTTCAACTTCGACAAATGCCAACTCGTCTTGTGCTTTTTTGAGGTTGTCTTGCATGGCCTGTGCTTGCTTCATCAGGCCTGCGAGTTGTCCTTTGTTAAACATGAAAATCCTTCAATGAACTAAGAAATAAGTTTGATACTGCCGGGCACAATTTTGGCACCGAAATCTTGAACCATGGCTTGAACCAAGGGGTCTGAATGAATCAGGTCTTCTGCTGCTTTTTGCTTTTCGGCCAAGGCCGCCGCATTTCTTTGGGCTGGCGAATCTGTGACTTTACCAATTTCAACCATCAATTTCACCGAATGACCTGCTGCATTCAAAGCCGTCTGCAATCGGTCACGCGCTGTCCCCTGATTTAAAGACTCACTTTCAATGCGCAAATGCCATTGATCGGTATCGCGTCCTATCAGTTGCGACTGGAGCGCCAGCTCACGCACAAGTGCAGTGATGGCTTCGGCACTGACCAAGGCTCTGACGGTTTCGGTCCAAAAATCACCCTCTTCTGTCGGCACTAAAACTTTTGTGGTGGTGCGGGGTGTTGGCTCAGAGGCCTCACGCACAGACAAAGTTTTGATTTGAATCGGCAAATCGACAAAGGGAGATGAAGTGTCTTCTGCCCCTTCGTGGTCCCAAGCCGATGGCGTTTGTGGCTCTGTTTGTGGCTCTGCCACCTGAATTTGCCGTTTGGCTTGAAGCGCTGCTTGAGGCTTTGCAAGTGTGGCGACGGGGGAAGTTGCAGGTGCAGGCGTTGTTGCAGAAACTGAAGTGACCGTCGAAGGTGCGGCAGCCTGTTGAGCAACAGCGGGCGGATTAAGTGCCGAGACGGCTGGCGTTAGAGTTTTTTTTTCAGCCAAGTTTGCAGAAGCGGTGGTCTCTTGTCCCCGCTTCGGCTTAAATGCCAACAGCCTGAGCAAGACCATGGTCATGGCGGCATATTCATCAGGCGCCAAACCCAGCTCTGTGCGGCCATGCAAACACAGGCTGTACAAAAGTTGGGTTTCATCGGCGGGCATGATCTGCGACAAACGCAACATTTCTAAGTGATCAGGTTCATCGCTCTCGTTGGCTGATTGAGGCACTGCCTGAAATACAGCCATGCGCTGAAGCACCATCGACATGTCTTCCAGTGCAGAAGCCGCAGACAAACCATTGATTCGCAAATTTTCTGAAATAGCAACCACCGCCGCACCATCGCTACGGACCAAGGCATCAATCAAACCCAAGACATGGCTTCGGTCCACGCTGCCCAACATCAAGCGCACAGAGGCTTCTTGCAATTGACCACTGCCAAAAGCAATGGCTTGATCGGTGAGGCTCAAGGCATCCCGCATCGAGCCACGTGCAGCACGCGCCAGCAATCTGAGGGCTATCGGCTCGGCTACTAAGTTCTCGTGCGCCAAAACTTGTGTCAAATGTTCGAACACCGTTTCGGGGGCCATGGGTCGCAAATTAAATTGCAGGCATCGCGACAGCACCGTGACGGGAACCTTTTGGGGATCGGTGGTGGCCAAAACAAACTTGAGGTACTCGGGCGGCTCTTCCAAAGTTTTCAACATGGCATTGAAAGCCGTGTTGGTCAACATGTGAACCTCGTCGATCATGAAGACCTTGAATCGCCCCTGAACGGGTTTGTAAACCGCTTGTTCCAGCAGGCTTTGAACTTCGTCAACGCCCCGATTGGACGCCGCATCGAGCTCGGTGTAATCGACAAAGCGACCGGCATCGATGTCTTGGCAGGCTTGGCAAACACCACAAGGTTCCGCCGTAATACCCCCCTGACCGTCAAGGCCTTGGCAATTCAGGGATTTGGCCAAAATTCTGGACACCGTGGTCTTGCCCACGCCTCGCGTACCTGTAAAAAGATAGGCATGGTGCAAGCGTTGTTGCACCAAAGCATTGGTTAAAGCTTGCACGACGTGCTCTTGCCCCACCATTTCAGTGAAGTTGCGAGGACGGTATTTTCGTGCCAGAACAAGATAAGACATGTGGTGATTCTATCGGTGTCTTACAATAGCGCTCGACGGGCCTTCCCGCATGGTCAAGCAGCCAACCGAGTCAGGTGGGGAACCAAGCAGCTCTAACTGTGGAGCCAGTGCCGGGGTCAAGGCTCGTCACCTTTCATTTTTTGGTGAACGCCCTGTGCCGCTTTCACCCCTGTAGACAAGCTGGCCGTGAGTAAATAGCCGCCTGTGGGCGCCTCCCAGTCCAGCATCTCACCCGCGCAAAACACACCTGGTAAATCTTTCAGTTCTAGGCTGGGCGTCATCCCCTGCCAAGAGATCCCCCCTGCGGTACTGATGGCTTCATCGATGGGCCGGGTAGACAAGAGCTTGACCTTCAAGGCCTTGATACCTTGGGCAAGCAAGGTAGGCGATTGCAAGATTTGGGGTAACAGCAATTCATTCAACAAAGCCATCTTGACACCCTCCAAACCCAAGCGGCTTTTGAGGTGCGAAGACAAGCTGCGCGAACCTTTGGGATGTGATACCTCCGCCAAGACCTTTTCAGGCGAGAGGTGCGGCAACAAGTCCATTTCAATTTCCGCAAAGCCCTGTGCGTTGATCTGCTCTCGCAAATCGGCTGATGCCGCGTAAATCAAACTGCCTTCTAAGCCATAAGCGCTGGCCACAAATTCACCCGCTTGGCTTCGATGATCGCCTTGGGCGGTGTGCCATGACAGGGTTACCGACTTCAGCGGATGCCCCGCGAATCGGTCTGTAAAAAATGGGGTCCAACCCTGCCCTGCACGCCCCGCCACGTGAAAACCGCAGTTGGCCGGTTGAAGCGGACTGATGGGCACGCCTTTCTGCGCCAGCCATGGGACCCAAGCGCCATCGGACCCCAGCCTAGACCAACTGGCGCCACCCAGCGCCAATATCACGGCATGCGCTCTCACTTTTGAAGACTTCACGTTTGCTGTGCCTACTTCTTGAATTTCAAAATCTAGTTCAACTTGACCAGGCCTTGCCCCAAGCAATGAGGTCATTCCCATGAGTTTGTGACGCATGTGAAATTTGACCGGCTTGCCTTGAAGCGGGTGTCGCAAGCGCTGAAGCCAGGCACGAAGCAATGGGGCGGCTTTCATCTCCGTTGGGAAAACACGTCCCGAGGTGCCCACAAAGGTTTCAATGCCCAAACCGTGGGCCCATTGCCGCAACTCTGCCGCGCCCCATTCACTCAGGGCAGGTGTGATGTGCGCTTGCTTGTCACCGAATCGCGTCATCAATTTGGCCGTGGGCTCTGAGTGCGTCAAATTCAGACCACCACGCCCCGCTAGCAAGAATTTACGCCCCACCGAGGGCATGGCATCAAACACATGAACCTCACGACCTAAATTTGACAGGATTTCGGCCGCCATCAAACCTGCTGGACCGCCGCCCACAATGGCGACAGAAATGGTCTGTGAACTCTCTAAAAACTGCAAGTTGGAATTCATGAATTGAAAAAAAGAAAGCGCGCTGAGTCTCGTGGAGGACTCAAAGAAACAAATGATGCCCTGATGACTGAGCGGATTTATGGGTTTCTGTCAAAATAACGAAACTTTAGAAACGCACTTTAGCGCAAATCATTTTTACAAGGAATGGGCCATGGCCAGCGAATTGATCAAACACATTACCGACGCTTCCTTTGATGCTGACGTCATCAAGTCAGACAAACCCGTGGTCGTTGATTTTTGGGCTGAATGGTGTGGTCCCTGCAAAATGATTGCCCCCATTTTGGATGAAGTGGCAACCGGCTACGAAGGTAAGTTGCAAATTACCAAAATGAATGTCGACGAAAACCGTGACATCCCTGCCAAATTTGGCATTCGTGGCATTCCCACCTTGATGATTTTCAAAGATGGCCAATTGGCTGCGACCAAAGTGGGCGCCATGAGCAAAGCTCAATTGACCGCTTTCATTGACCAACAATTGGTTTGATGCATTGACCGGGTCCCTCTTCCCAGAGCTACCCGGCCCACTTGATCGGGTGGCCCCCTCAAAATGGCCTAGCTCGGGGTCTTCCGGTCAATCCTTGTGGTGCATCCCAAAATCCTGTCATAATCCGTTTCGTTGAACCCCAAAAGGGTTACAGCACAGTTTCAAGTTAGAAACTTATTAAAGTCCCCAGCGTCTTCTACCCGCCTTTGACGCAAGGTTTCAGGCTTTGGTTTCTATGCAATTGAAACGAAGTACTTGAAATTTTCGGTTACCCCCTCCCCCATTTTTTGACGACAACCCATGAGGGTTGATACACGCAGGTAAATCCATGCACTTAAACGAACTCAAGGCACTGCACGTGTCTGAAGTCCTCAAGCAAGCTGAAGCTCTTGAGATTGAAAATACGGGCCGCATGCGCAAACAAGAATTGATGTTTGCCATCATTAAAAAGCGCGCCCGTGCTGGTGAACAAGTGTTTGCCGATGGCGTCCTAGAAATCTTGCCCGATGGCTTTGGTTTCTTGCGCAGCCCCGACACCAGCTATACCGCCAGCACCGACGACATTTACATCAGCCCCAGCCAAGTGCGCAGATTCAATTTGCACACCGGCGACATGATTGAAGGCGAAGTTCGCATCCCAAAAGATGGCGAGCGCTACTTTGCCCTCACCAAGCTTGACAAGGTCAATGGCGATTTGCCAGAGAACAACAAGCACAAGATCATGTTTGAGAACTTGACGCCCTTGTTCCCCAACATCCAGATGCGTCTTGAGCGTGATATCAAGGCTGACGAGAACATCACCAGCCGCGTCATTGACATCATTGCTCCCATTGGCAAAGGCCAACGCGCCCTGATTGTGGCTCAGCCCAAGTCTGGCAAAACCGTCATGATGCAACACATTGCGCATGCCATTACCGCCAACAACCCCGATGTTCACCTCATGGTGTTGCTGGTGGATGAGCGCCCTGAAGAAGTGACAGAAATGCAGCGCACGGTGCGCGGCGAAGTGATTGCCTCGACCTTCGATGAGCCAGCAGCTCGTCACGTGCACGTGGCCGAAATGGTCATCGAGCGCGCTAAGCGTTTGGTAGAACTGAAAAAAGACGTGGTCATCTTGTTGGACTCGATTACCCGTTTGGCACGTGCCTACAACAACGTGGTGCCCAGCTCCGGCAAGGTCTTGACCGGCGGTGTTGATGCCAATGCATTGCAACGCCCCAAGCGTTTCTTTGGTGCAGCTCGCAATGTGGAAGAAGGCGGCAGCCTCACCATCATCGCCACAGCCCTGGTCGATACCGGCAGCCGTATGGACGAGGTGATCTTTGAAGAATTCAAGGGCACTGGCAATTGCGAAATCCATTTGGAGCGCCGCTTGTACGAAAAGCGCGTGTTCCCTGCTATCAACTTGAACCGCAGCGGTACCCGACGCGAAGAAATGTTGTTGCAACCCGAAGTTCTGCAAAAGACCCGAATCTTGCGTCAGTTCATGTACAACATGGACGAAATCGAAGCGATGGAAATGGTCCTGAAGAGCATGAAAGCCACCAAGAGCAATGTCGAATTCTTCGACATGATGCGCCGAGGCGGCTAAAAAGTTGTTTTAACGACCCCAATTTGGCATGCAAGTCTTTGATTTCATGCCATAATCTCGTTTTTCGCGAAAAGTACCCCAGATGGTCTGGTGGCGGCTGTCGCAACTGAACTCTAGGAAAAGATCATGAAAGAAGGCATTCACCCCAACTACCGAGAAGTTTGTTTCTTGGATTTGTCTAACGGCTTCAAGTTCGTCACACGTTCTTGCGTCAATGCCAAAGAAATGGTGAAAATGGACGACGGCCGCGAATTGCCTTTGTTCAAACTGGATACTTCCAGCGAATCACACCCCTTCTACACAGGTACACAAAAATCTGTGGACAACATGGGTGGTCGCGTTGAGAAATTCCGCAACCGCTTCGGTAAAACAAGCATTACCAAGTAATCACAAGTCATTCTCTGACTTATGCAGGGCAGCCCGGGCAACCGGCCTGCCCTTGTTTTTTGCCCCTGCTCTCTGATAATGTCGATCTGTGACTTACCACGCGCCTGACACCTCTTCCAATCCTGCCATCGTGGCGCAAAGTGCCGTGCGGCGTTTACCGCGCTGGGTCTTGCTGTGCTTCTGTTTGGCATATGTGTTACCTGGTTTTCTAGGTCGCACCCCCTGGAAATCGGATGACATGGAAGCCTTTGGTTTCATGCTTCACTTAGCGCAAGCGCTGGGACCTGAGGCCGTTTCCTGGCTCAAGCCCACACTTCTGGGGCAAGCCGACCCACTGGCCGCGCTGCTCCCATACTGGCTAGGTGCCTGGGCCATGCAATGGGCGCCAGCTGGATTGCCTTTAGACACGGCGGCCAGGATGCCTTTCATGGCCATGCTGGCCATCACATTGACCGCCACTTGGTATGGCGTTTATGCACTGGCCAGAACGCCAGCAGCACAGCCGGTCACCTTCGCATTTGGGGGCGAAGCCCGACCTGCCGATTACGCCCGCGCCATCGCCGACGGGGGTTTGTTGGCCATGCTGGCCAGCCTAGGCTTGGCCAGACTATCGCATGAGGCGACACCTGCTTCGGCTCAATTGTGTTTCGCCACCTTGTTGTTCTTTGCACTGGCCAACTTACCTCGAAAGCGCCAAGGTGCTTTGATCAGTGCCGCCTGTGCCATCTTGGGTTTGGCGCTTTCGGGCGCGCCAAGCCTGGCCATGATCTTGGGTGTCGGTGGCGCTTTGATCATGGCGCTAGACCGACAAAAACCCAATTCCTTGCGCGCAAAAAGTACCGATGTGGCTTGGGTCCTGCTGATTTGTTTGATCACTGCGGCCATGGTCAGTGCCCTGGGTTTATGGCGATGGCGTGTGGCCTCTTCGCATGTTTTTGAAATCAAGGCCATGACCCGCTTGTTGATTTGGTTCACATGGCCCACCTGGCCCTTGGCGCTGTGGACCCTCTGGCGCTGGCGATACCAACTCAAAAATCTGTTCGCCAATCCCCACTTGTCTTTACCGCTGTGGTTTTGTATCGTGGCGATCACCAACACATGGCTGTCAGGCCTTAGCGATCGTGCATTGCTGCTGGGCTTGCCTGCTTTTGCAACACTGGCGGCATTCGCCTTACCCACTCTGAGGCGAAGTGTCGGCGCCTTCATCGATTGGTTCACCTTGCTGTTTTTCAGCTTTGGTGCGCTGATCATTTGGGTGGTTTGGTTGTCGATGCAAACTGGCTATCCCGCGCAGCCAGCCATCAATGTCAGCAGACTCGCACCGGGATTTGAACCCAGCTTTTCGGGCTGGGCTTTGGCGGTCGGTCTCGTGGCCTCCTTGGTGTGGGCTAGCTTGGTGAAATGGCGCGCAGGTCGTCACCGGTCTGCGCTCTGGAAAAGCATGGCCTTGCCTGCGGGCGGCGCCACGCTTTGCTGGTTGTTGGTCATGACACTTTGGCTTCCCTTGCTCAATTTTGCGAGAAGCTATGAGCCCTTGGTCGTCAAAGTGAAATCGATGATAGGCGAGACAGACTGCGTTCATTACTATGGCCTCACAAGAGCGCAAGGCACTGCCTTTGAATTCCATGGACAACTCACGCTGCGCCCACTCGCCTCAAAAGACGAGGCTTCTGACAACGCTTCGAAGCGTTGTGCTTGGCTCATTGTGGATACTCAGGCCCTCAACACCTTGCCCAGAGAAATGGACATGAGTGCATGGGTTCAACACGCCACCGTCAGACGGCCTTCCGATAACAACGAAGACATCGTTTTGTACAGAATCCGTTGAATGTTTGAAGCGCGAACCATCGTTCGGCATGCCGGCACTGTCTTGATCGGTCAGTTGGCTGTGATGGCCTTTGGCATTGCCGACACTGTCATTGCGGGCCGATATGACGCATCTGCTTTGGCTGCCCTCTCGGTGGGCTCGGCCATTTACATCAGTATTTATGTGGCACTCAACGGTCTCATGCAGGCCTTGCTGCCAGTGTGGTCCGAACTGAGGGGCGCAGGCGCGAAAGCGGCCCTAGGCCAATCCGTGCGGCAGGCACTCTATTTGTGTTTAGGCGCCAGCAGTCTAGGCACCTTGGCTTTGTTGTTGCCAGATCCTTGGCTTCAATGGACCGGCGTGCCAGAGGCATTGCAAGCCGACGTGAAAGCCTACCTCCAAGTACTGGCTGTTGCGGTCGGGCCCTCCCTGCTGTTTCGGATGTATGCCACCTTGAATCAAAGCTTAGGCATGCCGCTTTGGGTCACAGGACTGCAAATTGCAGCATTGGTCATCAAGATTCCCTTGTCGATTTGGTTCACTTTAGGGGGACTGGGTCTTGAAGCGCAAGGCGTTGTGGGCTGTGCGTGGGCCACCCTGGTGGTCAACACTTGGTTGATGTGCATGAGCTTTTATTTTTTAAGACATCAAGCGGTGTATGCCGACTACAAAATTTGGCAGCCCATGGAGCCTATCAACTGGGCAAGCTTAGGTCAGTTTTTGAGACTGGGTGTGCCCTCGGGTTTGTCATTGATGGTGGAGGTCACCGCCTTCACCATGATGGCCCTCTTCATTTCTAGGCAAGGTGTGGTGGCGGCAGCCAGCCATCAAATTGCCACCAGCCTGGCCAGTTTGATGTACATGGTGCCTTTGGCCTTGGGCATTGCCTGTAGTGCGCGCGTGGGGTTTTGGTTGGGTGCAGGCAAAGCCAGAAACGCTGAAAAAGCGGCGCATACAGGACTCAAACTCAGCCTGATGCTGGCTATTCTTTGCAGTGGTTTGTTGGGTATTTTTCGAGAACCTTTGGCACATTTGTTCTCAGCCAATCTTGAAGTTGCTTTGGCGGCTACAAGCGTATTGGCATGGGTCGCTTTCTACCATTTAGTCGATGCGCTCCAAGCGGTGTGCGCTTTTATCTTGCGTTGCTATCGAATGACCCTCTTACCCCTGGCCATCTACAGCGTGATGTTGTGGGGCGTTGGTTTAGGCGGCGCCTATCTGTGGGCTTATCAGGGTTGGGGCAGCCTCATGGCCCGCCCCGAAGTCAGTACATTTTGGGCAGCCAGTAGCTTTGCGTTGTTGGTGGTAACAGTCGCCTTTGTGAGTCTCGTGTTGTGGGTTGCCAAGCAAAGGCGTCTTTAATTTGTCAAAATAGGCTGGTACTGTCACAACACATCTTTTTATCCGTCTCATTAGACCTATCAGGAACATCATGATTCTCGAACTAGCAGACATTCGCATTACCCCCGGTCAACATGAAGCCTTTGAAGAGGCCATTGCGCGGGGCATCAGCACCGTGATTTCTCGTGCCAAAGGATTTCAGGGCGCCAAGGTCAATCGTGGCATTGAAAATCCAGATCGCTTTGTGTTGCAAATTTTTTGGGATACCTTAGAAGACCACACTGTGGGCTTTCGAGAGTCACCCTTGTTTACAGAATGGCGTGCCATTGTGGGTCCCTTCTTTGCGGCCCCCCCATTTGTTGAGCATTTTGAATTGACTTACAAAAGTTAATTCAAGCCTTGTTGGTCAATTTGAAGACTCGTGTCCTGCAACCAGTTTTGATAACAATGCGACCAATGTCTTTGCCTCTTCGGCATTGAGGGGGCTGAGGAGTCTTTGCTGAACGTTTTCAACGGCCGATTTCATTTGCAGATTGGCTTCTTGTCCCGACTCGGTCACCCACAATAATTTTCTGCGCCGATCCACCTGATCGGGCTCGCGCCGAATCCATCCTTTGGCTTCTAAACGCCCAATGACGGAGCCAGAAGTGGCTGCATCAAAAGCCACGAGCGACGCCAAAGTCACTTGGTCAATGCCGGGCGTGTCCATTAATGCGTTCAAGATGGCAAATTGAACCGGGGTGACATCTTCATGGGCCAACTCAGCCATGAACAGCGCCACAGCAATTTGCTGCGTGCGACGCACTAAGTGTCCTGGTGCCTGCGCAAAGTCAAAAGTCTTTTTCATCGCACTATGATTCACAATGTTGGACAACATCGTCCATTGATAAGTATACTTACCAAAGACGCTTTTGTTTGCATCTAACTTCTACGACTGAAAGGTTCCCATGAGTTTTGTATTTACACCGCCTGCCGTTTCATCCATACCAGTCTTGGGTCAAGCTGAACGATTTCCAGTTCGACGTGTTTACTGCGTCGGTCGTAATTACGAAGAACATGCCAAAGAAATGGGCTTCACTGGCCGTGAACCCCCTTTCTTTTTCTTGAAGCCTGCCGATTCACTGGTCGTGGTGAATGAAGGCGAAACAGGTCACATGCCCTACCCTAGCCTGACGCAAAACCTGCATCATGAAATTGAATTGGTGGTGGCCATTGGTACTGGAGGCCGCAACATCAAAGCAGCCGATGCCGAAAAACACATTTACGGTTACGCCGTCGGTCTGGACATGACACGTCGTGACTTGCAAAACGAAATGAAAAAACAAGGCCGCCCATGGTGCATTGGCAAAGGCTTTGATCACTCAGGCCCCATTGGCCCCATCACACTCAAAGCCCAGGCTGGTGATGTCAACAACGCTGAATTGGACCTGCATGTCAACGGCGCCGTTCGTCAAAGCAGCAACGTGGCCAAGTTAATTTGGAATGTGGCCGAAACCATTGAGCATTTGTCAGCTGCTTGGGAATTGCAACCCGGTGACTTGATTTTTACTGGCACACCAGAGGGCGTTGCAGCCGTGGTGGCAGGCGACACATTGGTAGGACGCGTGGGCGGTTTAACCACCCTCAATGTCAAAATTGATCCTGCCAAATAATCAAAGCGAACACAACGGAGCCACGGGCTCCGTTTTTGGAGTCCAACTTGAAAATTCTTGAATCACTGGCCAAATTTTGCAGTGTGCTGTCCGGCGCCATGCTCACATTCATCACGCTCATGACTTGTTACAGCCTTGTTGGCCGAAACACGACGGGTGACACCATCGTGGGTGACTTTGAATTGACAGGCGTCGCTACGGGCGCGGCCATTGCGCTGTTCATGCCCTTGTGTCAATTCAAAAAAGCCAACATCATTGTTGACTTCTTCACAGCCAAGGCCAGTGAAGCCACCATTGTTCAACTCGATCGCCTAGGGGCATTGTTCATGGCCATGGCTTTTGGGCTTTTGGCATGGCGCACCACGTTAGGTGGCATGAATGCTTGGGTGTCTCAATCGGGCTCGATGATGTTGGGTTTTCCAGAATGGATTGTTTATGCGGCGATGGTGCCTCCCTTGGTTTTAAGCGCCGTCATTGCCTTGGCTCAAGCCATCCACGGCGATAAGTTTGCCCAGACCGAAGGAGCTGCAGCATGAGTGCCTTAACCCTGTGCTTGATTATTTTTGGCGCCATGTTGGTACTCATGGCCATCCGCGTGCCCATTTCAGTGGCCATGTTTTCAGCGGGAACGCTAGGCTATTTGATGCAAACAAGCTGGAGTGCTTACTCTAGTTTCTTGAACAATCTGGCGTTTGCGCGTTTTGCAAGTTACGACCTGTCTGTCATTCCCTTGTTCATTTTGATGGGCCACTTTGCAACGCAAGGCGGTATCAGCAAAGCCTTGTTCCAATTCGCTGCCAGCGTGATGGGACGTTTTAAAGGTGGATTGGCCATGGCAGCGGTTTTGGCCAGCGCCGCATTTGGGTCAATTTGTGGCTCTTCTGTGGCCACTGCTGCCACCATCACAGGTGTTGCCCTGCCCGAAATGAAAAGACATGGTTACTCTGGTCGCCTGTCCACAGGCACTTTAGCAGCGGGTGGCACCCTGGGCATTCTGATCCCACCCTCTGTGCCCTTGGTCATTTATGCCATTTTGACGGAGCAAAACATTGCCAAATTGTTTGCGGCCGCCATGATTCCCGGCATCATTGCCATGGTGGGCTACATGATTGCCATTGCCATTTATGTTCGACTGGTGCCTGGACAAGCCCCCGAAGTAGATGACAACATTGAGCGTTTTTCTTTAGCCGCTTTAGCAGGCATTGCACCCATTGCAACTATCTTTGTCATTGTCTTTGGCGGCATTTACGGTGGCTTCTTTACGCCTACCGAGGGTGCGGGTGTCGGTGCAGCGTCAACTTTTGTGGCAGCGCTGTTGAAGCGTGAAATCAATTGGGAAAAATTCAAAACGTGCTTCTACGCAACCGCTGAAAGCTCGGCCATGATCTTCATGATTTTCATTGGCGCGGATGTGATGAACTCGTCCTTGGCTTTGACCCAAGTACCCAACCAGTTGGCGGAAGTCGTGGGCAGTTGGGGCCTCGCACCGCTCATGGTGGTAACGGCCATCTTGTTGTTCTATGTGGTTTTGGGCGCCGTGATGGACGAGCTGAGCATGATTTTGCTCACCATCCCCATTTTCTTCCCCATGATCATGGGTCTTGACTTTGGCATGGCCAAAGAACCCACCGCCATTTGGTTCGGCATCATGGTCTTGATGACGGTTGGCTTTGGCATGTTGGCACCGCCCGTAGGCCTCAATGTTTATGTGGTCAACAGCATGGCCAAGGATGTGCCGATCTCTGAGAGTTACAAAGGTGTGATGCCTTTCCTGATCAGCGACACCATTCGGACCACCTTGCTGTTGTTCTTCCCCGGGATTTCCCTGTGGTTGATTCAATACGTTGCTTGATCTGAACTTGGTTTTTGAAACCCCAATCCGTTAACATTCAAGTTATAAATTACTGGAGACTTTCATGATTAAACGCCGCTCACTCTTGAAATCTGGCGCAGCCGCTGCCATTGCAGCGCCAGCGCTCACAGGTTTTGCACAACAAACAGTCACCCTCAAATTTCACACCTTCATGGCGCCACAGTCCAATGTGTGGCTCAACATGCACAAAGCATGGATGAACAAAGTCGAAAAAGAGTCGGGTGGTCGCATTAAGTTTGAAGCTTATCCAGCGATGCAATTGGGCGGCACGCCTGTTCAGTTGTACGACCAAGCGCGTGATGGCGTTGTAGACATCATCTGGACATTGCCAGGCAACACAGCGGGCCGCTTCCCTCGCATTGAAGTGTTTGAACTCCCCTTCATGATGACCAACGCTGAAGCGACGTCTAAAGCTTACTGGGAATACGTTCAAACCATGGCACCCGATGAGTTCAAAGAAACTCAGGTCATTGCCTTGCAAGTGCATGGTCCTGGCGTCATTCACACCATAGACAAACCTGTGAAGAGCGTTGCGGATATGAAGGGCTTGAAAATGCGCGCACCAACACGTCAAGTGACCAAGTTGATGGGTGCTTTGGGCGCTATTCCTGTTGGCATGCCTTTGCCCGGTATTCCCGATGCTTTGTCCAAAGGCACCATCAATGGCGCCGTAATTCCTTGGGAAGTGGTGCCATCGGTCAAAGTCCATGAGTTGACCAAGTACCACGCAGAATTTGATCCCGCGGGTGGCAGTTTGTACACCACCACCTTTGTCATGGCCATGAACAAAGCCAAGTACAACTCTTTGCCACCCGATTTGAAAAAAATCATCGACAACAACAGTGGCATGGAGACATCGGCATGGTTGGGTAAAGTGCAGCAAGAAGGTGACGCCCCAGGCCGTAAAGCAGCCAGCGATCGTAACAACGCCATCTTCACGGTCAGTGCCGAAGATGCACAAGAGTTCCGTCGCAAGTCACGCATGCTAGAAGTGGAATGGGTTGAAGACATGAACAAGCGCGGTTTTGATGGCCGTAAATTGTTGGACACAGCCCGCGCTTTGATTGAGAAGCACACCAAAGCACCTGCAGCCAAAGCGCCAGCGAAAAAAGCTTGAGCTACCAACGCCAACTGATCAAACACTGCCGAGCTTGTGGCTCGGCAGTTTTGTATCGTCTGCCCGATGATGGCGACACCAAAGAGCGCGCAGTGTGCACACAGTGCAATTTGGTGCACTATGAAAATCCATTGAATGTGGTTGGCACTGTGCCCTATTTGGGATCACGTGTTTTGCTGTGCAAACGCAACATAGAGCCACGTAAAGGCAAGTGGACCCTGCCGGCAGGGTTCATGGAGTTGGGCGAAAGCACCGCAGAAGGTGCGGCTCGCGAAACCACTGAAGAAGCTGGTGCCGCATTCAAAATGGGGCCTCTCTTCACAGTGATGAGTGTGCCAAGAGTGGGCCAAGTTCATCTCTATTATTTGGCCGAACTGGAACACGAACAATTCAACCCTGGCTTTGAAACTCAAGAAGCCCGCATGTTTTCGGAGGACGAGATTCCTTGGGATGAATTAGCCTTTAGAACAGTACAAGAAACTTTAAAGCACTACTTTTCAGATCGCGACGCAGGGCAATTGACGGTTCATGCATTTAATATTGATTGATGTCATCTAGAACCCCTTTAGATTCGTTGTATCCTATAACTGTTTTGTTTTTTGAAGGAAATTCCATGTACAAACTCATCGTTGCAGGTGTCTTGAGCACCATGGCTTTGGCCTCTGTGGCTCAAACTGCTGCGCCTACTGCACCTGTGGTCCCCGCAGCGCCAGCCGCCGCGCCCGCCCCAGCACCGGCTGCTGCGCCAAACGCTGCGCCTGCAGCCAAGCCTGCAGCAGAAGCACCTAAAGCTGCCAAAAAAGCTGCCAAAAAGAAAAAGACAAAAGCTAAAAAGAAAGCTGCCTGATTTTTCTAGCATCTGAACAAGCCCTGCACTGCAGGGCTTTTTTTTATCCATCAACCCACAAACTTGGGGGAAAATAGTGCCGTGGCCATACCTCAATCTTTTATTCAAGAACTGCTCTCCCGCGTTGATGTCGTGGAGGTGGTGGGACGCTATGTCCAATTGAAAAAAGGGGGCGCTAATTTCATGGGCCTCTGTCCATTTCATGGCGAAAAATCACCCAGTTTTACGGTCAGTCCAACCAAACAATTTTTCCATTGTTTTGGTTGTGGCAAGAATGGCAATGCCATCGGATTTTTGATGGACCATGCTGGCATGACCTTCATTGAAGCGGTCAAAGACTTGGCGCAACAAACCGGCATGACTGTCCCTGAAGACGATCTATCCCCCCAAGATCGCGCCAAGGCTGCAGAGCAAAAACAAAAGCAAACATCGCTCACAGAACTTTTAGAAAAAGCCGGTGAAGCTTACCGCCAGCACCTTAAATCAGCACCCAAGGCCGTGGCCTACCTCAAGGGTCGCGGCTTGTCAGGTCAAATCGCCAAGCGTTTTGGTCTGGGCTATGCCCCAGAAGGTTGGCGCAGTTTGGCCAGCGTCTTTCCCAATTACGACGATCCTTTGTTGGCCGAGAGTGGCCTGGTCATCGTCAATGAAGATGACGACAAGCGCTACGACCGATTCCGTGACCGCGTGATGTTCCCCATTCGAAACATCAAAGGCGAGTGCATTGGCTTTGGCGGACGTGTCATGGGTGATGGCACCCCAAAATACCTCAACTCCCCCGAAACACCTGTGTTTCACAAGGGGCGCGAGCTGTATGGTTTGTTTGAGGCGCGAGACAGCATTCACAGCACAGGCTATGTGTTGGTCACAGAAGGTTACATGGATGTGGTGGCACTTGCGCAATGGGGATTCCCCAATGCCGTGGCAACCTTGGGCACCGCTTGCACACCCGATCACGTTCAAAAATTGTTTCGCTTTACCGACTCGGTCGTGTTTAGTTTTGATGGCGACAACGCAGGTCGCAGAGCGGCTCGAAAAGCATTAGATGGCGCACTCAGTTACGCCACAGATGTTCGAAGCATCAAGTTTTTATTTTTGCCCCAAGAGCACGATCCAGACAGCTACATCCGAGAGCATGGCTCAGACGCATTTTCAGTGTGTGTGACCCAAGCCACGCCTCTTTCAAAGTTTTTAATTGAAGTGGCTTCGGAAGGCTGTGATTTGGACTCTGCAGAGGGTCGTGCGCATCTGTCGAGCAATGCCAGCCCCTTGTGGCGAGCGCTGCCAGATGGCGCCCTGAAAAGACAACTTTTGACGGAGTTGGCCCATTTAATTCAGCTGGACCCCGCAGAATTGGCGGGGCTGTGGTTGCAGCAAGCCGAAGCGCAAGCTGCCAAAAGTCAACCGCGTGGCATCGCGTCGACCTCGCCCTCTGCTGGTCGATCCTCTGCCAGATCCCAACAGGGTGGAAATTCTGGGGCTTTTGAAGATCCCGAAGGTTACCCCTCACCATTTGAACCAGAACGCAAGGCGATCTATCAAGCCCAAGGACGACGTCCTCGTCCAGATGGCAAAACTTGGCAACAAGACGCCTCTGGTAAATGGCGCTTGGTAGGCGGCAATGGCACCGACAGCGCATCTACCCTAGGCCCAAGAACACAGCCGGCCAGTCGGGCTGACCATGCGGTCAGACTCATTTTGTCCAATATGGCCTTGTGGGCAGCACTGTCCGATGAAGACCACGCCATGTTGTGTGAACTAGCGGGCCAACATGGCGACTTGATGCGGTGGCTAGAGAGTCAATTCCACGACCACGGCCCTTTGGCCTGGGGCACCTTGCAAAACGAACTGACATCACAGGCTTTTTCGGGCCTGGCCGAAAAGCTCATGGGCTCTCACCTCCCCGCCGAACCCGAACAAAATTTGGATGCCGAACCCGGAGAGGCTCACAAAGAATTGCGTTTGCTGCTCAATTTCATGCTGATTGACCGCTTGAAAAGCCTAGAAACAGAGGCGCTTCAAGCGGCAGAAAGCACGCAGGACCCCGAAGCTTTCCAACGATGGCGTGAGTTACATCAAAGGCGCAGAGCCCTGATGGAGACTGAAGTTCATTGATTGGGACCGCCCAGTTTGGGTATAATCCATTTTTCCAGGCAAGAGCGACAGCAGCACCTCCGGACCCGGCCAACGCCTCAGCGCATCTCCCAACACGGGACGGCCAAATCACCGCAAGGACTGCATTCCAAATGTTCGCCCACACATCTTGCCCCATGCCCTTGCAAAAAAAGCCGCCTGTGCTCAGGCGCTGATTTGCATTTTCACTCGCGCCAGATGTTTGTGGCGCAGCGTTTGTTTCCGAGTCCGTTTGAAGTATTGAGGTCCATCATGCCCGCTCAAAAACCGAAGAAGCCCGTTAAAGCACAAGCCACGTCTGGCGCAAAGAAACCCATTAAAACCGTTGCCAAGCCCGTTGCAAAACCGGTGAGCAAGTCGGTGGCAAAACCAGCCCCGAAGGCAGCGGCCAAAACAAGTCCGGTCAAAGCCAAAGCCCCAGTCAAGGCGCCTGCAAAAGTGATTGCCAAAGTGCCCGTTAAGGCAGCTGCTAAAGCAGCTGTCAAGGCACCGGTGAAAACACCCGTCAAAGCAGCGCCTCAACCTGTCGCCAAAGCTGTCGCACCGGCCAAGAAAGTTAGCTCAGTGCCCGCATCCAAAAATTCAGCGCCCGTTAAAGTTGCAGCCAAGGCGCCCGCCAAAGCTGTCAAACCTGAAGTGAAAAAAGCGCCTGTGAAAGAAGCTGTGAAAGCCGTCAGCAAGGCCCCTGAAAAGAAACCCAGCAAAGCCGAAGCAGAAGCGATCGCTAAAGCTGAAAGCAAAACAAGCAGCAAAGCGGCAAGCGCCAAGGCTGACAAGCCCGCCAAAACAACACCGCCAGAGCTTGCTGCAAAAGCAGCTGGCGCGAAGCGTGGCCGCAAGCCTAAAGCGGATGTCTCAGCGCCCGTCGACGAAGATATGAGCGACATTGAAGACGACTTAGCCGGTGAGCCCATTCCCGAGTCCACTGAAAAAGTCAAACCACTGCGAATGAAAATCAGCAAGGCCAAAGAACGTGCCTTGATGAAAGAGTTCGGTTTGGATGAAACCGTGTTGTCCGAAGAAGACATGGCCAAACGTCGTCAACGCCTGAAGGCTTTGATCAAGTTGGGCAAAACACGTGGCTACCTCACACACGGTGAAATTTCTGACCACTTGCCCGACAAGTTGGTCGACGCTGAAACCTTAGAAGTGGTGATTGCCACCCTGAACGATTTGGGCGTGGCGGTTTACGAACAAACACCCGATGCTGAAACCCTGATCATCACCGACAACGCTCCCACAGGCTCTACCGAAGAAGAAGCGGAAGAAGCTGCGGAAGCTGCTTTGTCCACGGTGGACAGTGAGTTCGGTCGCACGACCGACCCCGTTCGCATGTACATGCGCGAAATGGGAACCGTTGAGTTGCTCACACGCGAAGGCGAAATTGAAATCGCCAAGCGCATTGAAGGCGGCTTGATGGACATGATGACCGCCATCAGTGCCTCCCCCGCTACCATTGCAGAAATTCTGCGATTGGCCGGTGAAATTCGTGAGGGCAAAGTGGTCATCTCTACCGTGGTGGATGGTTTCTCCAACATCAATGAAGCCGACGACTATGTGGCGGAAGAAGATTTCGACGAATTTGACGAGTCAGATGATGACGACGGCAAAGGTGGCTCCAAAGCGCTGACCAAAAAACTGGAAGAGTTGAAGAACCAAGCCCTTGAGCGTTTTGACCGCATCACTGAACTCTTCGAAACAGTTCACACCATTTCGGCCAAAGAAGGCTGGGGCACACCCGCTTATCAAAAAGCACAAAAAGAATTGTCCGACGAATTGATGACCATTCGCTTCACAGCGAAGACCATTGAAAAGTTGTGTGACATGGTGCGTGGCCACGTCGATGATGTGCGTAAAAAAGAACGCGAATTGCGTCGCATCATTGTGGACAAGTGCGGTTACCCCCAAGATCAGTTCATTGCAGAATTCAGCGGTCGCGACAAAAACAACCAACGCATTGCCTCACATTTGCTCGATTTGAAATGGATCGAAAAACAAGCAGCCGCAGGCAAGCCTTGGAGCGCCGTCATGGGTCGCAACATTCCACCCGTGCAAGATTTGCAGCAGAAACTGACCGACTTGCAGTCACGTGTGGTGGTGCCTTTGGACGAACTCAAAGACATCAATAAGCGCATGAATGCCGGTGAGCGCGCTTCTCGTCACGCCAAGAAAGAAATGATTGAAGCCAACTTGCGTTTGGTCATTTCGATTGCCAAAAAATACACCAACCGCGGATTGCAATTCCTTGACTTGATTCAAGAAGGCAACATCGGCTTGATGAAGGCCGTGGACAAGTTTGAATACCGTCGTGGCTACAAGTTCTCCACTTATGCCACTTGGTGGATTCGTCAGGCCATTACCCGCTCTATTGCGGATCAGGCCCGCACCATCCGTATTCCCGTTCACATGATCGAGACGATCAACAAGATGAACCGTATTTCTCGTCAGCACTTGCAGGAATTTGGCTTTGAGCCCGATGCCAGCATCTTGGCCGAGAAGATGGAAATTCCGGAAGACAAGATTCGCAAGATCATGAAGATTGCCAAAGAGCCCATCTCCATGGAAACGCCCATCGGTGACGATGACGACAGCCACTTGGGTGACTTCATCGAAGACAGCGCTAACACAGCGCCTATCGATGCCGCCATGCAAGCCGGCTTGCGCGATGTCGTCAAAGATATCTTAGACAGCCTCACACCGCGCGAAGCCAAAGTGTTGCGCATGCGTTTTGGTATTGAAATGTCGACCGACCACACCTTGGAAGAAGTGGGCAAACAGTTTGACGTGACGCGCGAGCGCATTCGTCAAATTGAAGCAAAGGCACTTCGCAAGTTGAAGCACCCCAGCCGCAGCGACAAACTGCGCAGCTTCATCGACACCATCTAATCTCAAGGCCCTGCCCCCTATCCACGGGGCAAGAGAAAACCCGCTTGTTTGCACAGGCGGGTTTTTTTATTTGGGTATTGAGGTTTGTCTTGAACGGGACTGTCAGGAAAATTAAATACCAAATTTTTAAGATACCTGCTTTACAAAATACAAGACCTGCTGTGCTCGAACGTTTACTTTACCGATCCAAAGCCACCAACACCTTGGGCAGTTTGCATCTGTTCAATATGCTGTCGGAAGCTCGTACAAAGAACGCTCGTCTGGGTA
>JBDLWA010000149.1:0-6003 GCA_039804505.1 Pseudomonadota bacterium
TGTTCAACGGTATGCACCTTGGCTTGCCCACTGGAAATGGTCGACGCCAAGCGCGTGTCGGTGACACTCAGCGCATTGATGTGAATGTCCACAGGCTCGGCCAAGTCGACTCGGCGAAACACGATGCCCGTGTTCACCGGCGCGGGTTTGAGCGTCAGCTCAACCCGTTGGCCGCTGTGCAAACCCACACCCACCGCTTGGGTGAGGGTTTTGATGGTTCTTTGTGCAAGCATGGGCTGATTTTAATTTTTCAAGACCAAGCTTGCATCAAGAGGGTTTTCAAACCCACTGAATTTGAATCTCAGTCAGCTTGCTTGCGCAAGAAGGCTGGAATTTCAATGTCGTCCATGCCAGCAGATGCCATGCCGTCGACTTTGGCAGCAGCCTGGGTGCGGTTGGTGCGCCACACGCTGGGCGTGTTCAAACGACCATAGTCACCACCCAAGGCTGAGTTTTGACCACCCAGTGTGGGTGACACAGCATCGCCAGTGTCCACAGTGAAAGGCACGTTGTCGGTACCTGTGCGCAAAACCTGCAATGGGGGCGCTGTACGGCGCGCACCTTGGCTTGACAAGCCAGTGGCCACCACGGTGACACGAATTTCGTCGCCCAGGCTTTCGTCATAAGCTGTACCGTAAATGACGTGTGCGCTCTCGGAAGCATAAGCACGGATGGTGTTCATGGCTTGCTTGGACTCGCTCAATTTGAGGGAGCCTTTGGCCGCACTGATCAACACCAACACCCCTTTGGCGCCAGACAAATCGATGCCTTCGAGCAAAGGGCAAGCGACTGCTTGCTCTGACGCAATGCGTGCGCGGTCTGGGCCACTGGCAGAAGCCGTACCCATCATGGCTTTGCCGGGTTCGCCCATGACAGTGCGCACGTCTTCAAAGTCAACGTTCACGTGGCCAGGCACATTGATGATTTCTGCAATACCGCCCACCGCGTTTTTGAGCACGTCATTCGCGTGCGCAAAAGCTTCGTCTTGGGTCATGTCTTCGCCGCCGGGCAATTCCATCAGCTTTTCATTGAGCACCACGATCAATGAATCGACGTTGGCTTCGAGTTCAGCCAAACCTGCTTCAGCGCTTTGCATGCGGCGACCGCCTTCAAAGTCGAAAGGCTTGGTGACCACACCCACTGTGAGGATGCCCATTTCTTTGGCCACACGCGCAATCACAGGCGCAGCGCCTGTGCCGGTACCACCGCCCATACCGGCTGTGATGAACAACATGTGCGCGCCTTCGATGGCAGCGCGAATGTCTTCCACAGCTTCTTCAGCGGCATCGCGACCTTTTTCTGGTTTGCTACCTGCTCCCAAACCGGTGTGCCCCAATTGGATGAAGCGGTGCGCTGCACTGCGCGCCAATGCTTGTGCATCGGTGTTAGCGCAAATGAATTCAACGCCTTGAACGTTGCGCTCGATCATGTGCTCGACAGCGTTACCGCCGCCACCGCCCACGCCGATCACTTTGATTTGCGTTCCTTGATTGAACTCTTCGACTTGGATCATTTCAATGCTCATGGTGCTCTCCTAAAACTGTTGCAGTTGCCTAAATATTGATTTTTGAAAATTTTATTTTTGTGAGGTGAAGTGAGATTCAACATCGCTGATGTGGACTCCCCCTTGCCAAGTAAAGTTTGCGCCAATCCATCAGAAGTTACCCACGATGAAATCTTTAAAGCGAGTGAAGGCGTTGTTCATGGAACCCTTCTTCTGCGAAACTTTGAAACCACGCAAACGGGCCAAGCGGGCTTCTTCCATGAGGCCCATCACGGTGGCCACGCGCGGTTGGCTGACCATGTCAGACAGCGCGCCGTTGTACTTGGGAACGCCGCGGCGCACAGGCTTCAGGAAGATGTCTTCACCCAACTCCACCATGCCTGGCATGACAGCACTGCCGCCTGTCAGCACGATGCCGGAAGACAACACTTCTTCGTAACCTGATTCACGAATGACTTGCTGAACCAATGAGAAAATTTCTTCCACACGAGGCTCAATCACACCGGCCAGCGCTTGCTTGGACAACATGCGTGGTGCGCGGTCGCCCAAGCCAGGCACTTCGACTTGTGCCTCTGGATCGGCCAACAATTGTTTGGCACAACCGCTTTCGACTTTGATGTCCTCAGCGTCTTTGGTGGGCGTCCGCAATGCCATGGCAATGTCGCTGGTGATCAAGTCACCGGCAATAGGGATGACCGCTGTGTGGCGAATGGCGCCATTGGTAAAGATGGCCACGTCGGTGGTACCGGCACCAATGTCGACGCAAGCCACGCCCAATTCGCGCTCGTCCTCAGTTAGCACCGCCAAACTGGACGACAAGGGATTGAGCAAGAGTTGATCGACTTCGAGGCCACAACGGCGTACGCACTTGATGATGTTTTCTGCAGCGCTTTGAGCGCCTGTGACGATGTGCACCTTGGCTTCAAGGCGCATGCCGCTCATGCCGATGGGCTCTTTCACATCTTGGCCATCGATGACAAATTCTTGTGGCGCGACCAATAACAAACGTTGATCGGTTGAAATGTTGATGGCACGTGCCGTTTCAACCACGCGGGCCACATCGGCGGGCGTGACTTCTTTGTCTTTCACCGCCACCATGCCGCTAGAGTTCAAGCCGCGAATGTGGCTGCCTGTGATGCCCGTATTGACGCGTGTGATTTTGCAATCGGCCATCAACTCAGCTTCTTTCAAAGCTTGTTGAATGCTTTGCACCGTGGCGTCGATGTTGACCACCACACCCCGCTTTAAACCATTGCCAGGGGCCACGCCCATGCCGGCCAGTTTCAACTCACCACCTGGCATGACCTCGGCCACGACGACCATGACCTTGGAGGTACCAATGTCGAGACCGACCACCAAATCTTTGTACTCTTTTGCCATATGTCCAACCGTTCTTATCTAAATCTTCAATTGACTGTTCAAGGCTTTTTCAAACCATCTACCGCCAAAGTGCTCACACCGCGCAACCTCAAGGCATAAGCACTTTCATAACGCAAATCTGCCGACAACAGGGAAGTGCTTGTGCGTCCATAGCGCGAAGCCACTTGCGTCAGTGTTCTAAAGAACAACTGCAGCCGGTCGTGAATTTCTTGTTGCGTGCCATGCCCCAGTTCAAGCGTGGCACCAGAATCAAGCTGAGCCGTCCAGCTGCCACGCTGGCTCAACTCCAACTTGTCTAAGCCCATGTCCAATTTAGCCATCATGGGCTTGAGAAATTGATACATCTCTAGCACCGTCTTGGCTTGCGACTCTGGGCCTTTGAGGGTAGGCAACGCATCACTGTCCACATCGTCTGCATTGACTTCAAACACAGCACCTTCAACACTCAAAAACTTGCCATCCCCTTCTGTGCCCCATTGCGCCACAGGTTGATACTCATCAAGGGTGACCGACAAACGATTGGGGAATTCGCGGCGCACCAGGGCAGAACGAATCCAGGGAATTTGCTCGAAGGCTTGACGTGCCTGCAACAAATTCAAGGTAAAGAAATTGCCCGTGAGTTGTGGCAAGACGTTGGCGCGCAAAGTGACCGCATTGCTATGCGTCACATTGCCACGTACCGTAACGCTTTGAATAGAAAACGCAGGATGGCGCAGCAACCAACCCATGCCACTGGCAATGCACATGACCAACGCAATGAGAAACATCACAAAAGATGTCCATTGCATCAGGCGCACATCCATGGGCAAGGTCATTGGTTTTTTCATGCCACATCCTTGTGCGTCACGTCGTGCTCAAGGCCCGCGTTGGCCAGCAAGTGCATGCACAAACTTTCGTAATCCATACCGGCGGCTTTGGCCGACATGGGCACCAAGGAATGACTGGTCATGCCAGGCGAGGTGTTGATCTCAAGCAAATAGGGTTGACGCGTGGCGGCATCAATCATCACGTCAATGCGGCCCCAACCTTTGCAACCCAGCACTTGATAGGCCTTCACCACATGCGCTTGAATGGCTTTTTCTTCAGCCTCTGGCAAGCCCGATGGCACCAAGTACTGCGTATCGTCGGTGAAGTATTTGTTTTGGTAATCGTAATTGCCGGCAGGCGCCACAATTCGGATGACAGGCAAGGCATGCGCTGCGTCACCCTCACCCAGCACAGGGCACGTGACTTCATCGCCCGCAATGAACTGCTCGCACAACACATCAGCATCGCATTTTGCGGCGTCTTGCAAAGCCTGCGGCAATTCGCTGGCTTGCGTGACTTTGGTCACCCCAATGGAGGAGCCTTCGCGTGCGGGCTTCACGATGAGCGGCAAGCCCAAAGTTTGCAACACATGGGCTTGAGCTTGTTCGTCCAATTTATTTTGATGGAGCAACACATAACGAGGTGTGGGCACGCTCTCCGACAACCACACGCGTTTGGTCATGGTTTTGTCGATGGCAATGCTAGAGGCCATCACACCAGATCCGGTGTAGGGGATGCCCAACAGCTCGAGAGCGCCTTGCACCGTACCGTCTTCGCCAAAGCGGCCATGCAGTGCAATGAAGCAACGCTGAAAACCTTCTTTTTTGAGATCGGCCAAATCGCGCTCAGCAGGATCGAAGGGGTGTGCATCGACACCTCGGTTGCGCAGGGCGCTGAGGACGCCATTGCCTGACATGAAGGAGACTTCGCGCTCGGCAGATTGACCGCCCATGAGCACTGCCACTTTGCCAAATTGAGAGGACGTCATGCTCATGCCGCACCTCCCATTTTTTGGACTTGGGCAGGCACTGCGCCGATGGAGCCGGCACCCATGCAAATGACGATGTCACCGTCTTTTGCATTGTCAAAAATAGCCTGCGCCATGCCCTCAATTTTATCTACAAAAACGGGTTCAATTTTGCCGGCGATGCGTAAAGCACGCGATAAAGATCGACCATCTGCAGCGACGATGGGCGCTTCACCTGCGGCATAAACTTCTGACAACAAAACAGTGTCGGCGCCGTGGCTGATCACGCGCACAAAATCTTCGAAACAATCACGGGTTCGGCTGTAGCGATGTGGCTGAAAAGCCAAGACCAAACGACGGCCTGGAAACGCGCCGCGTGCGGCTGCCAACGTGGCCGCCATTTCAACAGGGTGATGGCCATAGTCATCAATCAGGGTGAAGCTACCGGGTGCGTTCAAGCGCTTGACTTCGCCATAGCGCTGGAAGCGTCGACCCACGCCCTTGAAGTTGGCCAATGCACGCTGTACAGCGGCATCGTCTACCCCCAATTCCACCGCCACAGAGATGGCCGCCAAGGCATTCAACACATTGTGTTCGCCTGGCAAATTCAAGACCACTGGCAGATCGGGCAAGGTGATGCCGTTTCGGCGCTGCACCGTGAAGTGCATTTGGCCATTTTCAGCCTTCAAATTAACCGCTCTGACCTGAGCGCCTTCTTGCAGGCCATAGGTGGTGACGGGTCGGGCCAGCTTGTCCACAATGCTGCGAACGCCGGGATCGTCTGAGCACAAAATGGCCGTGCCGTAGAACGGCATGCGGTGCAGAAACTCCACAAAGGCTGACTTGAGTTTTTCAAAGTCATGGCCATAGGTTTCCATGTGATCGGCATCGATGTTGGTGACCACCGCCATCACAGGCAATAAATTCAAGAACGACGCATCCGATTCATCGGCTTCTACCACGATGTAATCGCCAGTGCCCAGCTTGGCATTGGTGCCGGCACTGTTCAAACGGCCGCCAATCACAAAGGTGGGATCCAAGCCGCCTTCAGCCAATACGCTGGCCACCAAGCTGGTGGTCGTGGTTTTGCCATGCGTGCCGGCAATGGCCACGCCTTGTTTCATGCGCATCAATTCGGCCAACATGACGGCACGAGGCACCACGGGAATTTGGCGAGCGCGGGCCACCAGCACTTCTGGGTTATCTGATTTGACGGCAGTGGAAGTGACCACCGCATCGGCGCCCTGAACGTTCTCGGCACTGTGACCCACATGGGTTTGAATGCCCAAATCGGCCAAGCGGCGCAAGGTGCTGCTGTCAGACAAGTCTGAACCTGAAATGGTGT
>JBDLWA010000150.1:0-13359 GCA_039804505.1 Pseudomonadota bacterium
CTAAGACGCAGCCCATGACCTACGCAGGTTTGATCACCTGGGCTGTGTTGGGTTGCCTCGGTTTGTTGTTTCAAGTGACGCTGCTGTTCAAAGATCAATGGGCGGCACAAGAGCCTCGCCTGCGACCGCTGCTCTTGTCAATGTGCGAACTAGTGCATTGCCAGATCAAGCCTTATCAAAAATCAGATGCGGTGGTGATCGATCATGCGGCCATTGATGAAGTGCATGCGGCCGAGCAGCTCACAGCTTTTGCCATCGATGATTCACCCAGAGTCTGGTCATTTCAAATGGACCTCAGAAATTCCGCTACTTTTCCAGTGGCGACGCCCTGGGTAGAGCTGACTTTGACGGACGAACAAGACCAGCCTGTGATGCGCCGTGTGTTCAATGTGACGCAATGGGGAGCGCCCCCTCAAATGTCGGCCGGGGAAATTCTGTCGCAAGAATTGACCCTGACCTTGTCGCAGTCAGAGCGCGCATTTGTAGGCTATCGGCTGCTGACTTTCTATCCCTGAGCATTAAAAAAGCCCGAAGCTTTTCAGCATCGGGCTTTTGCTTGGGCTAACGAATTAGCTTTGAATCAAGGCTTGGCGGCCGAAGGAAACGGCCAGGCAGCTTGAGGATTCAACGCAGGCGCAGCGGCAGCAGGGGCAGCGGGCGCTTTCGCAGCTTTCTTAGCAGCTTTTTTGGCTGGCTTTTTAGCGGCTTTTTTAGGAGCAGCTTTTTTAGGAGCAGCTTTTTTAGCAGCTTTCTTAGCTACGGCCTTTTTAGGGGCAGCTTTTTTAGCAGCGGCTTTTTTAGGAGCAGCTTTTTTAGCAGCGGCTTTCTTAGGAGCGGCCTTTTTAGGAGCTGCTGCCTTCTTAGCTACGGCCTTTTTAGGCGCTGCTTTTTTAGGTGCTGCTGCCTTCTTAGGCGCTGCCTTTTTGGGAGCAGCGGCTTTCTTCACGACGGCTTTTTTAGGAGCCGCTTTTTTTGCTGCGACTTTTTTCGGTGCCGCTTTTTTTGCAGTTGCCATGATTTTTTTCTCCTTGATCAATTAGAAAAATCAACAGAGGGAAACACTTTGCGAATGTTGGGGTCGCAAAGCGATTCAAGGTGCTGAGATTGAATCTCACCACCTTGAATAGGGAAAAACCTCACCCCACCGCCGCTGAAAGCGGTCGTGGTGTGAGGTTTAAACTGGATCGTCATGTTTGAATAGTTAGTCCCAAGACAGGGCACCGCCCGACTGGTATTCAATGACGCGGGTCTCGAAGAAGTTGCGTTCTTTCTTCAAGTCAATCATTTCGCTCATCCATGGGAAGGGGTTCTCTTCGTTGGGGAAGAGGGCTTCCAAGCCAATTTGTGTGGCACGGCGGTTGGCGATGTAGCGCAAGTAACCTTTGAACATGGAGGCGTTGAGGCCCAACACGCCGCGGGGCATGGTGTCTTCGGCGTAACGGTATTCGAGTTCGACGGCTTTCAAGAACAAAGCATTGATTTCGGCTTTGAATTCGGCTGTCCACAACTGGGGGTTCTCGAGTTTGATCTGATTGATCAAGTCGATGCCGAAGTTGCAATGCATGGATTCGTCGCGCAAGATGTACTGGTACTGCTCGGCAGCACCGGTCATTTTGTTTTGACGGCCCAAAGCCAGAATTTGGGTAAAGCCCACGTAGAAGAACAAGCCTTCCATGAGGCAAGCAAACACGATGAGTGACTTCAAGAGGGTTTGGTCAGTTTCCTGCGTACCCGTTTTGAAGTTGGGGTCCATGATGGCGTGAATGAACGGAATCAGGAACTCGTCTTTGTCGCGGATGGACTGAACTTCGTTGTAAGCGTTGAAGATTTCGCTTTCGTCCAAGCCCAATGACTCAGTGATGTACTGATAAGCATGGGTGTGAATGGCTTCTTCAAACGCTTGGCGCAACAAGAACTGGCGGCACTCGGGCGCTGTGATGTGGCGGTAAGTGCCCAATGTGATGTTGTTGGCAGCCAATGAATCGGCTGTGACAAAGAAGCCCAAATTGCGCTTGACCAAGCGGCGCTCGTCTTCGGTCAAACCATTGGGGTCTTTCCAAAGTGCAATGTCGCGCGTCATGTTGACTTCTTGCGGCATCCAGTGGTTGGCGCAAGTGGCCAGGTATTTTTCCCAAGCCCATTTGTATTTGAATGGCACCAACTGGTTGACGTCGGTTTGGCCATTGATGATGCGTTTGTCTGCAGCGTTGACGCGGCGTGATGCGCCGGTAGGAGCTGACTGTGTGCCTGCGGCCGTCATGACGGGCGAAGGTGTTGCAGCTTGAGCTGTAGATGTGTTGGCTGACGATACGTTGGCGGTGAATGAAGACAGATCAGCAAAGCGATCAGCCGATGGACCACTTGGGGGGAAGCTTGGCATTGCAGGTTGCAATGCAGGTTTAGATGATTCGTCCCAGGACAACATAGAAATTTCCAATGAGTGGATTATGAAAGCTTGCGGCAGAAATGCAAAGCAATGTTTTGAAATGAAATGAAATCACGCGAAGAAGTGTTGCGTTTTTGCATTGTATTTCTTCGTCGTGATTTCGTGATCGAGAAAAATAATTTCCTGATGGTGTGAACGTTATTGTGCGAACGTTATTGGCAAGCTTCGCAGCCAACATCATCGATGGCGGTGAACTTCACATCGGTGGCGGGCACTGCAGAAAACTGTGAAGGTGCAGATGCGTTGGCAGCAGATGCACCACCGGCAGAAGAACCCGAGGACACAGCGTTCATTTGGTTGTTGGACACGGTCGATTTCTCGGCGTGTGTGGCACTGATGGTGCGCAGGTAGTAAGTAGTTTTGAGACCACGCAACCAGGCGAGCTTGTAGGTGTCGTCGAGTTTTTTGCCAGACGCGCCAGACATGTAAATGTTGAGCGACTGTGCTTGGTCAATCCATTTTTGGCGACGTGCAGCAGCTTCCACAATCCATGTGGTTTCCACTTCAAACGCAGTGGCGTACAAGGCTTTGATTTCTTGCGGCACACGGTCGATGGGACGCAGAGAGCCGTCGAAGTGCTTCAAGTCCATGACCATGACATCGTCCCACAGACCCAGGCGCTTCAAGTCGCGCACCAGGTAGCTGTTGATGATGGTGAATTCGCCAGACAAGTTGGACTTGACCGACAAGTTGCCAAAGCAAGGTTCGATACAGGCGTCCACACCAATGATGTTGGAGATGGTGGCGGTAGGCGCAATGGCCACGCAGTTGGAGTTGCGCATGCCGTCTTTGGCAATCTTCTTGCGCAAAGCGTCCCAGTCCATGGTGCTGCTGCGGTCGACTTCAACATAACCACCGCGGGCTTGTTGCAGCATGTCCAATGTGTCCAAAGGCAAGATGCCCTGATCCCACAAAGAACCTTTGTAGCTGGAGTACTTGCCGCGCTCGGCAGCCAACTCGGTAGAGGCCCAGTAAGCGTAGTAGCAGATGGCTTCCATGGACGTGTCGGCAAATTGCACGGCGTCTTGGGAGGCGTAAGGCACACGCATTTGGTACAGCGCGTCTTGGAAGCCCATGAGGCCCAAGCCCACAGGACGGTGACGCATATTAGAGTCGCGTGCTTTTTTGACCGCGTAGTAGTTGATGTCGATCACGTTGTCGAGCATGCGCATGGCCGTTTTGATGGTGCGCTGCAGTTTGGCGTGGTCGATTTGTTTGCCATTGGGGCCGTCCATCAAGTGCTGTGGCAAGTTGACGGAACCCAAGTTGCACACCGCAGTTTCGGTGTCGCTGGTGTTCAAGGTGATTTCAGTGCACAGGTTGGAAGAGTGAACCACGCCAGCGTGCTGCTGGGGTGAGCGCACATTGCAAGCATCTTTGAAAGTGATCCAAGGATGGCCTGTTTCAAACAGCATGGAGAGCATCTTGCGCCACAGGTCATTGGCCTGAATAGTGCGGCTAGGCTTGATTTCGCCGGCAGCGGCTTTTTGTTCGTAGGCCACATAGGCTTTTTCGAACTCAAGGCCAAACTTGTCGTGCAAATCGGGGCAGTCAGAAGGCGAGAACAAAGTCCAAGTGCCTTTTTCCATGACGCGGCGCATGAACAAGTCGGGAATCCAGTTGGCGGTGTTCATGTCGTGCGTGCGGCGGCGGTCGTCGCCGGTATTTTTGCGCAGTTCCAGGAACTCTTCAATGTCGAGGTGCCATGTTTCGAGGTACGTGCAGACCGCGCCCTTGCGCTTGCCGCCTTGGTTCACGGCCACAGCGGTGTCGTTGACCACTTTGAGGAAAGGCACCACACCTTGTGATTCGCCATTGGTGCCCTTGATGTGGCTGCCCAAAGCGCGAACGCGTGTCCAGTCGTTGCCCAATCCGCCGGCAAACTTAGACAGCAAAGCGTTTTCTTTGATGGACTCGTAAATGCCGTCGAGGTCGTCGGGCACGGTGGTCAGGTAGCAGCTGGACAGCTGTGAACGCAAACCCGCGCTGTTGAACAGCGTGGGAGTGCTGGACATGAAGTCGAAAGACGACAGCACTTCATAGAACTCGATGGCGCGGGCTTCGCGGTCGGCTTCGTTCAGGGCCAGGCCCATGGCCACGCGCATGAAGAAAGACTGGGGCAACTCGATGCGTGTTTTGCGCACGTGCAAGAAATAGCGGTCGTACAAAGTTTGCAAACCGAGGTAGTCGAATTGCAAATCGCGGTCGGCCTTGAGGGCGCTGGCCAGTTTGGCCAGGTCGAACTGCAAGAGTTTTTCGTCGAGCAAGCCGTTTTCCACGCCTTTTTTCACATAGCCAGGGAAGTAGTCGACATAGTGTGTGGCCATGTCTTTCAAGAGCACTTCTTTGCCTAAGACTTCTTTGGCAATGGTGTGCATCAAGAGGCGGGCGGTGACGTAGGTGTAGTCGGGGTCTTTTTCGATCAGGGTACGGGACGCCAAGATGGACGCCTTGTAAACCTCTTCCATGGGCACGCCATCGTAGAGGTTGCGCATGGTTTCTGACACGATGGGGTCGGGTTGCACGTCTTGGCCCAAACCTTGGCAGGCATTGACGATGAGGCCTTGCAAATAGTTGATATCGAGAGGCACGCGTTGGCCGCCATCGATGACGTGCAGAGTGGGATGTGCACTGACTGCTGCTTTTTCTTCTTTGATTTGAGCGCGCTCTTGGGTGCGACGCTCGCGGTACAACACATAGGCACGGGCCACTTCGTGGTTGCTGCTGCGCATCAGGCCGAGTTCAACTTGGTCTTGCACATCTTCAATGTGGAAAGTGCCGCCACCAGGACGTGAGCGCATCAATGCGCGCATGACACCTTGGGTGAGGTCATCGACCACTTCGCGAACGCTGGCGGAGGCTGCGCCTTGCGTGCCATGAACGGCCAAAAAGGCTTTCATGAGGGCCACGGCAATTTTGTTGGGTTCGAAGGGCACCACAGCGCCATTGCGGCGAATGATTTGGTAGTTGGCCAATGCGCTGGCTGCCGCGTTGGGCGTTTGGGAAGCATCGTGGGCGCCTGGGTAGCCTTGGGTCGACGATGTCGGATTCAGCTCAATTTGCATATTTTTCTCGGTGGTCAATGTCAGTTCAAATTTCATGTCGATGGCAGCCTCAAACGAGGATGAGTCTGTCCATCAAACGGGGTCGTCAAAGTGGGTTTTTTCTTGTATTTCACCAGACCGTGTCTTTGGCGTTGAGACACTATATCTGGGGTCTAGGGTGATTTCAAGCCACTAGGGGTAGTGTACAGGGGTGCTGTGGCCTCGAGGAAGTCGGATGCCTCACCAGGGCTTCTCACCAGATGGAATTGGGGCCTGTTTGGGGCATGAAATCGATGCCTTGAAATCCGCGTCAAATCAGTCTGTTTTCTTGGCGCATGAGAGTTGGTGCGCTTTTGCTTGCATTTGCCTTCGCCAAGCCTTGCAAATCAATGCCTTGCAAAAAATAGGGAAAATTTTTTATGCAGAAACGCGCTGGAAAGGTGCAAAAAAAGTCATCAAAAATAAAAGAAAAATATTTTTGAAAATGACAAAAATAATTTCAAAATTCGGGAAAGTACTGTGACGGCCATGCCACATTTTTTTGGAGCACATCCCATTTGAAGCCCGGCCCAGGATCTTTTTTGCGACCAGGTGCAATGTGTTCATGACCCGCCACATGCGCAATGGGGTATTGCTGACCCAAGGCAAGGCACAACTTCGCAAGACTGTCGTATTGCGCCGCCTCAAATGTTTCGCCTTCTAAGCCCTCTAGCTCAATGCCAATCGAGTCGTCATTGCAATTGGCGCGGCCGCGGTACTGAGACACGCCAGCGTGCCAAGCACGATCGTGACAACTGACAAATTGCCAAACACGCCCCGTGCGCTCAATGAAAAAGTGCGCTGAGACCTCTAAGCCTCGAATCGATTGAAAGTAAGGATGCGCGTCCCAATCGAGTTGGTTGGTGAACAACTGTTGGACATGCTGGCCACCATATTCCCCCGGGGGCAAGCTGATGGAATGCACCACGATCAAGTCAACTTGGGCGTTGGCAGGGCGTGGACCCAAGTTAGGGGACTCACATTTTTCAGCACCCAAACACCAGCCCTGATGCCAACGATCGAAGTCCATCACTTGGATGCTGGGGTATCAGACGCTGCTTGGCAGTGAGCCAAGGCGCAGTAATGGCCCTGCTGTCCTTGGACCATGTCGTGTGCTGGCATGTGAACGCCACACTGTCGGCAGGCCAACATGGGTGAAGGGGTTTGGACGTCATGGCCAGTTGGCGCATTGGCGCGAGCAGATGGCGTAGCTTGATCTGCTTGTTCGCGCTCACGTTCTTGCCTTTGGTGAAGGCGATTTCTGCGCCATAACCAAACGGCAAATAAAACGATGAGTAAAAAGAGCAGAGCTTTCAAAGGCTGCGTTCCAAAATCACTTCCATCACGAAGCGGGATCCGGCATAGGCCAACAACAGCAGGGTGGCACCGGTGTACAGCACACGAACAGCGCGGCGCCCCCGCCAGCCAAAGCGATAACGGCCCAAAAGCAAAACGGCAAACGTCAGCCAGGACAAAATGGAGAAGACTGTTTTGTGGTCCCATTTCCAACGCGCGCCTGCTACGCCATAAAGCTGTTCACCAAAGACCAAGCCTGCAATGAGCGTGAGGGTGAGCAACACAAAACCCAGCAAGACAAAACGGAACATCAGCCGCTCGAGGGTGAGCAAAGGCAAGCCGCTTTGGTTGTCGTTGCCCAGTCGAATTTGTTTTTCGGCGTGGGTCATGAGGCCCGCGTGAATGACGGCGGCGGCAAACATACCGTAAGACGCAATGCCCAAAGCCCAATGCAAGGGCAGCCAGATGGAAGACGTGAGATGCAGGGCCGCGCCAGGAAATACCCAAGCCAGTATCACCGCAGCACTGCCCAGGGCGGCCATGGCCCAGCGGGCTTTGAGTTGGGGGAAATATTGACTTTCAACAGCGTAGGCCGTTAAGACCCACCAAACCGTGACGGACATGGCCGGGGCAAAACCAAATCGGGGTGTTTCACCGATCAAGCCTGTGGCCAGGCTGCTGCCATGAAGAATCCAGGCCAGCCAGAGATAGCGCCGAGCCAAATTGGGGCCCATGCGCTCGGCCACCAAGGCGGGGATGGCATAGGCGATTGCAGTTAAAAGCGTCAACCACATCGCCAAATCGGAGGGACTGGCTAAAATCATGGTTCCTAGTTTAGCGTTTTGAGCCCCAGCATTCTGGCAAAGGGCTCTCAACCTAGCGGTTTATGAGAAATTTTTTCTATGGCCTCCGCCCTCACCGACAAACTCTCGCAACTTGTTAAGCAAATCAGTGGTCAAGCAAGGATCACAGAATCGAACGTCACCGACATGCTGCGTGAGGTGCGCATGGCCTTGCTTGAAGCCGACGTGGCCTTGCCCGTGGTACGCGACTTCATTGCGCGAGTGAAGGAAAAAGCGCTGGGGCAGGAAGTTCTGGGTTCCCTCAAGCCGGGCCAAGCCCTGGTGGCCATTGTGAACCGCGAGTTGGCGGCCACCATGGGCGAAGGCGTGGCCGACATCAATTTGGCGGCACAACCGCCCGCCGTCATTTTGATGGCGGGTTTGCAAGGTGCCGGTAAAACTACTACCACGGCCAAGTTGGCCAAGCATCTGATTGAGAAGCGCAAGAAAAAAGTACTCACCGTCTCCGGGGACGTCTACCGTCCCGCCGCCATTGAACAGTTGAAAACCGTCACGGCCCAAGCCGGCGCTGAGTGGTTCCCCAGTTCGCCCGATCAAAAGCCTTTGGACATTGCCCGAGCCGCCATCGATTACGCGCGCAAGCATTTCTTTGATGTGCTGTTGGTCGACACGGCCGGCCGATTGGCCATTGACGAAGCCCTCATGGCCGAAATCAAGGCCTTGCACGCCGAATTGAAACCTGTTGAAACCTTGTTTGTGGTGGACGCCATGCAAGGCCAGGATGCGGCCAATACCGCCAAAGCTTTCAAAGATGCTTTGCCCCTGACCGGCATTGTGCTCACCAAAATGGATGGCGACTCCCGCGGTGGCGCGGCTTTGTCTGTGCGTCAAATCACGGGCGCGCCCATTAAGTTTGCAGGTACCAGCGAAAAAATCGATGGGCTGGAAGTGTTCGATGCAGAGCGTCATGCCGGGCGCATTTTGGGCATGGGCGACATCTTGGCCTTGGTGGAGCAGGTCACGGCAGGCGTCGACATGGAGGCTGCGCAAAAGCTAGCGGCCAAAGTGAAGAGCGGCAGTGGTTTTGACTTGAACGATTTCTTGGCGCAAATTCAGCAAATGAAACAAATGGGTGGTTTGTCCAGTTTGATGGACAAATTGCCCACGCAGCTGGCGGCCAAGGCCGGCAGCATGGATTTGGACAAAGCCGAAAAAGACATTGCGCGCAAGCAAGGCATCATTCACAGCATGACGCCGCGCGAGCGCACCAAACCCGAGTTGATCAAGGCCACACGCAAACGCCGCATTGCCGACGGCGCGGGCGTTCAAGTGCAAGAAGTCAACCGCTTGCTCAAAGAGTTTGAGCAGATGCAAGACATGATGAAAAAAATGTCGGGCGGCGGCATGATGAAAATGATGAAGCGCTTGGGTGCCATGAAAGGCATGGGTGGCTTGGGCGGTTTAGGCGGCATGGGTGGGGGCGGTTTCCCCGGCATGAAGCGCTAATCGCTCATCTTTAATCGCTCATCTCTAATCGCTTTGTTTTGATGCTTTAAATGCGGCTGAAATATTCACGCCGCGCAAAATCCACTTTGTCCTCGGCGTCATTGAAACGCAATTGTTCCGACTGTTTGATGCGCTGGTAATAGCGCACGAAGTCTGCGCCCAAGCCTTGGTTCAAGACAGGGTCATGGCCTAAGTGTTCGAGGGCCTCGCCTAAGGTGGTGGGCAAACGAGAGGCGCTTTCGGCATAGGGCGCATCGGTGGCCTTTGGCGCTTGCAAACTGTTTTCAATGCCATCCCATCCCGCCAAAATTTGTGACGCCATGTACAGGTAAGGGTTGGCCGCAGGCTCGCCCAATCTGTTTTCGATGCGCGTGGCCGCATCGCCGGGACCACCCACTACGCGCAGCATGGCACCTCGGTTGTCGCGACCCCACAAAATACTTTGAGGCGCTAGAGCGTTGGGTTTGAAGCGTCCAAAACCATTGACCGTGGTGGTGCACAAAGCGGTCATGCCTTGGCCATGGGTCAACAAACCGGCCAAATACTGTGAACCCAGATCTGAAAGTGTGTGCCGCGCATCGTCTGCCGGGTAGGCTTGCGCTTTTTGGATGTCTTGCGCAGAAACGCGAGAAAAAATGTTGTGACCTGTCTGCAAGTCATACAGCGATTGGTGCAAATGCCAACCACTGCTCATGATGTTGTCAAACGGTGGACGGCACATGAACGTGGCGTGGTAGCCCGCGCGTCTGAGGGCTTGCTTCACGGCACTTCTGAACAGCACCATATTGTCAGCGGCCGTGAGGGCATCGGTGGCTTTGAACACCGCTTCAACTTGGCTGGGGCCCAGTTCAATTTCTAAAGACAACAATGGCAAACCCAAGTCTTGCGCAGTTTGTTTGACGATGCGCAGCGCAGGCTCTGCACGGTCAAACCACAGCTCGTTGAGCAGGTTGTAGCCAGGGTGAATCATGCTCACTTCGGGGGCTGGACCGGGCCATGCCGCCAGCGCTGGGTTGCTATCGTCGCCATGGTCTGCATCTTTGAGTTTGTAGATGTGAAACTCAACCTCTAAGCCACAACGCATGCCCCAGCCTTTGGCGGCCAATTTTTCAAGTGCGTTTTGTAAGGTGCGGCGTGTGTCGTACTTCACCGGCTCACCGCTGGGGAACCACGGCTGGCATAACAGCCAGCCTGTCTTTTCGGCCCAGGGCAAAATTTTGAAAGTGGTGGGATCGGGTAGCAGCATCACATTGCTGGCGCCTTCAAAACCCGGCAACTCGTTTTTGACGTCAGCCTCAAACACTTTGTACACCGTGCGATCGGAGGTGTCTTTGAGCATCAAGGTGCTGACCATGCCCATGCCCTCGTTGAAGGCGGTGGCCAATTCTGAGGTAACCCAGGTTTTGCCGCGCAAACTGCCATGCGCATCGCACCACACCAGGCGTGTCCATTCAAGGCCCGAGGCTTGTGCCACCGCCAGAACGCGTTGAACTTCGGCGTGCCTGGCCGGTGTGTGGAGGCCGCACTGGTCGGCGAAAGTGCGGGGGCTGGCGGGACTCATGACAAGCAACTCACGGTGTGCTGGGTTGGTCCGCATCCCAAGGCGCAGCATCGCGCTTGGCTTGCATGGTTTGCTGGGCCCAGGTCTGCCATGTTGGGGCGGGCGCAATGCCGTCGACGGTGTCGGGGCCAAAGCGAGTGGCGGCGACTTCTGGTTTGGCAAAACCATGCGGCAGAGCGCCTGCCGCTGCATCGTCGATGGCTTTGGCCAACATGCGTCGATTGGCAATGATGGCTTTGTCTGACGTCCCTAAGTGTTCTCGCGTGCGATTTTGAATGGCGCCCATGCTTTCGCAGGCCCATTGATCGTGCACATTGATATCGTCTTCGCCCATGCCTAAAAACGTGCGCGTCATTTGTTCTTCGGGGTTGAAGCCCCAGTTGTTGTGACGGCCAGATTTGGGAATGTAGTCGGGCAAGTTGACAGCCTCTAAGCGCTGATTGCGCATGGCTTCTTTGTTGACCGGATCGGCAAAGCTGGTGAACACCGCATACCAGTAGGTGTGCGTGTCGTCGACAGGCACATGTGTTTGCGTGATGGTCATGGTCTCTGACAGAGGAATCACAAACGTGTTGGGAAACAAAGCGTTGGTGATGCGCACATGCGTGAGGTGTTCGTTAAGGTGGCGCAGTGCAGTGAGTTGCATTCCGTAGGGTTGCTCGGTGTATGAAATTTCGGGCTGATCGAACTCTCGCATGACACGGGTCATGGGCCATTTTTCACCCTCAATTTCGCCAGCACTGGCGCCTCGAAATTGTTTACCGTAGGTGTCTTCTAAAGAGGCATCGTTGAAGAAGCGATGCAAAAAAGAGGCGTGGGCGGGGTCAATGCCCACTTCAAACGCTTGGAGCCAATTGCAGTGCCACAAACCTTTGAAGGCAAACGTGTGGGTGCTGGGCGCTTGAAAACAATCGATGGCCGGCAGTGGGGGCGGCGTGCTGCCTTCAGGGCCCATCCATGCAAACAAAATACCGCTGCGTTCTTGGACGGGGTAGTTGCGCTGTTTGATGCGGGTGCACAAAACGCTGCCTTTGGGTTCGGCAGGCGTTTCTAGACATTGTCCTGTGACATCAAATTTCCAGCCATGAAAGGGACACCGCAGGCCATCGCCTTCGTTGCGACCGAAAGACAGGTCGGCCCCGCGGTGAGGGCAGTCGCGATCGAGCAAACCAAATTGGCCTTGCGCATTTTTGAACAACACCAAATCTTGGCCCAACAATCGAACCGCTTTGACGGGGCGAATGGCCATGCGAGGGTCGAGTTGGGGGTCAAATTCATCCATCAAAGCCACCGGGTGCCAGTAATGGCGTAGCATTTCGCCACAGGGTGTGCCTTGACCAATGCGCGTGAAGCGCTCGTTTTGTTCTGCTCTCATGAATTCACTTTAAGGCAAGACCAAGTCGCCGCGCAAAGAGTGTGACAGCGCCGTGTTGATGCGCACGTCTACCATTTGCCCCACCAAGCGCATGCCATTGGGGCCGGCTGGGAAGTTGACCACGCGATTGCATTCGGTGCGGCCAGCCATTTCGGTGGCATCTTTGCGCGCTGGGCGTTCCACCAAAATGCGTTGCACCGTGTTGAGACGGCTGTCGCCAATTCGCTTCACGTTGGCTTCAATGGTGGCTTGCAAGTGGTGCAAACGCTTGAGCTTGACCTCGTGCGGTGTGTCGTCGTGCAAGTTGGCCGCAGGTGTACCAGGACGAGGGCTGAAGATGAAGCTGAAGCTGGTGTCGTAACCCACATCGTCAATGAGCTTCATCATCTTGTTGAAGTCTTCCTCGGTCTCGCCTGGAAAGCCCACAATGAAGTCGCTGCTCATGGCCATGTCGGGCCGAATGGCGCGCAGTTTGCGAATGGTACTTTTGTATTCCATCGCGGTGTACCCGCGTTTCATGGCCATCAAAATTTTGTCCGAGCCGTGCTGCACAGGAAGATGCAAATGGCTGACCAACTTGGGCACCTTGGCGTAAACATCAATGAGGCGCTGGGTAAATTCGTTGGGGTGACTGGTGGTGTAGCGAATGCGCTCAATGCCAGGCATGTCGGCCACGTATTCAATCAGCAGCGCAAAGTCGGCAATCTCGGCGGTGTCGCCCATCTTGCCGCGGTAGGCATTGACGTTTTGACCCAGCAAGGTAATTTCGCGTACGCCTTGTTCGGCCAAGCCGGCCACTTCCACCAACACGTCTTCAAACGGACGGCTGACTTCTTCGCCGCGGGTGTAGGGCACCACGCAGTAGCTGCAATATTTGCTGCAACCTTCCATGATGGACACGAAGGCTGTGGGGCCGTCCATCTTGGCAGGGGGCAAGTGATCGAACTTTTCAATTTCAGGAAAGGTGATGTCGACTTGCGGGCGTTTTTTGGCGCTGCGTGCGGCCAAGAGTTCGGGCAAGCGGTGCAAAGTTTGGGGGCCAAACACCACATCGACGTAAGGCGCGCGTTTGATGATGTCTGCACCTTCTTGGCTGGCCACACAACCGCCCACGCCAATGAGCACACCGCGTTCTTTGAGGTGCTTGACGCGACCTAAATCGCTGAAGACTTTTTCTTGGGCACGTTCACGCACCGAGCAGGTGTTGAACAAAATGAGGTCGGCTTCTTCGACGTCTTGGGTGGGCTCATAGCCCTCGGCAGCCTTCATGACGTCGGCCATTTTGTCCG
>JBDLWA010000151.1:0-13690 GCA_039804505.1 Pseudomonadota bacterium
GGTTTTGTTCTTCGAAAGCGACGAAGTGTGTGAAACCAGCTACAAAGACCGAGGCGGAAAATACCAAGGCCAAGTCGGTGTCACATTGCCCAAGACTTAAAGTGCGACAATAGCGGGTTAATGACCGCCTCTTTTTCAAATCTATCGCTGGCAGAACCGCTGGCACGTGCCGTAGCCGAAATGGGCTACGAATCCATGACCCCCATTCAAGCCCAGGCCATTCCTGTGGTTTTGACTGGGAAAGACGTGATGGGCGCTGCGCAAACAGGTACCGGCAAAACCGCTGCCTTTTCGTTGCCGCTGCTCCAACGTTTGCTCAAGCACGAAAACACATCCACCTCACCCGCACGTCACCCTGTGCGCGCCTTGGTGCTCTTGCCCACGCGCGAATTGGCCGATCAGGTGGCGCAGCAAATCAAGATGTACGCCAAGTACACACAGATGCGCAGCGCTGTGGTGTTCGGCGGCATGGACATGAAGCCTCAAACTCTGGAGCTTAAAAAAGGCGTTGAGATTTTGGTGGCCACACCCGGCCGATTGCTCGATCACATCGAAGCCAAAAACGCGGTGCTCAATCAAGTTGAATATGTGGTGCTCGATGAAGCCGACCGCATGCTCGACATTGGCTTCTTGCCCGACCTGCAGCGCATCTTGAGCTTCTTGCCCAAGCAGCGCACCACCTTGTTGTTCTCGGCCACGTTCTCGCCCGAGATTAAGCGCTTGGCCGGCAGCTACCTGCAAGACCCCATCACCATTGAGGTGGCGCGCCCCAACGAAACAGCATCGACTGTGGAGCAACGCTTTTATGCGGCGCAAGACGACGACAAGCGCCGTGTGGTCAAAGCAGTCCTCAATGAACGCGGCATTAAGCAAGCCTTCATATTCGTCAACAGCAAATTGGGTTGCGGCCGTTTGGCGCGTTCACTCGAGCGCGAAGGTTTAAAAACTGCGGCGCTTCACGGCGACAAATCCCAAGACGAACGCTTGAAAGCCCTCGAAGCTTTCAAAAAAGGCGAAGTCGATTTGTTGGTCTGTACCGATGTGGCTGCCCGCGGATTGGACATCAAAGATGTGCCCGCCGTGTTCAACTTTGATGTGCCCTTCAACGCTGAAGATTATGTGCACCGCATTGGCCGAACCGGTCGTGCGGGTGCGTCAGGTCTGGCCGTCACCTTGGTGTCCCCATCCGATGTGCGATTGGTCGGTGACATTGAAAAGCTGATCAAAACCAAGCTGGAAGTTGAAAACTATCCTTTGTCAGACGACCGTGTCCGTGCCGACTCAGGTGAACCTCGCCGCGATGATCGCCGGGGTGAACGCAGCGAGCGCAGCGATCGCCGTGACGACAGACGCCCCGATCGAGGTTTCGAGCGCCGCCGTGATGAAGATGAGCCACGCGATCGTCGCAGCAGTTTCCGTCCTCAGCAGGTGTCACGCGACCCCTTCTTCGAGAAACCCTACGAAGCCCCCTCCGCAGAGCAGGGCGCAACAGCTTCATGGGAGTCCACGCCCAAGACAGTCGTGGCACGGCCCGGTGTTTCCGCTAACATCAAACCCAAGCGCAAAGTGGCCGCCTTGTTCAAGGCCGGACAGTAAGCCTACTATTTAGTCGGCAACCCGCCCGCGGCAACAAACGGTTTACATTCCCCTGTCAAAATGGGGGCATGAATTTCAACAAAACCGCCATCGCCGCCCTGGTCTCACTGAGCACCACTTGGGCTGGCGCACAAACGACGCCACCCGCAACGGCTCCTGTTCAAGACATGGGCCGTGTCGAAATTAAAAGCAATCGCGACAACGACACCGAAGCGCGTCGCCAGTCCACCGCCGCCAAGATTGTCATTGGCCGCGAAGAGCTCGACAAACAAGGCGACGGGACCCTGGGCGAAGTTTTGAAGCGCTTGCCAGGTGTCACCATTCAAGGTGCGCCAGGCCGTGGTGGCGCCATTCGCATGCGCGGCTTGGGCGGTGGTTACACCCAAATTTTGCTCGATGGTCAGCGTGTGCCGCCCGGTTTTTCGGTGGAGTCCTTAACGCCTGAAATGGTGGAGAAGGTTGAAATCATGCGGGCCCCCACCGCCGAGACGGGCGCGCGCGCCATTGCTGGCACGATCAACATTGTGTTGCGCGAAGGCATCCGTGCCAATCCAGATGACCTCAAGGTGGGTGCAGGTTTTGAACACGGTCACCGATCTGAAGGTTTGAACTGGGTGCACAACATCCAGTCCGAACCCTTGAATGGCACCTTCACGGTGTCGGCCATGAATCAAATGCGCCCGGAAGACAACACCACATTGACCGATTCCGACGTGGCCGCTTCGGGTGCGATGCCCTCATGGACCTCCCATCGCGAACGCAACAGTGTGAGCTTGGGCCAACGACAAGGCCTCAATGCCAATGCACGACTCATGTGGCGAGGCGAGGAAGGGCGAACTTTGGTGTTGATGCCCTTCGTGGTTTATTCCGAATACAGCAGCCTGGGTCATGTCGATTTGTCCGAGCGCAGAGCGTTCGGATCAGGCGCTGCCAATTTTGCCAGTGACAGCGCCAGTACCACCAACAACAATCGCTTTGTGATGACGCGCGTCAATGGTCAATGGAATCAACGCTTCGATGCCGACACCCGTTTTGAGTTTAAGTTTGGTTTGGGTGAGTCGCACTACAAATCGGTGTTCAACCAATTCGAAACTGGCAGCACGGGATTGCTCAGCACCCTAGATGAGCGGCAGAGTTTCAAAGACCTGTCGCAGTCATGGAATGGCAAGCTGACACAGGTGCTTAAAAATGGTCACCAAGTGGTCAGTGGTGTGGAGCTTGAAGGCGTCCGTCGCAGCGAAGACGCTGTTGCAGAAGTTGCCGACGATGCCAGCAATATGCGGGCGCGCACGCAGCGTTGGGCCCTCTATACCCAAGACGAATGGACCATCAATCCGCAGTGGAGCGCGCATGCCGGTATTCGTTACGAGCACATTCTGACGGAAGGTCGCAACGAAGAGGGCGAAAAGCGCAACCAAAGCGGCGTGCTCACACCGCTCTTTCATGCAGTGTGGAAGCCTGTGCCCGAAAGCCGTGACCAAGTGCGCATGAGCCTTACCAAGAGCTACAAAACGCCCACCTTGATCAACTTGGTGGCCCGCACAGCCTTGTCGCGCGAAGCCAATAGCCCAACGCGGCCCGATCGCATGGGCAACCCTGGCTTGAAGCCCGAACTGGCCAATGGCATTGATGTGGCCGTGGAACGTTATTTGGCCGATGGTGGTGTGCTCAGTGCCAATATTTTTAGACGTAACATCAGCGACCTCATTCGCTATGTAACGTCAGAGCGGTACGACACTGTTTGGGCGCCCGGTCAACGTCGCTTTGTGTCCAGTCCGCAAAATGTGGGCGATGCCATCACGCAAGGTTTAGAGCTGGAAGCCAAGTTCAGATTGAACCAAGTGTGGACCGATGTGCTACCCATCGATGTTCGCAGCAACTTGAGCTTCTTCAAGTCTCGTGTTTTAGATGTGATGGGCCCAGATAATCGACTGGATCAACAGCCCAGCATGACCGCCAACTTGGGCGCTGACTATCGTATTCGCGCCTTGCCCTTAACGCTAGGCGGCAATGTCAATTTCAACCCCGACTACACCACCCGTCGCTCAGAAGAGCAGTGGGTGTACCAAGGTGCGAAGCGCGTGGTCGATGTGTACGGTTTGTGGAAATTGACCCCAGCCACTGCCTTGCGTGTGTCTGTGAGCAACCTCACCCCGCGCGACTACCTCACAGGCACCACATATTTGGGCAATGGTTTTTCTGAAACAGCCAACACCAACACGCGCAACTGGCAGAACGTGCAAGTTCGTTTGGAAATGAAAATTTAAAAAAGGAACATCATGCCTACACAAACATCGGCTTGGTATGACAGCATGTACAACAACCGTGCCTTGGTGCCCGACCATGCGGCACACTTTGCGCAATGGGCTCAAACGTCAGCCGATGCACGCGCTAGCCTCAAGTGCAATTTAGACATTGCCTATGGTGAAGGCCCCAACGAAACCTTGGACATCTTTCCTGCCAAGCAAAAGAATGCGCCTGTGGTGGTGTTCATCCATGGTGGTTACTGGCGCAGTTTGGACAAAGCCGACCACTCCTTTGTGGCGCCGCCTTTGCATGACATGGGCGCCTGCGTGGTGGTGGTCAACTACGCTTTGTGCCCTGGCACAGAAGAGGCACCCGTCACCATTCCAGACATTGCACAGCAAATGGCCAAGGCCCTGGCTTGGACATGGCACAACATTGCCCAATACGGCGGCAACCCTCAGCAAGTGGTGGTAGCCGGGCATTCGGCGGGTGGCCATTTGGCGGCCATGCTGTTAGCGTGTGATTGGAAAAAAGTTGACCCCAGCATCCCTGCCCACTGGCTTCAAAAGGCATTGTCGATTTCAGGTTTGTACGACCTGACGCCGCTGCGCAAAACCCCTTTTCTGCAAGACTCATTGAAGCTCACGGCCAAGCACGCTCGCATGGCCAGCCCAGCTCTTTGGCCTCGGCCCAAGAAGGGGGTGTTGTACACCGTGGCAGGGGCCGATGAGAGTGCAGAGTTTTTGCGCCACAACCGTTTGATCCATCAAACGTGGGGGCCCAAAACGGTTCCTGTGTGCGAGGACCTAGCCGGCCTCAATCACTTTAGTATCGTGACCGACCTCACAAAAAAAGGCACTCGATTGAGTGCCTTGATGAAGCAGCTGCTTCAGGCCTAAGCGTCAATGCCTAGTGCCTGAAGGCCACAGGCTTTATTCGGGGTCGATCTTTGCGTCACGAACCACTTTGCCCCAGCGAGGGGCTTCGGCTTTGATCAAAGCCGCGAATTGTTCGGGCGTGCCGCCGCCCATTTCATTGCCCTGACTCAAGATTTTTTCTTTGACTTCGGGGTCTTGCAAGGCTTTGTTTAAAGTGGCATTGAGCAACTTGATCAAGTCGGCTGGCATGCCCTTGGGGCCGACCAAACCTTGCCAGTTTTGAACTTCAACTTCGCCAAAGCCTTGCTCGGCCATGGTGGGCAGATCGGGCAAGAGCGGGGAGCGGTTTTTGCTGGTGATGGCCAATGCGCGCAGACGGCCGCCTTTGATAGCCGGCATGGCTGAATACATTTGCTCGAACATCATGTTGACCTGGCCGCCCATCAAATCGGTGGCGCCAGCAGAGCCGCTCTTGTAAGGGGCGTGAATCATGTCAATGCCTGCAGCGTGCTCCAACAAAGCACCGCTGAGGTGGTGTGAACCACCAATGCCGCCTGAGGCATAGCTTAGCTTGCCTGGACTGGCTTTGGCCGCTGCCACGATGTCTTTCACTGACTTGTAAGGTGAGTCATTGCGCACCATCAAGATCAGCGGACCTTTTTCGATCAGGCCAATGGGCACGATGTCGTTGAAGGGGTCGAAGTTGAGCTTTTTGAACAAGGCGTGGTTGACGGCCAAGGGGGCGAAGTTGCCCATGCCAATGGTGTAGCCATCAGGTTTGCCGCGCGCAATCGCCTCAGTGCCAATGTTGCCACCAGCACCTGCTTTGTTATCAATGATGATGGGCTGACCCAAGATGGCGCTCATGGCTTTGGCCACTTGGCGCGAACGCGAATCGGCGTTGCCGCCAGCAGCGTAAGGGCAAATCCAAGTGATGGCTTTGCTAGGGTATTTGTCTTGTGCAAAAGCCAAGCTGGGCAAAAGTGCTGCACTGCCTGCAGCTTGAAGAAGTTCACGTCTTTTCATAAAGGTTTCCTTTTGTTGACAAGAAGATGAGACAGCAGATTGTGCCTTGATTCACCGGTGATTAAGTCGCTGATCGTTTTTTCTGAATCGCCGACCAAAGCGGCGGCAAGACCAAGCAGACCACCACCACCATGAGAAGGGTGAAAGACATGGGTCGTTCCCAAAACACAGACCAGTGGCCTTCACCGATGGAGAGTGCATTGCGCATTTGAGCTTCAGCCAGTGGGCCCAAGATCATGCCCACAATAACAGGCGCCACGGGAAAGTCGTAGCGGCGCATCAGGGTGCCCAAAAGGCCAAAGCCGTACATGATGAACAAGTCAAAGCTGCTCTGGCGCATGCCATACACACCCACGGTGGCAAAAATCAAAATGCCTGCGTAGAGTTGTGGTTTGGGGATCTTCAGCAACTTGACCCACAAGCCGACCAGCGGCAGGTTTAACACCAACAACATCACATTGCCGATGTACAGCGATGCAATCAAGGCCCATACCAATTCAGAGGACGTTTGGAAAAGCTGAGGACCCGCTTGAATGCCGTAATTTTGCAAAGCTGACAACAAAATAGCGGCCGTTACGGAGGTGGGAATGCCCAAGGTGAGCAGGGGCACCAAAGTAGCTGTCACCGCTGCATTGTTGGCCGCTTCGGGTCCAGCAACTCCTTCAATGGCGCCCACCGTACCAAACTCATCTTTGTGATGAGAAAGCTTTTTCTCAGTGGCATAACTTAAGAAAGTTGGAATTTCGGAGCCGCCTGCTGGAATGGTGCCAAACGGAAAACCAATGGCCGTCCCGCGCAACCAAGCGGGCCAAGAACGGCGCCATTCAGTGGGTGTCATTTGTGCACGCGTGAGGCGGTTCATGTCGTTGCTGCTGCGACCTTCATACAGGGCGTTGTACAACACTTCAGACACCGCAAACAAACCCACAGCAATCAATACCGTTTCAATGCCATCCATGAATTCTGGCACGCCGCCGGTGTAACGCACTTGGCCTGAAATTTGATCCATGCCCACCAAGCCCAAGGCCAAGCCAATGAACAAAGCCGTGAGACCACGGACCGTACTTTGTCCCAGCACAGCACTGACGGTGATGAAGGCCAACAGCATCATGCAGAAGTATTCCGGCGGGCCCAGTTTGACCGCAAACTCAGCCACCATCGGTGCAAACAAGGTCACCAAAATGGTGGCCAAGGTGCCTGCTACAAAAGAGCCAATGGCAGCGGTGGCCAGGGCAGCACCGGCACGCCCATTCTTGGCCATTTTGAAGCCCTCCAGTGCGGTCACCATGGTGCCAGTTTCACCAGGGGTGTTGAGCAAAATAGAAGTGGTGGAGCCACCGTACATGGCACCGTAGTAAATGCCTGCAAAAAAGATCATAGAGGCGGTGGGCTCAACTTGCGCCGTGATGGGCAGCAACATGGCTACCGTGACCGCTGGGCCTAAGCCTGGCAGAACGCCAATGGCCGTTCCTAGTGCGCAGCCTACAAAAGCCCAGAGCAAATTGATGGGGGTTCCGGCTGTGGCAAAACCCGAGAGCAGATGGTTCCAAGTGTCTAACATGTTGTGCTTTCTGCTTAGGTTACAGCCAAGGTGTGCCCGTTAAATTGGGCAAGTTGATGGACAAGAACAGGGTGAAGAGCCAGAACACCGGCGCTGCAATGAGAAAACCCAAGACACAGTCTTTGAGCGTTTGTGAAAGATCGCCCGCCGCATCGCCTTGTGAGATGCGCAGTCCGCGAACCGCCAACACAAAACAAAGTGCGCAACTGATCACAAAGCCTGCCAGATTGATCAATGCAGCATTGGCCAAAATGCCAGCAGAGACCCAAGCAAAGGCATGCCAATCGGCGTGCTCAGCCCCTGAAGCCTCGGGCATGTTGCGATAGCCACCTGAGAAAGATTCCCACAAGAGCCAGGCTGAGCAGGCTGCTAAAAACAGGGCGACCACCCAAGGCAAGAAGTTGGGGCCGACGCCGGCATAGCCTGCTTCTGAAGAAATGCCGGTTGCACCCCACATCATGAGCAAAGACAAGATCAAGCCCAAAAGGCCAATGGCTGTTTGGGTGGGGGTGGTGGGGGAAGTGAGAGAGTTTTGTTCTGACATATTGCGATCGCTTTCAAAAAAACTCTGGGTCCCTCAGGACCCAGAGCCGTGTGGCAAGTTTGTCAAAAGAAACTGCCACGCATCACACACAGTGATGTGTTTAGATCATGCCCGACTTGACCATGGTGGCACGCAAACTTGCAAACTCACGATCGACGAAATCGTCAAATTCTGGGTTGGGCATCCAAGCGGGTGTCCAGTTGTTTTTCTCTAAAGACTCGGCCCATGATTTGGACTTGGTGGCTTTGAGAACCATGTCGGTCAAATCTTTGCGTTGAGCAGCGGTGAGGCCTGCGGGTGCATACACACCGCGCCAGTTGCCGATGTCAACGTTGTATCCTTGTTCAATCATGGTGGGGATGTTGATGCCCTTGAGGCGCTTAGCCGACGTCACAGCGATGGGGCGCATTTTGCCGCTCTCGATGTACTGCTGGAACTCGCTGTAACCGCTGCCGCCTACCGTCACGTTGCCACCCAAAATGGCCGCGACAGCTTCGCCGCCGCCACGGAAAGGCACATAGTTAATCTTGGCGGCATCGACGCCCACTTCGCGCGCCAACATGGCTGCCGCAATGTGCTCTGTAGAACCGCGTGAACCGCCGCCCCACTTCACACTGCCTGGATCTTTCTTCATTTGCTCAACCACGTCTTTCATGGTTTTGAGGGGAGAGTTGGCAGGCACCACAAACACGTTGTACTCGCTGGTCAAACGTGCAATGGGGGTGACTTTGTCCAAGCTCACGGGTGGCTTGCCAGTAATAATGCCGCCCAACATCACTGCGCCCATGACCATGAGCGAGCTGCCATCACCTTTGGTGGCATTGGCGTATTGCGCCAAACCAATGATGCCGGCTGCACCGCCTTTGTTTTCATACGTCACAGAGCTGGCGACGCCTGCGTCTTGCAAGGCTTTGCCCAATGCACGACCCGTCGTATCCCAACCGCCGCCTGGGTTGGCGGGGATCATCATTTTGATGTTGGCGGCTGCCAAAGATGGCAACGCAAAGCTTGAGCCTGCTGCCAACGCTAAAACTGATTTGATAAATTGATCGCGACGCATGTTGTCTCCTTTTGAGTGCAAAATCGATGGCTGATCATCTGCTTCTAAACTGTCATTTGGCTGTCCAAAATCCTAGGGAAAGTACCAATCCATGCGCTTGTTGCTGGTCGAAGACGACCCCTATCTCCAAGAAAACCTGGTTCGCAGCCTGACGCGTCGAGGTTTGCAGGTCACTGCCGCCTCTACAGCGGCTCAGGCCTTAGCCTTGTGGCAATCACTTCGTCCCGATGTGGCCTTGTTAGATTTGACCTTGCCAGATGGGGACGGCCTCACGGTGGTTTCTGAAATACGTCAACTGGGTTTCACCACCCCCGTGTTGGTTTTGACAGCGCGGGCCACGGTGGGTGATCGCGTGCTGGGCCTGAATTCGGGTGCTGACGATTACATGGCCAAACCCTTTGATTTAGATGAATTAGAGGCCCGCTTGAATGCGCTCTATCGACGTGCCAAGAGCGTGCAGCAAATGAAGTCCAATGCAGAGCCCGATGCGGTGCCAGGACGATCGGGCCTTCAAACTTTGCAGATGGGCGCCATGACCTTGGATACGCTGAATGGCGTGGCCTATTTGCATCAAAAAGCCATGGAATTAAGCCCTCGTGAAGTGGCGATGCTGCAGGCTTTGATGGCACAAGCAGGACAGGCCATCTCCAAAGAGCGTTTGTTCAGTGCAGTGTTTCCCGATGAGCTGGACGTGCAGTTTGAGGCCATTGAAGTGGTGGCCTATCGCTTGCGTAAAAAATTGACCGATACCGGTCTGACCTTGGTGACCTTGCGCGGATTGGGCTATTTGTTGAAAGCGGGGGCCTGAGCGTGTTCAAGCTCAACTCGCTTTCTATGCGACGGCAACTTTTGGTGGGTATTTTGATGCCTGTGTTGTTGCTCGTGGGCCTGAACGCATGGAGTCTTTATGAAGAGGCTTTGTATGCCTCTGATGTGGCCTACGACCGAAGTTTGTTGGCCTCCGCCAAAACCATCAGTGAGCAGCTGGACGTTGAAGGCTATGACGACCAAGCACACATCAGGGCATTGGTGCCTTATGCTGCCACCGAGGCTTTTGAAGCAGACAACCAAAGTCGCTTGTATTACAAAGTCTCTCACCTGAATGGCACTGTTGTGTCGGGCTTTGCCGACATGCCCGTTTGGAAAGGGCAGATTCCTGACAAGCCCACCTACGCCGCCTTGGTGGATTTTTACAACGACCGCTACCTTCAAGAAGACGTGCGTGTGGCCACTTTGCTGCAACCGGTGGTGAGCGAAAAAGGCCGCGCCATGGCCGTCATTCAAGTGGCTGAAACTTTGGAGCTAAGGCAAAGCTTGGCTCGCGAATTGTTGGTGGGCACCTTGTGGCGGCAAGCTTTGTTGCTGGCCATCATTGCTTTGGTGGTGGTGTATGTGGTGCAAAGGGCCACGCAGCCAGTGCGAGAGCTCTCAGAACATCTTGAAAATCGATCGGAGCACGATTTAGCGCCCTTGTCGGACACTGAAGCACCACAAGAAATCAAGCCACTCATTCAAGCGACCAACCACGTCATGCAAAAGTTGCAAACCTTGTTGGCGCAGCAAAAAGGCTTTGTGAGAGATGCGGCGCATCAACTTCGAACCCCTCTTACGGTTCTGAAGCTTCAAGTTCAATCGGCGCAAAGCGGCGACGTGAGCAGTGAACAAGGCTTGAAAGACATTGGTCACACCATTGATCGAGCGACGCAATTGGTCAATCAAATGTTGGCTTTGGCCAAGGTGGAACAACTCTCTACAAATGCGACCACGGTGGTCAATGATTTGTCGGAGGTGGCCCGCGAAGTGGCCTTGGAGATGGCGCCTTTGATGGTGGCGCGCAATTTGGATTTTGAAATCAGCACCGAGACTTGCCGTGTGCTGGCACCCGCCTGGATGCTGCGTGAACTGACCCGCAACGTGCTAGACAATGCCATTCGTCATAGCCCCATGAAGGGACGACTAAAGTTAAGTACGGTTCAAAAAGAAGGCCGAGTTGTATTCAATTTGCAAGATGAGGGACCGGGTTTGTCTGCCGATCTGCAAGCGCGTTTGTTTCAACCATTTTCTGCTGGCGATACCAGGCATGGCAGCGGCTTGGGCTTGTCGATTTGTCTGGGCATTGTGCAGTCGTTGCAGGGCGAAATTCGCTTGGTCAACGAGCCCATGCCTGGGGCCAGCACCGGTTTGAACTGCGAAGTGCAGTTCAAACTGGCTGACTGAAGCATCGCTTACATCAAGAGATGTTCGCCGGCGTTGTCGCCGCCCAAAATCACGTAGTTCACTTTGCGAATGTCCATCAGCTTGGTGCCGCCTGAATAGCTGATCGAGCTTTGGGTGTCTTGCTCCATCTCAATCAGGGTATTGGCCAGCTTGCCCTTGATGGGCTCCAAAATGCGCTTGCCTTCCACGTGCTTGTACTCACCTTTGTTGAAGTCGGAAGCCGAGCCGTAGTACTCTTTGTAAAGCTTGCCATCCACTTCCACAGTGGCGCCAGGCGACTCTTCATGACCTGCCAACATGGAGCCAATCATGATCATGGTGGCGCCAAAGCGAATGCTCTTGGCAATGTCGCCGTGCTCACGGATACCGCCATCAGCAATGATGGGCTTGGTGGCCACACGCGCACACCATTTGAGGGCAGACAACTGCCAGCCGCCGGTACCAAAACCTGTTTTGAGCTTGGTAATGCAAACCTTGCCGGGGCCAATGCCCACTTTGGTGGCATCGGCGCCCCAGTTTTCCAAATCGATGATGGCTTCGGGGGTGCCCACGTTGCCCGCAATGATGAAAGACTTGGGCAGCTTTTCTTTGAGGGTGTGAATCATCTTCTGCACGCTGTCGGCATGGCCGTGTGCAATGTCGATGGTGATGTACTCAGGGCACAGGCCCTCGGCCACCAATTGGTTCACGGTGTCGTAGTCGGGGGCTTTCACGCCCAAAGAAATGGAGGCGTAAAGACCCTTGGCATGCATGTCACGGACAAATTTGACATTGTCCAAGTCAAAGCGGTGCATGACGTAGAAGTAACCGTTTTGCGCCATCCAGACGCAAATTTCTTCGTTCACCACCGTCTTCATATTGGCCGGAACGACCGGAAGACGGAATTTGCGGCCACCCAGCTCTACGCCAGCGTCGCACTCAGAACGGCTTTCCACGCGGCATTTGCGGGGAAGCAACAAGATATTGTCGTAATCAAAAATTTCCATTTAACCAAGCTCCAAAAGGATCGTTGAAAGAACGAGTGAGCGCTTGGCTTGGCCGGTTTGGTCTGTCCGATTTTTGGGCAAAAAAAACCGGGCGCAAGAATCTTGGGCCCGGTGGCTGATTCTACCCGTTTTGTTTTGCAAATTGCCAACAAGGGGCCAGGAGTTTCTACAATTGGGGGATGTATGACCAAACGCCCCTGCTAGACAACCTCAACCCCGAGCAATTGCGGGCCGTGACGCTTCCCTCTGAGTCAGCCCTCATTTTGGCGGGGGCAGGGTCGGGCAAAACTCGGGTATTAACCACCCGAATTGCTTGGTTATTGCAGACCTCCCAGGTGGGGTCGGGCGGTATTTTGGCGGTGACCTTTACCAACAAGGCCGCCAAGGAGATGATGCTCAGGCTGCAAGCCATGCTTCCCGTCAATGTGCGGGGCATGTGGATTGGCACCTTCCACGGCCTGTGTAACCGGTTTTTGCGGGCCCATTACAAAATGGCCAATCTGCCGCAAACCTTCCAAATTTTGGACACGCAAGACCAGTTGTCGGCCATCAAGCGTTTGTGCAAACAGCATGGCGTAGACGACGAGCGCTTCCCGCCCAAGCAGTTGCAGTGGTTCATTGCGGGCTGCAAAGAAGATGGGCTGCGGCCTAAAGATGTGGACGTGCGCGACGATGAAACCCGCCGCAAGGTGGAGGTGTATCAACTCTACGAAGACCAGTGCCAACGCGAAGGTGTGGTGGACTTTGGCGAATTGATGCTTCGATCTTTTGAGTTGTTGCGCGACAACGATGCCATCCGTTTGCACTACCGCTCGCGCTTCAAGCACGTGTTGATTGATGAGTTTCAAGACACCAACAAGCTGCAATACGCCTGGATCAAAATGATTGCCGGCTTGCCCGCAGAGCACGGCAGTGCCGTGTTGGCGGTGGGTGACGACGACCAAAGCATTTATGCCTTCCGCGGTGCACGGGTGGGCAATATGGCCGACTTTGTGCGCGAGTTTGGCGTGCAGCACCAAATCAAGCTGGAGCAAAACTACCGCAGCTATAGCAATATTTTGGATTCTGCCAATGCACTCATTGGCAACAACAAAAATCGCTTGGGCAAAAATCTTCGCACCGATCAGGGCGCTGGCGAGCCCGTACGGGTTTATGAATCGACCAGCGACTTTGCCGAAGCGCAGTGGCTCGTGGATGAGATCAGGCAATTGGTCAAAGGCGATGGCTTCACCCGCAAAGAGGTGGCCGTGCTGTACCGCAGCAATGCGCAAAGCCGCGTGATGGAAACGGCGCTGTTTAATGCCGGTGTGCCCTACAAAGTTTATGGCGGTCTTCGCTTCTTTGAACGTGCAGAGATCAAGCACGCCTTGGCGTACTTGCGCATTTTGGAAAATCCCAACGACGACACCAGCTTCTTGCGAATCGTGAATTTCCCACCGCGCGGCATTGGTGCGCGCAGCGTGGAGCAATTGCAAGATGCAGCCAAAGGCTTGGGTTGCTCCTTGCACGATGCCGTGAGCACCACTGCTGGCAAAGCCGGTGCCAAGTTGGCGGGCTTTGTGGCCATGATCGATG
>JBDLWA010000152.1:0-3431 GCA_039804505.1 Pseudomonadota bacterium
CTTTGATGGGCGTGACCAATAAAACAGCGTCTTCGTAACCAAAATTGGCCATGGTGCCGATAGGAATCTTTTTAGGCACGGGCCAAATGATGTCGCCTGCCACCATGCCTGGGGGCAAAGACCACTTCAATTCTGTAGGCAGTCCCGAGTCGCCAGGATTGCGCCAGTAGGTGTGCCAATGGGCTTGGTGTTGCAGTTGCAAACCCAGCCAAATGGTTTGTCCAGGCACCACGCCTTGGGGGGCGTCGGCCAGTAAGGTGGCCTGCACCTGCGGCGTTTTGACACTGCTTTGTGGCAAGGCTGAACCTAGCAACTGGGTTTGTGCGTGCCCCGTCACCGTCCACGTCAGGCTCACAACGAGCCATACCAAGGCGTGGCTGAGTTGTTTTAAAGCGTGTAATAAAGGCAGCAACATAAGCTCAGCGTGTCCAAGAAAATCAATAAAACCCAAAGTCGAACTCTACACCTCAAAATCAAGCCCTATAAAAATAGGTCCCTTTATGGGGGCGCCTCTATTAAACTGCCGATATGAAAAGCACGACAGACAAGTCATCCTCCTATTTTTGGTCTCAATGGCGCACCACTGACTTTGCCCATCTGGACAAGTCCCGCGCCATTGCCGTCTTGCCCTTAGCGGCCACTGAACAACACGGCCCGCACCTGCCCTTGTCTGTCGACACCGACATCGTTGACGGCGTCGTTCAAGCCGCTGTTCAGCAATTGCAAATTCTCGACGCACCTTCAACATCGACTCGCGGTGCAGTTTCCGTTCTGTTTTTGCCCACCCAAAACATTGGCTTGAGTCCTGAGCATGCTGCGTTTCCTGGCACCTTAACCCTGCGCCCAGAAACCCTCATTCGACTGTGGACGGATATTGCAGAGTCGGTCAAAGCGGCCGGCCTTCACAAACTGGTGCTTCTGAATTCTCATGGCGGTCATGTGGGTGCGATGGACGTGGTTGCACGAGATTTGCGCGCGCGTTTGGGCATGCTGGTTTACAGCGTCAACTGGTATCAATTGCCATTGATCGATGCGCAGGGGCAAGACCTGAATCAAATGTTCTCTGCCCACGAGCATCGCTTTGGGGCCCATGCGGGTGAGATTGAAACCTCCGCCATGTTGGCCTTGAACCCAAGTGCTGTGCGAATGGACAAAGCGGAAAACTTTCACTCCAGTTCAGAAGACCGAGCCGCAGCGTTTCCCATCTTGGGCAATGGCCGCAGTGCTAAATTGGCTTGGCAAATGCAAGATTACAACGCGGCTGGCGCGGCAGGTAACGCCGCAGCAGCCACGGCAGAAAAGGGTGCGGCTTTGGTCGCTGCTGCAGGACTGTCGTTTGCGAAGTTGCTTTTAGAAATTGACCAGCTACCTGCTGACACACTCAAAGCTTAAAGGCTTAAAGATTTCACTCAATGTTTGAATTTCATGCAAGCACTTAAAGTGCTGGGTGAATCAGTGTGGTTTGATGTCTGGGAGCTTCAACTCACACGCTGTTGAGGCAATTTGTTTAGGACACTCGCGTGTGGCATCTAAACAGCCGCCTTCGGCATAAATGCCTTTGCCATCACGAATGCGCATCATGAGCTCGAGCACTTGCTTGAGTTTTTCAGGCTGTTGATGTGTGGCCTTCACGCAATCTTCTACGATGCTTTCATCAATCCAGCACTCACCGTTCTCTCGAGTGCGCAAGCCATCACGCCAATGGTAGATTTCGACACATTTGTCGACCAAGGTAAAGGGTTGATCACGTTTCCAAAAATTACTGAACAGGCCGCCCCCTACATAAATCACCCAAGAGCCTTCATAGCCAGTGACATCCGATGACGGCTCGTGTGGATTGCGGAACCACAAGCGGTCGCCGGGCACAAAAAAATGGGTGGGCAAAGGATTTTCGAGTGAGCCATATTCGTGAAGAAACACATCATGAAATTGGCCTGATCGCACCGCATGCACCTCATTCAGTTGTTGGAGAGATGACAGTAACTGGGGGTGATGTTGCTGAGCCTCTTGGGCCAAGCCCAACAAAATCACATATTCACTGGCCCGGTAGCAAGAAAAGTCATACAGCTTGCCGGTTGCTTCTGGTTGGGTTGCACTGATCAATGCGTCGATCAAGCAAGTGCCTGGCTGCAGAATGAACCCTGCGTCTTCTTCGTAATGCCAAAACGCTTCCGGACGTTCTGCGGCATCTGTTTTAAATGCCAAGGCCGTTTTACGGGCAGCTAAAACAATGTTTTCGCGAACGCGCACTGCACTGGCCAAGGCTTCTAAATGTTCAAAATCAAAGCCATAGGGCGACACCAACATAGACCACAAAATCTCTTGTTTTAAATTGCGGGTGTGTTGGTGGAGGTTCAGGGTGTTGGCTTGGGGCGCGAAGTCGTTCAGCCATGTGTCTTGCATTTGGCAATGCGTTTTCCCACTGACGCTTTTGATAGAAAGGCCTTCGCTGATGCCTGTTGTCCTCAAATACAACAAGGCTTCAGCGGGCGTACTGTGCTTCAGTCGAATACCTTCGGCTTGCGTACTGGCGTAATGTAGGTTTGACAAAGGCTGCATTCATGTCATTCTGACAACAAAAGTCAGCGACCCACATTGGGATAAACGCTATCCAGTCAAGTCGATCAATACCGCAAAACAGTCAGGCAAACGTCAGGTCAATATCCAACAAACATCGGTCGCAACCAATCGCATGTTGATCACATCTCAAGCAAACGTCACCCAATTTTGATGCGCTTGGCTGTCCAAGTGGGGCAGGTTGTTATAAGACAGCAGCATGTGCCTAGACGGTGTGAAGACAAACTCAGTCAGCGCCGTGTTTCTAATTCTCAGATTCAATTCAACGCTGGTGTCGGCGGGTGCCGCCAGCACTTGCCCCACTGCTGTGGAAATGGGGCCACCACTGGACACCACCAAAACTCTGCCTTGATAGTTTGTGCGGACATGCGTCAAAACATCTTGAATGCCTTGCGCAAATTCGGCGTAGCTCGGCATGCCTTTGGGTGACGTTTCGCCGGCCATCCATTTTTGCAGCGCTGTTCGCAACAAACGGAAATGGTGCTTGTACATCTCAGGCGAATCAGGTTTGGCAAGCGGTTCTGGGTGAATCGTTTCAATCAGCGCATGGCTGTCATACTCATTCAACCCCGGCCATACTTGAGGTGTCATGTCCAACTGTGCACCCTCTGCAATGCCTTCCCACGTTTGCCGATGGCGCTTTAAGCTGCCCATCAGGACCGCGTCAAAGTTGAGAATGTCGTGTGGCTGGGTTGTCGATGCACGGCTGTGCGCCTCGCGCCAGTATTCCCCCAAACGGATACTTTGGCGTTGCCCCAAGGGGCTCAGTTGGTCGTAGTCGTCGGCGCCGAACGAAGCCTGACCATGGCGCACTAATGTCAGATGTCCCATAGTGTCTAGTCTAAAGCCACATG
>JBDLWA010000153.1:0-5110 GCA_039804505.1 Pseudomonadota bacterium
AGCAGTCTGCATCAAGGCGGCATCCCCGTTCCCGACAGTGTGCTCAGCGCCCACAGTTTGGCCTGCGATTTGATGTACGGCCCTTCAGCCCAAGCCTTCTTGCAATGGGCCCAAGCCAAAGGCGCTGTGGCGCGCGATGGACTGGGCATGTTGGTGGAACAAGCCGCAGAATCCTTCAACATTTGGCGAGGTGTGCGTCCGCCCACCGAACAAGTGCTGAGTGATTTACGCGCCTTGTTGGCTCAACCATAATCTAGGCCATCCTTCGTCTTTCACGTCATGGCCAAAATCATCCGCGCCTTCAAACAATGGTTAGGGCTGTTGCTCATGGCCTTGTTGTTGCTGCAAATTTACTTTGTGGCACGCGTGGCTTTGATGGCCGTGATCGATCCGGCATCGACGGCTTTTGAACGATCACAAGCCTGGCAAATTTTGTCGTCGCAAGGCCAATTGAAATGGCGCCAAGAATGGCAGCCCAGCTCGCAATTGGCCACCCCCCTCAAGCGCGCTGTGTTGGCGTCAGAAGACAGTGCTTTTACATCGCACCATGGCATTTGGTGGGATGCCATTGAAAAAGCTTGGTCTAAAAATGCCAAAGCGCAAGCCAAGATCGAGGCCCAAACAAACAAGAAAAACAATGCCAAGATCGCCGCACCCAAAATTGTGGGCGGCTCGACCATCACGCAACAATTGGCCAAGAATCTTTTGCTCAGTGGCGAGCGAACGCTGGTTCGCAAAGGTCAAGAATGGGTCATCACCTTGGCCCTCGAAACTTTTTTGAGTAAACAAAAAATTCTCACACTGTATTTGAATCATGTGGAATGGGGCACTGGCGTCTTTGGCGCGGAAGCAGCGGCGCAGCATTACTTTAGAAAGCCCGCGTCTAAGCTCAGTGAATGGGAAGCTGCGCGCCTAGCCGTGATGTTGCCAAGACCCCGTTACTTTGAAAAACTGCCCAACTCTGTTTATTTGAGTGACCGGGCACAAACCATCATGGCGCGCATGAATGATGTTGCTTTGCCTTGAACCCGCACGGACCCTTGACGCATGAGAATACTTGGCATTGACCCCGGACTTCAAACCACTGGCTTTGGTGTCATTGATGTGAACGGCTCGCAATTGACCTATGTGGCCAGCGGCGTCATTCGCACCGACAAAGTGAACCAGGGCAATTTGCCCAATCGCCTCAAAGTCATTTACGACGGCATTCTCGAAATCAACCAGCGCTACCAGCCCGATTCCGCTTCGGTCGAAATTGTCTTCGTGAACGTCAACCCACAGGCCACCTTGTTGCTAGGCCAAGCGAGGGGGTGCTGCCTCACGGCCTTGGTGTCCTGCAATTTGAAGGTGGCCGAATACACGGCTTTGCAAATGAAGAAGGCCATTACAGGGCATGGCAGAGCCGCCAAGTCGCAAATTCAAGAGATGGTCAAGCGCATGCTCAAACTACCCTCTGTGCCGGGGCCTGACGCTGCCGATGCCTTGGGCTTGGCCATTACGCATGCGCATGCCAGCCCGTCTATGAACAAGCTGGCGGCATTGGATGTGTTGAATCGCAAGACACATGGCATGTACCGCGATGGACGCAGTCATTGATGAGCGCTCTATTTGGGCAGCACCATGCGATCACGTTGCGCTAAATCTGGAAACACTTTCAAAGCGGCCAAGGCCACACCCACAGTGGCCAAGCCCCCAAAGACCACCGAGCCCACCGGACCCCACATGGCGGCCGTGCTACCCGACTCAAATTCACCCAACTGATTGGAAGCGCCAATGAAGATGGCGTTGACAGCCGCCACACGGCCTCGCATGTCATCGGGTGTTTCAAGTTGCATCAAGGTCAAACGCGTGACCACGCTTACGTTGTCGGCGGCACCTGCCACCATCAAAGCAGCGATCGACAAGCCCATGTGTGTCGAAATGCCAAAGACAAAATTGGCCAAGCCAAATACCGCGACAGCCACCAACAAGTACTTGCCCACCCGGCGTTCAATGGGCCATTGCATCAACACGGCAGCCATCAACAAAGCTCCCACAGCAGGCGCTGATCGCAAGATGCCCAAGCCCTCTGGGCCTGTGTGCAAAATGTCTTTGGCGTAGATGGGCAACAGGGCCGTCACGCCGCCCAAGAGAACCGCAAACAAATCTAGGGCAATGGCCCCCAGCAACACCTTGTGATGCCAAACAAAGTAAGCGCCTGCCAACACGCTCTTCAAGTCTGCTGCTGCGTTAGAGGGCTGATGCTTGTACTTCACGGTGAGCGACAGCAAGAACGCCACGCACAAAATGACGGCACACGCCGCATACACGGCATTGACATGCCACGCATACAAAATACCGCCCAAAGCGGGACCACTGATGACGGCCGTTTGGACGCCCGTCGAACTCAAGGCCACAGCGCGTTGTAACAAATGCGCAGGCACCAAATGTGGCGTGAGGGCTTGCTGGGTGGGCATTTGGAAAGATCGAACAATCCCTAGCACCACAGAAATGAGCAACACCCATTCACGATTGACGGCGTCGATGTGCGTGCCCCACACCAAGCTACTGGCCACAGCGGTTTGAACCAACATGCAGGCTGCGTAGATGTGAACTTTGTGGAAGCGGTCCACCATGTGGCCTGCGGGCAACGTAAAGATGAGCGCTGGCACAAACTGAAACAAACCCACCAAGCCCAAATCCCAAGCACTGCCGGTGAGCTCATACATGTGCCAAGCCACCGCCACCATCAGCATTTGATTGGCCAAGATGCCCGCTAAGCGCGCTAACCAAAATCGTAGGAAGGGCTGGTGCGCCAGCAAGTCGCGCAAACCGGACTGAGCAGCTTGCGCCATCTTTTAAATTACCACGCGCGCACAGGCAAAGCAAAACCTGCGGGGGCTTTTTTCACATCGTCGAAGCTGACAATTTCATAGGCATCGGCTTGGTCTAACAAAGCGCGAATCAATTGATTGTTCATGGCGTGGCCAGAACGAAAAGCAGTGTAGCTGGCAATGAAGGGCTTGCCGATGATGTACAGATCGCCCATGGCGTCCAAAATTTTGTGCTTCACAAATTCATCGTCGTAACGCAAGCCATCGCTGTTCAAGACTTTGTAGTCGTCCATCACAATGGCATTGTCCAAACCGCCGCCCAAGGCCAAGCCATTGGAGCGCAGCATTTCCACGTCTTTGGTAAAGCCAAAGGTGCGTGCACGCGCAATGTCGCGGGCATACACATCGCGGCCCATGTCGAACACCACTTGTTGCCCTGTGGAGTCGACTGCCGGGTGCTGAAAATCAATTTCAAAACTCAGACGGTAACCGTCGTAGGGCTCAAGTTTGGCCCACTTCACGTTGTCACCTTGCCCTTCGCGCACTTCCACCGTTTTGAGCACACGAATGAATTGCTTAGGCGCCTTTTGCAGTTCAATGCCTGCGCTTTGCAGCAGAAACACAAAGGAAGAAGCCGAGCCATCCAAGATGGGCACTTCTTCTGCTGTGATGTCGATGATCAAATTGTCGATGCCCAAACCTGCACAGGCAGACATCAAATGCTCCACTGTATGCACTTTGGCCTGACCACTGGAAATGGTCGATGCCAAACGCGTGTCGGTGACGCTGAGGGCGTTGATGTGAATGTCGACTGGCTCGGCCAAATCAACACGTCGAAACACGATGCCCGTGTCGACAGGTGCAGGCCGCAGGGTGAGCTCTACCCTTTGGCCGCTGTGCAAGCCCACACCCACGGCTTGGGTCAGAGTTTTGATGGTTCTTTGAGCAAGCATGGCCTGATTTTAAATTCTCAGGCCCAAGCTTGCAGGCAGAGGGTTTTGCCCACCCTCGCCCTTGCCATCCATCTGTTGCACTTCAAGAAAATCAGTCAGCTTGCTTGCGCAAGAAGGCTGGGATTTCGATGTCGTCCATACCGGCAGATGCCATGCCATCGACTTTGGCCGCAGCTTGTGTCCGGTTGGTGCGCCACACGCTAGGTGTGTTCAAACGACCATAGTCACCGCCCAGAGCAGATTGACCACCCAGTGTGGGGGCTACGGCATCACCGCTGTCCACTGTGAAAGGCACATCGTGTGTACCTGTGCGCAGCACTTGCAAAGGAGGCGCTGTGCGGCGTGCACCTTGGCTAGACAAACCAGTGGCCACCACGGTGACACGGATTTCGTCGCCCAGGCTTTCGTCGTAAGCCGTACCGTAAATGACGTGCGCGCTTTCGGAAGCGTAAGCGCGGATAGTGTTCATGGCTTGCTTGGATTCGCTCAATTTGAGTGAACCTTTGGCAGCGCTGATCAAGACCAACACGCCTTTGGCGCCAGACAAATCAATGCCTTCCAACAAGGGACAAGCCACGGCTTGCTCAGAGGCAATGCGTGCACGGTCGGGGCCGCTGGCGGAGGCAGTGCCCATCATGGCTTTGCCAGGTTCGCCCATCACAGTGCGCACGTCTTCAAAGTCGACGTTCACATGGCCAGGCACATTGATGATCTCGGCAATACCGCCCACCGCATTTTTGAGCACGTCGTTGGCATGCGCAAATGCTTCGTCTTGGGTCATGTCTTCGCCGCCAGGCAATTCCATCAACTTTTCATTGAGCACCACGATCAATGAGTCGACGTTGGCTTCGAGTTCGGCCAAACCAGATTCAGCGCTTTGCATGCGACGACCGCCTTCAAAGTCGAAAGGCTTGGTCACCACACCCACGGTGAGGATGCCCATTTCTTTGGCCACACGTGCAATGACAGGTGCCGCACCCGTACCGGTACCGCCGCCCATGCCTGCGGTGATGAACAACATGTGCGCGCCATCGATGGCAGCGCGGATGTCTTCCACGGCTTCTTCTGCGGCATCACGACCTTTTTCGGGCTTGCTGCCAGCACCCAAACCGGTGTGACCCAATTGAATAAAGCGGTGCGCGGCGCTGCGTGCCAAGGCCTGCGCATCGGTGTTGGCGCAAATGAATTCAACGCCTTGCACGTTGCGCTCGATCATGTGCTCAACAGCGTTGCCGCCGCCACCGCCCACGCCGATCACTTTGATTTGCGTTCCTTGGTTGAACTCTTCGACTTGGATCATTTCAATGCTCATGGTGCTCTCCTAAAACTGTTGCAGTTGCCTAA
>JBDLWA010000154.1:0-12632 GCA_039804505.1 Pseudomonadota bacterium
TGCATCTCATGGCACAAACGATCGCGATGTACTTTGGCAAGGATGGACGCCGCAGAAATTTCTTGAATCTTTTCGTCACCCTTCACAATGGCCTCTGCGCGCACATCCAAGATGGGCAAGCGATTGCCATCGACATAGACCAAGCTAGGTTTTAAACGCAAGGCTTCAACAGCCCTTTGCATGGCAAGCATTGTGGCTTGAAGAATATTGAGGGTGTCAATTTCTTCGACACTGGCTTCGGCGATGGCAAAGCACAATGCTTTGGCACGAATTTCATCAAACAAACGCTCGCGTGTTTTGGCCGTTAACTTTTTAGAATCGGCCAAACCCTTGATGGGCTTCAGTTCATCCAAGATGACAGCGGCTGCCACCACAGGACCGGCCAAAGGGCCACGGCCGGCCTCATCAACACCGGCCAACAGACCCGGCGCATCCCAAGCCAAACTGACTTGCTCAGGCTTTGACAAGCGTTTGGATCGCATGAGCAGCCAGCGTGGGGGTATCACGCAGTAAAGATTGGTGCATGGTTTCAAATCGACTGACCAAGGCTTGCGCTTTGGCCGGTGATGCTAACCAGTCCATGACCGCATGGGCCATGTTCTGAGGGGTGGCTTGATCTTGCAACAACTCGGGCACACAAAACTCTTGCGCCAAAATGTTGGGCAAACCCACCCAAGGCTGAAGCTTTTTACGCTTCATCATTTGCCAACTGAGCCAGTTCATGTTGTAAGCAATGACCATGGGTTTTTTAAACAAGGCCGCTTCCAAGGTGGCGGTACCACTGGCAATCAAAGTGACGTCACAGGCAGCCAAGGCGGCGTGCGACTGACCCTTTAAGACCTGGACCATGGTCGCGCCCACTGCATCGCGTATTTGCTCAATGCGTGCTTTGAGGGACGGCATGGCAGGCAACACAAATTGCAATTCAGGCTGCTGCTGACTGAGCAACACGGCGGTTCGTAAAAACCGCTCAGCCAAGTAAGTAATTTCGGACTCGCGACTGCCTGGCAGCAAAGCCACCACAGGCCGCGACGCATCCAAATTTAATTCATGCCGTGCCTTCAGCATGTCGACATGCATGGGAATGGCCTGCGCCAAAGGATGGCCCACATAGGTGGCAGCAATGCCATGCGCATGAAGCAGCTGCGTTTCAAATGGGAAGATGCACAAGACATGATCCACACTTTGTTTGATCTTTTCGATGCGGTCTGCGCGCCAAGCCCAAATAGAAGGACACACAAAATGAACCGTCGGAATCCCCGCTTGTTTTAAATCGCGTTCCAAATCTAGGTTGAAATCGGGTGCGTCGACGCCCACAAAAACCTGTGGCTTTTGGGCTAAGAGTTGTGCTTTGAGTTGCTGGCGAATGCCCACAATTTCGCGGTAATGCCGCAACACCTCGACATAGCCTCTAACGGCCAATTTGTCGGAAGGCCACAGCGCTTCAAATCCCTGGGCCTGCATGCGAGGGCCACCAATGCCGTACAAATGTGCATCAGGCCATTGCGCGCGAATGCCTTGCATCATGAGCCCAGCCAACAAGTCGCCGGAAGTTTCGCCTGCCACCATGGCCATGGAAAAAGCCCCATCTGGGGCTTTGACATGCAAGGTTGATGCGTGGGTTTGCATGCTCAACGAACGATGCCTCGTTCGGGCGAGGTGTCCTTCAGAAAATTCAACATCAACTCGACGTCTGTTTTTGCTTCAGGATACTTGCTTGTGAGCGATTCAATCTCGGTCTGAGCCTGCGCCAAGGTCAGTTGCTGACGGTACAAACTTTTGTGCATGGCTTTGACCGCTGAAATTCTCTCGGGCGAGTAACCTCTTCTGCGCAAGCCTTCAAAGTTCATAGAGCGCGCTTGTGCGGGTTGGCCTTGCGCCATCACAAACGGTGGCAAGTCGGCAAACAACAAAGAGTGCATGGCCGTAAAACTGTGCGCCCCCAATCGGCAAAACTGGTGAACCACGGTAAAGCCGCCCAAAATAACCCAGTCGCCCACATGCACGTGGCCGGCAAGTTGTGAGCTGTTGGCAAAAATGGTGTGGTTGCCCACATTGCAATCGTGCGCCAAATGCACGTAAGCCATGATCCAGTTGTCATTGCCCAACTTGGTGACACCGGTGTCGCCCGGTGAACCAATGTTGAAGGTGCAAAATTCGCGGATGGTGTTGCGATCGCCAATGACCAATTCGCAAGGCTCGCCTGCGTATTTTTTGTCCTGAGGCACGGCGCCCAAAGAATTGAATTGGAAGATCTTGTTGTCTTTGCCAATGGTGGTGTGGCCTTCAATCACGCAATGGCTGGCAATGGTGGTGCCAGCATCAACGCGCACATGGGGACCAATCACAGTGTAGGGCCCGACGGTGACGCTGCTGTCCAATTGGGCAGCGGGGTCAACGATGGCAGTTGAATGAATGCGAGTCATGGTCGGTACGAATTGCGAATTAAGCAATCTTGCGCATCGTGCACATGAGTTCGGCTTCAACGGCCGTTTCTTCGCCTACTTTGGCTCGCGCTTTAAATTTAAAAATACCAGCCTTCATGCGATCCAATTCAACTTCCAAAATGAGTTGGTCACCTGGCTCGACGGGGCGTTTGAAACGCGCGCCATCAATGCCCGCAAAGTAATAAACCGTGTTTTCGTCAGGGACCTCACCCATGGTGTCAAAGGCCAACAACGCTGCCGCCTGAGCCAAAGCTTCCAGCATCAATACGCCGGGCATGACAGGGCGGGAAGGAAAGTGGCCTGTGAAATAAGGCTCGTTGACGGACACGTTTTTGAGCGCCTTGATGCGAACGCCTTTTTCAATTTCCAACACGCGGTCCACCAACAAAATGGGGAAACGGTGTGGCAGTTGTTTGAGAATTTGATAAATGTCCATCATGATTTATTTTCCTGTGTGGGAGACATTGAAAGTTGCGTCTCCACCCATTTAAGGCGATCGCGTAGTTTATGAAGTTGTTTCAAACTGGCGGCATTTTTTTCCCACGTTGAATTGTCATCTAGGGGAAACAAGCCGGTGTAGTTGCCAGGTTTGGTAATGGAACGCGTGACCACCGAGGCCGCCGAAATATGAACGCCGTCGGCCAACTGTAAATGACCGAGCACAATGGCACCGCCGCCAATGGTGCAGTTGGCGCCGATGCGCGCGCTGCCGGCCACACCGACACAGCCTGCCATGGCGGTGTGCCGACCAATGTGAACGTTGTGTCCAATTTGAATGAGGTTGTCTAACTTAACGCCATCTTCAATGACGGTGTCTTCTAAAGCGCCGCGGTCGATACACGTGTTGGCGCCAATTTCTACATCGTTGCCAATTTTGACCGCACCCAATTGCTCAATTTTGACCCATGCGCCTTCATGCTGGGCAAAACCAAAGCCGTCGGCACCAATGACCACGCCTGCGTGAACGATGCAACGCTCGCCCACTTCACAGAACTCACCCAAGGTGACGCGAGAACTGAGACGGGTTTGCGCGCCTACTTTTGCACCGCGCTCCACCACACACAAAGGCCCAATGATGGCGGTATCGGCCACCCAGGCTTCTGGATCGACCACCGCACTGGGATGAATGCGCGCTTGGCTTTTGGGGGCTGCTTGCTGTTTCCAAAGTTGGGTTAAGCGCGCAAAGTAAAGATAGGGGTTGTCGGTGACGATGCAAGCGCCACGCGCGCTGGCGGCCTCTTGAAACTGAGGCGACACAATGACACAAGCTGCCTTGGTTTGTTGCAGCTGAGATTGGTATTTGGGATGACTTAAAAAGCTTAAGTGAGAGGGCCCCGCTGTGTCTAGCGGGGCTAATTTTTCAATGGCCGTTTGTGGACTGCCGTGAAGGCTTCCGCCTAATGCCTTAACGATGTCGCCAAGTTGCAGCACAAACGCGTTCCATTTCTCTTCTCAAATAACGCTGGGCTTATTTGCCAGCGCTAGCGTTCAGAGACTTGAGAACTTTGTCTGTGATGTCGTGCTTGGGATTGATGTAAACAGCTTCCTGAAAAATCACATCGTACTTTTCAGTTTCAGCCACTTGCTTCACGGCGCGATTGGCACGCTCGATCACCACTTGTTGCTCTTCGTTTTTGCGTGTGTTCAGATCTTCTTGGAATTCACGGCGCTTGCGCTGAAATTCACGATCTTGGTCCATCAATTGTTTTTGACGGGTAGCGCGCTGGCTTTCAGACAAGGTGGGCGCTTCGCGCTCAAATTTGTCAGACGCTGCTTTGATGGTGTTGCCCAAATCGACCAACTCTTTTTCGCGCTTAGAAAACTCTTGTTCCAACTTGGCTTGCGCTGCCTTGGCAGTGCTGGCTTCGCGGAAAACGCGGTCGGTGTTGACAAAACCGATTTTGAACTCTTGAGCAGTGACGGCCGATGCGCCGAGTGCGCCCAGAGCCAACAGACAGACTTGTGAGAAATGACGAAGTGTTTTCATTAAAAAGAAGTTCCGATTTGGAATTGCAATCTTTGGATTTTATCCGTAACCTGACGTTTTATTGGCATGGCGTAGGAAAAGCGCAAAGGACCCATGGGTGAAATCCAGCTCAGGCCCACCCCGTAAGATGAACGCAGCTCGCTGAGGCTGATTTTTTCATTTTCGCCAAACGCACGACCCACGTCGGTAAAGGCAAACAAGCGAAGCGTACGGTCGTTGCCGGCACCTGGGAACGGAGCCATCAACTCACCATTGAGCACAATCTTTTTGGAACCCCCCAAATACAAGCTGTTGGTGCTGTCTGAAGGTCCCAATGTGGATTGCTGGAAGCCGCGAACACTGCCTAAGCCACCCACAAAATAGTTTTTAAACAAGGGATAGGGCCTGTCGCCAATGCCTTGTCCCCATCCCAAATCGGCATTGAGCGCTAAAGTATACTTTTTGGTGAGCGGTGTGTATTGCTGAATTTGGTAATTGGTCCGCACATAACGTGCATCCCCAGCGACACTCAAATCGGCGTTAAAGCGCTGCAAAACACCCCGCGTGGGCACCAAGGCACTGTCGCGGCCGTCGCGGGCCCAACCCACGGTGAGGGGCAATGCATTGCTGGTGGTACCAAACTGCTGCATGTATTCAACGTAGGCGTTGGGCAGGCTGTTGCCAGGGCGAATGGACGTTTGCTCCAAATTGGCGCCAAAATAAACCGTGTCAATTTCGCTGAACGGCACACCAAAACGCATACCAGCACCCGAACTGACCAAACTGTAGGCATTCAAATCGCCCAAATAGGGTCGTGTGGTTCGATGGAACACGTCAATGGTGCGAGAAATACCATCTTGCGTGAAATACGGATCGGTTGTGCTGACCACAATGGTTCGGTTGTAGCGACTGGTGTTGACCTCTGTGGCCAAGTAATTGCCTGAACCAAAAGCATTTTCTTGGCGAATACCAAAACTCAAGGCCACTTTCTCGGTGGAAGAGAAACCGGCGCCCAGTGACACGCTGCCTGTTGGCTTTTCAACCACATTGATGGTGAGGTCGACTTGGTCGGTGGTGGCTGGCACCTCTTGGGTATCGATGTTCACTTCTGTGAAAAATCCCAAACGGTCCACACGGTCACGTGACAGTTTAATTTTGTCGCCGTCGTACCAAGCAGCTTCTAACTGACGGAATTCGCGGCGAATCACTTCGTCGCGGGTTCTGTTGTTGCCTGCCACATTGATGCGGCGCACATAGGCACGGCGTGATGGCTCGGCTTGCAACACAAAACTCACACGGTTGTTGAGTCGATCAATTTCGGGACGGGCATCGACACGTGCAAAGGCAAAACCAAACTTGCCAAAATAATCTGTGAAGGCCTTGGTGGTTTCAGTGACAGTCTCGGCGTTGTAGGGCTGGCCTAAACCAATTTTGACCAGGGCTTTGAACTCATCGTCTTTGCCCAGGAAGTTGCCTTCAAGCTTCACACCCGACACCACAAAGCGCTCACCCTCGGTGACGTTGATTGCAATAGAGATGTCTTGTTTGTCGGCAGAAATGGCCACTTGCGTGGAGTCCACTCGGAACTCTAAATAACCACGTGACAAATAGTAGGAACGCAAAGTTTCCAGGTCAGCGTTGAGCTTGGTGCGGGAATAACGATCTGACTTGGTGTACCAACTGAGCCAGCCGCCCACGTCCAAATTGAACTGATCTTTGAGGGTGTCTTCAGAAAACGCCTGATTGCCCGTGATGCGAATTTCTTTAATTTTGGAAGGGCCGCCCTCACTGATCGTGAAGGTCAATTTAATGCGGTTGCGCTCTACAGGCGTGACCGTGGTGACCACTTCAGCGCCATACAAACTGCGTGTGATGTACTGACGTTTTAATTCTTGTTCGGCTTTGTCGGCCAGCGCTTTGTCGAAGGGACGACCTTCTGCAATACCCACTTCTTTCAACGCTTTGATCAAAACATCTTTGTCAAACTCTTTGAGGCCCACCCACTCCACTTCGGAAATAGAAGGACGCTCTTCCACAATGACCACCAGCACATCACCCTGTGCATCGAGGCGAACGTCTTTGAACAGACCCAAGGCAAACAGCGCACGAATGGCTGCCGCACCCGACTCGTCGTTGTAGGTATCGCCCACACGGAATGGCAGGGAGGCAAACACAGTGCCTGACTCAATCCGCTGAAGACCTTCCACCCGGATGTCTTTGAGCTTGAAAGGCTCGATGGCCCAGGCTGGCATGCTGGAGACGGCCAATGCAACCAGTGCACTTAAGGGCTGCAAGCGAAATCGATTGAAGAAAAAGTTCATGCGTTTTTTTATTAAAAGAGGCGGGTGAGATCGTTGAAAACCGCCAAGGTCATGATGGAAATCAACAAAGCCAATCCGACTTTTTGCAAACCCCGCTGCCAAGCAACGGAAACCGGTTTGCCGGTCAAAGACTCCCAAAGATAATACATCAGGTGACCCCCATCCAACATAGGGAGTGGCAGGAGATTCAACAAGCCTAAACTGACGCTGATCAAGGCCAAAAATGACACGTAAGCCGCCCAGCCCAGTTGCGCCGACTGCCCTGCTTGTTCGGCAATGCTAATGGGGCCGCTTAAATGCTTAGAAGAAGCGCCTCCTGTTAGCATTTTCCCAATGAGGTTAAAGGTCATCACCGTGAGCTGCTTGACCTGGCCCAGACCCTGCGTGATGCCCTCCCAGGGACCCAAACTGACCCATTGCGTTTCTGGCGGGGCGCCCACGATGGCGCCCACACGCATGACGCCTTCCGATTTGGCCTGTCCCGGCAAAACGGTCCAGCGGGGCTGAACGGGCAAGGTCAGCTTTTGCCCAGCCCGATCAATCTCCCAAATTTGCGAACTAACGCCAGAACTAACACCAGAACTCGCACCTAAACCAGTTTGCAAACCTTCCTGCAAGCGAACATCCCCAGCCATCGGTTTGGCCCGAATCCAGTCGCGCAATTGTTGGGCATCGGCCACCAGCTTGCCATCCACCCGAATCACCTGGTCGCCAGGCTTCAAGCCCGCTTGCTGGGCCGCACTGCCCTCTTCTATTTTGCCAATGAGGGCCAAGGTGGATGGGCCTCGCAAACCCAGAGCACGCCATCGACTCATGTCGGCGTTGCTGTCCGTAGAGGGCAACGCCAATTGTTCAGGGGATGGAATTCGAAGTTCCAAATGCTTGGCCCCTGCTTCGCGTCTCAAAGTCCAGGTCATGGCACTGTTGTTGAGCTCCGCTTTGGCCGTCAACATGTACAGCGATTCAAAGCGCTGAATGTCCTCTAAAGGTTCGCCGTCTATCTCGACCGACAAGACCCGCTCGCCGCCTTGCAATCCGGCTTGTTCTGCCCAAGAACCCGGCACAGGGCTGGCCAAAATGGGCAAGGCTTGCGGCTGGCCCCACCATGCCAAACCTGTAAAGAGAACCACCGCCAGCAACAAATTGGCTAAAGGGCCTGCTGCCACAATGGCAGCTCGAACCTTCAGACTTTGCTGATCAAAGGCCAAGGGCAAGAGCTCAGGCGGCACGTCCCCTTCCCGACTGTCCAGCATTTGGATGTACCCCCCTAAGGGCAAAGCGCCAATGACAAACTCCGTGTTTTGCCCAGGTCTTGGCCGCGCAGGACGCCACCGGTAGAGCACTTTGCCAAAGCCAATTGAAAACACCAAGACGGGCACTTTGCAGGCCACCGCCATGCGGTAGTGGCCGTACTCATGCACGGCGATGAGCAAGGTCAGCGCAAATAGAAAAGCAATGAGCGTGAGCACAGGATCAATCAATCAAAGTCACAACTGCGTTCAAAGCACCGCAAAGAATGAAGTGCGTTCAATGAACACCGCAGGATTTCACAATGGCAGCCGCACGCGCTCTGCTGATGTGATCCAAGGCCAATAAATCATCCAAAGTTTGGGGTGACTGAGGCACCACTTGAGACAGGGTCTCAGTATTGACTTGGTTAATTTGGTCGAAGCGAATTTGCTTGTTCAGAAAAGCTTCAACGGCAATTTCGTTGGCGGCATTCAACACAGCACAGGTGCCTGAAGCTGCTTTTAAAGATTGCCAAGCCAACTTCAAACCTGGGAAGCGTTCGGGATGGCCATGATCGTCAATGGCTTCAAAGGTCATGGGCTTCAGATGGTGAAAATCCAAACCTTGTGCACCTGATGTGATGCGCTCTGGCCAGCTCAGGCCATAGGCAATGGGCACGCGCATGTCGGGCGTTCCCAATTGGGCCACCACCGAAGTATCTTTGTACTTCACCATGGAGTGAATCACGCTTTGCGGATGAATGACAACATTGATCTGGTCGGGTGAAACACCAAATAAATACCGCGCCTCGATGACTTCCAAAGCCTTGTTCATCATGGTGGCAGAGTCAACTGAAATTTTCCGGCCCATCACCCAGTTGGGATGAGCGCAGGCTTCTTCAGGTGTGACGTGACGCAAAGTGGCAACGTCGCGCGTTCTGAAGGGACCGCCTGATGCGGTGAGAATAATTTCGTCTATGCGCGAGGCCCAAGTGGCTGGGTCTTCGGGCAACGATTGAAAAACGGCGGAGTGTTCGCTGTCGATGGGCAACAAAATAGCGCCCCCTTTTTTGACGGCGTTCAAGAACACGTCACCGCCCACCACCAAGGCTTCTTTGTTGGCCAGCAACAAGCGTTTGCCGGCGTGCGCTGCGGCTAAGCAAGGCGACAAACCTGCGGCGCCCACAATGGCAGCCATCACGGCATCAACGTCTTCGTGGGCAGATACAAAGTCGAGGGCTTCAGGCCCCCACATCACTTCAACGGCCAAGCCTTCGGCTTTGACACGTTCGGCCAATGCCTTGCCGGCACTCTCTTGCGCCATCACGGCATAGCGAGGCTTGAACTGAGCACATTGCTTCAGAATAAGATCCACTTGTTGTGATGCCGTCAGTGCAAAAACTTGATACGTGTCCAAGTGACGCGACAGCACATCCAGTGTGTTGGTGCCAATTGAACCTGTCGCACCCAAGATGGTGATATTTTGTTTCTTCATCTGCCGTCAACCTTCAAAGTACGGGCCAATTGAGAAGCATGAGGGCAATGGGCAAGGTGGGCAGCAAGGCGTCAAGCCGATCCAAAACGCCGCCATGACCTGGCAGCAAATTGGAGCTGTCTTTGACACCCGCACTTCGCTTGACCAAGGACTCTACCAAGTCGCCCACCACACTCATGGCGGTGAGAAAGATCAAACTCAAAGTCCACAAAAAGATGCCGTGAGACATCATGTGGGAAAACAAACTGGTGCCTGGCCATTGATACGTTTGGGCCAAATGAATCCAAACGTTGGCCAACACAAAAACACCGATCAATCCGCCTATGGCACCTTCCCAGCTTTTACCCGGGCTGACCAAAGGCGCCAGTTTGCGATGGATGATTTTGCCGCCCAAGGCTCTGCCGCAAAAATAGGCGAACACATCGGCCGCCCACACCACACAAAAGATAGACAGCAACATTTGCACGCTGGCCGTGCGAGCCTGTGCCATGGCCAACCAAGCGAGCCACAACAAGATCAAGCCGACACACAGCCTGAGTTGACGTGGCCAAAGCGACCAGCCTTGAACACCTCTTTGTAGCATCCAAGCTGTCAAGCCCACCCAACTGGATCCTGCAAGCCACCACACCCAAGCATCGCTGTGGGTGGTCCAATCGGCGCGCCAAGCTAAAGCGCACATGGCGATACACACCAGACCGGCAAGCAGCGACTGGGGCTGCGACATGCCATTCATCTTGCCCCACTCCCAAGCCCCCGCGCCAATCATCAAGATGGAGAGGAAGAGAAATGCTTGGGGAGAATCGGCAAACAAAGCTGGCAGCAAAACGGCCAACAATGCCAGTGCGGTGATGATGCGTTGCTTGAGCATCGAATCAACCTAGGTTCAACATGAAGGCGTTGATTCGATGCATGAAGGCAAAGTCATGGGCCATTAAACGGCCATGATTTCTTGTTCTTTGCCGGCCACGAGCTGATCGATTTCAGCAATGTGTTTGTCTGTGACTTTTTGCACTTCGGCTTCTGAGCGTTTTTGCTCGTCTTCAGACGCCAACTTGTCTTTGACCAATTTCTTCACAGATTCATTGGCATCGCGGCGCAAATTGCGAACGGCAATCTTGGCGTTCTCGCCTTCTGTGCGAACCAGCTTGGTCATTTCTTTGCGGCGCTCTTCGCTCATGGGCGGCATGGGCACACGAATCAAATCACCCATGGAGGCTGGGTTCAAGCCCAGATCGCTTTCGCGAATGGCTTTTTCAATTTTGGCGCCCATGTTCTTTTCCCAAGGCTGGACACTGATGGTGCGTGAATCGATCAGAGACACGTTGGCCACTTGAGACAAAGGCATCATCGAGCCGTAATAGTCAACTTGAATGGTGTCCAAAATGGCAGGGTTGGCGCGACCTGTCCGAATTTTGGTGAGGTTGTTTTTGAAAGCCGCAATGGATTGATCCATCTTGGTTTGCGTCGTTTTCTTGATGTCTTCTAAGCTCATGAAAATCTCCGTGGCCCCTCGTGGGCGGGTTCAAGAATTAAGCGTGAATGCGGCAGAAAATTTGCCGAAATTAAGCGTAGACCAAAGTGCCCTCGTCTTCACCCATGACCACGCGTTTGAAGGCGCCATGTTTGAAGATAGAGAAGACTTTGACTGGCAACTTTTGGTCGCGGCACAACGCAAAGGCGGTGGCGTCCATGATGCCCAAGTTTTTAGAGATCGCTTCGTCAAAAGAAAGCTTGCTGTAGCGCGTAGCGCTTGGATCTTTCTTAGGGTCGGCAGAATAAACACCGTCCACCTTGGTGGCCTTGAGCACCAACTCAGCACCAATTTCGGCACCGCGCAAAGCAGCAGCCGTGTCGGTGGTGAAGAAAGGATTGCCGGTGCCGGCTGCAAAGATCACCACTTTGCCTTCTTCAAGGTACTGGAGGGCTTTGGGGCGAACGTAGGGCTCGACCACTTGCTCAATGGCAATAGCCGACATGACGCGGGCTGTGAGGCCGGCTTTGTCCATGGAGTCGGCCAAGGCCAAGGAGTTCATCACCGTGGCCAACATGCCCATGTAGTCGGCTGTGGCGCGGTCCATACCGACGGCACCGCCAGCGACACCCCTGAAGATGTTGCCGCCGCCAATGACCACTGCCACCTGCACACCCAGCCGGGTCACTTCTGCAATTTCTTCCACCATGCGAACGATGGTGGCTCGGTTGATACCGAACTGATCATCACCCATCAACGCCTCACCTGACAGCTTGAGCAAAATACGCTTGTGGGCTGGTTTGGCGATGGTCATGATGGGCTCCTCATAAAGACAGATTTAAGTTTAGCGTTGAATCGCCCTGTTGGGCGACTCATTGGATCCGAGGTTTAACCCGGATAGCGGCAAATTAGCCTGCGTTTTGAGCAGCGGCCACTTGTGCAGCCACTTCGGCCGCAAAGTCGTCGACCTTCTTCTCAATGCCCTCACCCACCACGTACAAAGTGAATGCTTTGACTTGGGTGGCTTCGGCTTTGAGCATTTGCTCAACGGTTTGCTTGTCGTTCTTCACGAAAGTTTGGTTGTTCAAAGACACTTCTTTGAGGTATTTCTGAACAGAACCTTCGATCATTTTGGCAGCGATGTCGGCAGGCTTGCCAGACTCAGCAGCCTTGGCGGTTGCCACTGAACGCTCTTTTTCGATCAGGTCGGCAGGCACGTCGTTGCTGGTCAAAGCCACAGGCTTCATGGCGGCTACGTGCATAGCCACGTCTTTGGCAGCTGTTTCTTTGCCTTCGTACTCAACCAACACGCCAATGCGGGTGCCGTGCAAGTAGGTTGCAATTTGGGCGCCACCGGCCACGCGCTTGAAGCGACGGAAGCTCATGTTCTCGCCGATCTTGCCGATCAAGCCTTTGCGAACTTCTTCCAATGTAGGACCGAAGCCGTCTTGGCTGTAAGGCAACTCGCCCAATGCAGCGACGTCGGCTGGGTTGTTCAAAGCAGCCAATTTGGCAGCGGCGTTGGCCAAGGCCAAGAAGCTGTCGTTTTTAGTCACGAAGTCGGTTTCGCAGTTGACTTCGAGCATGGCACCCGTGTTGCCTTCTGTGTATGCCACGATGACGCCTTCGGCGGTCACGCGGGAAGCGGCCTTGCCTGCTTTGGTACCCAATTTAACGCGCAGCAACTCTTCCGCTTTGGCCAT
>JBDLWA010000155.1:0-6446 GCA_039804505.1 Pseudomonadota bacterium
GCCGCCATTTGGGCAGCCAATTGAGCGCGGCGTTTTGCGTACAGGTTGGAGTCAAAGGTCATGATTTGAATCGGGTTAAAAATCTAGAGAAGAGTTTAAGGGGCAGATGGCGTTTGGTTTAAGTCCCTCAAACGCTCAGGGGTTCCCACATCCGTCCATTGACCGGTGTACAGGCTGGCACTGACCTGTCCGCGGTCCATGGCCGCTCTGAGCAAAGGCGCCAAGGGTGCGGCCGTGCCCTGTGGGTTACCTTCAGGCATGCCTGTGATGGCGCTTGAGAAAAATTCTTTTTTGTACAGCGCAAAGGTGCTGAAAGTCAGCAATTTGGCAGGCTTGGGCAAATTCAAAGCCAGCCCCTCTGCGGACAAGCCAAAATCACCCCCTGGGTTGTGAGGCGGGTTGGGCACCAACCAAATGTGGGCCAGTTTGTCACTGGCTTCAAAATTCAGCGCCTCTTGAACAGAAAAATCAAAGTCTGGGGCGTAAATATCGCCAGCTAGCACCCAAAACACGGGCGCCAAAAGGGGCAGCGCCCGCACAATGCCGCCCGCCGTTTCAAGCGCATAGCCAAAATCTTGGCCCTCATGTGAATAGCGCAGACGGATTCGGCCCACTTCAGGCAAGTCGGGGTTCAAACCAAAATGCGTTTCAATTTGCGCGCCCAACCAAGCGGTATTGATCAGTTGGTCGTGATGCCCCGCTTTGGCCAAAGCTTCCATGTGCCACTGCATGAGGGGTTTTTGATGAACCTGCAACATCGGTTTGGGCATGGCGTCCGTCAAGGGACGCATGCGCTCACCTCGGCCTGCCGCCAATAACATGGCGCTGGCCAAGGTGCCCGGTGAGGTGCCCGTCCAGTCTTGGGCCGAGTCAGCCGACAAATTGGATTCCAAGGTATTCAAACGCATGCCGCTATGTTGCCACGGCTTGCCACCTTGTAGGGGTTGCGCAAGCTCCCGCGCAGTAAAATATCGGGCTTGGTTGGCAATTTTGTTGTCAACGACATTGTCCAACTACACCGATTCATTTTTTTGGAGCCCCCATGGCAATCACTCAACCCGCAGCTCACCAAATGGCCAACGCAATTCGTGCCCTGGCCATGGACGCTGTTCAACAAGCCAATTCGGGTCACCCAGGCGCGCCCATGGGCATGGCCGACATGGCGGTGGCTTTGTGGGGCGAGCATTTGCAACACAACCCCAAAAATCCCCATTGGGCCAACCGCGATCGCTTTGTGTTGTCCAACGGCCATGGCTCTATGCTCATTTATGCCTTGCTGCACCTCACCGGCTACCCCTTGCCCATCACTGAGTTAAAAAACTTCCGCCAGTTGCACAGCAAAACCGCCGGCCACCCCGAAGTGGGCATCACCCCTGGCGTTGAAACCACCACAGGTCCTTTGGGACAAGGCATCACCAATGCGGTGGGCATGGCTTTGGCCGAAAAATTGTTGGCCACAGAGTTCAATCAGCCTGGCCACCACATCGTCGATCACCACACCTATGTGTTCATGGGCGATGGTTGCTTGATGGAGGGCATCAGCCACGAAGCGTGTGCTTTGGCTGGCGCTTGGAAGCTCAACAAGCTGATCGCCATGTACGACGACAACGGCATCTCCATTGACGGCCAAGTGGCCCCTTGGTTCATTGACAACACGCCTCAGCGTTTTGCCGCTTACGGTTGGAACGTGATCGATGCCGTGGACGGCCATGACGCAGCAGCTGTGAGCAAAGCCATTGCCGATGCCAAGAACAGCGCCGACAAACCCACCTTGATTGTTTGCAAAACATCGATTGGCAAAGGCAGCCCCAACCGTGCCAACACCTCCAAGGCACACGGCGAACCATTGGGCGCAGAAGAAATCAAACTCACACGCGAAGCCTTGGGTTGGGCCCACGAGCCTTTCGTCATTCCCAAAGATGTGTATGCCAACTGGGATGCCAAACAAAGCGGCGCCGCACGCGAAGCCGAGTGGAACAAAGCATTTGCCGCTTACAAAGCAGCACACCCCACATTGGCCAAAGAATTTGTGCGCCGCATGAAGGGCGAGTTGCCCAAGAACTTTGCGCAAACGGCTGTGGACGCTGTCATTGCAGCACACACCAAAGCCGAAACGGTGGCCAGCCGCAAGGCCAGCCAATTGGCTTTGGAAGCTTTCACGGCTGCCTTGCCTGAAATGTTGGGCGGCTCTGCTGACCTCACGGGCTCCAACCTCACCAACACCTCTTCCACACCCGCTTTGCGCATCAACTTGGCAGGCGATGTGGTGAAGAACGACAAGGGTCAAATGGGCCGTCACATCAACTACGGTGTACGCGAATTTGGCATGGCCGCCATCATGAACGGCGTCACCTTGCACGGCGGCTTCATCCCTTACGGCGGTACCTTCCTCACGTTCAGCGATTACTCACGCAATGCCATTCGCATGGCGGCGCTCATGAAGCAGCGCGTGGTGCATGTGTTCACGCACGACTCCATTGGCTTGGGCGAAGACGGCCCCACTCACCAATCGATTGAACACGCTGCCAGCTTGCGTTTGATTCCTGGCCTCGATGTGTGGCGTCCCGCCGATACCGCCGAGACCACTGTGGCTTGGGCCGTGGCTTTGGAAAACAAAGATCGCCCCACAGCCTTGCTGTTGTCACGTCAAAACTTGCCTTACGCACCCAAGTCCGATTTGGGCGAGATCAGCCGCGGCGCTTATGTGTTGGCAGAGCCTTCACGCGTGGGCATTGCCAAAGCCAAGGCCGTCATCATTGCCACAGGCTCTGAGGTGCAATTGGCCTTGAAAGCCCAAGAGTTGTTGGCCGAGAAGAAAATTGGCGTGCGCGTGGTGTCCATGCCCAGCACCACCACCTTCGATCGTCAAACCAGCAGCTACAAGTCTGAGGTCTTGCCCGCTGGCTTGCCCCGTGTGGCGGTTGAAATGGGCAGCACCGATGGCTGGTGGAAGTATGGTGTGGCTGCCGTGGTGGGCATCGACACCTACGGTGAATCAGCACCTGCACCTGTGCTTTTCAAACACTTTGGTTTCACGGCAGAGAACGTGGCCGAAACCGTGCAAGCCGCATTGCAGAAGAAATAAATCACGGCTCACTTTTTGCACCTCAAACAGTTTCAATTTAACTTTAAAGGAAATAGATCATGGCGATCAAAGTAGGTATCAACGGTTTTGGCCGCATCGGCCGCATGGTGTTTCGTGCCGCCGTTCAAAATTTTTCTGACATCGAAGTGGTCGGTATCAACGACTTGCTCGAGCCCGACTACTTGGCTTACATGCTCAAGTACGACAGCGTGCACGGCCGCTTCAAAGGCGACGTGTCTGTTGAAGGCAACAATCTGATCGTCAACGGCCGCAAGATCCGTTTGACCCAAGAGCGCGATCCTTCTGCCCTCAAGTGGAACGAAGTGGGCGCCGACATCGTGATCGAAGCCACCGGTTTGTTCTTGGACAATGCTTCTGCTGAAAAACACTTGGCCGCAGGCGCCAAAAAAGTGTTGATGTCTGCACCCTCCAAAGACGACACCCCCATGTTCGTGTTTGGCGTGAACCACGCCAAATATGCTGGCCAAGCCATTGTGTCCAACGCTTCTTGCACCACCAACTGCTTGGCACCTGTGGCCAAAGTGTTGAACGACAAGTGGGGCATCAAGCGCGGTTTGATGACCACGGTGCACGCCGCCACAGCCACTCAAAAAACTGTGGACGGCCCTAGCAACAAAGACTGGCGCGGCGGTCGCGGCATCTTGGAAAACATCATTCCTTCTAGCACTGGCGCTGCCAAAGCTGTGGGCGTGGTCATTCCCGAGTTGAACAAAAAGCTGACAGGCATGTCTTTCCGCGTGCCCACCTCTGACGTGTCTGTGGTTGACCTCACTGTTGAACTCAACAAAGAAGCCACCTACGCAGAAATTTGCGCAGAGATGAAAGCCCAATCACAAGGCGCTTTGAAAGGCGTGTTGGGTTACACCGAAGACAAAGTGGTGGCCACTGACTTCCGCGGCGAACCTTGCACCAGCGTGTTTGACGCCGACGCAGGCTTGGCACTCGACAGCACCTTCGTGAAAATTGTCAGCTGGTATGACAACGAATGGGGCTACTCCAACAAGTGCTTGGAAATGGTTCGCGTTATTTCTAAGTAAGAACGCTTTTTTGAAGCAACGGCCCGGTGATTTTCACTGGGCCTTTTTTTTGAAGTCTTGCATTCGCTTTGCAATGTCCATGACACCAATCACACTGACACCTTCTTCAACGGGCCAGCCAGATTCAACGGGTGCCACGATGAAAGCCTCATCAACCCCGACATCCTCACACGCCTGCCAAAAACCTTTGGTGACTTTGGGGGCACTTGAAAACTTAATTTCAAAACCAATTTTTTTTCGGCCCAACTCCACCACAACATCAAGTTCAGCGCCCGCTGCCGTTCTATAAAATGACATGCTGGCACTTGATGGCAAGTGTGCTGATATCTGCTCAATCACGAACCCTTCCCAAGACGCGCCAGTGCTTGGGTGTCCTAGCAAATCATTGACTTCTTGGATGCCCAGCAAGCTGTGCAACAAGCCACTGTCCCGCACATAAACTTTAGGCGATTTAACAAGCCGTTTACCGAGATTCACAAAGTAGGGCTCTAGTTTTCGAACCATCAAGGTGTCGCAAAGATGATCTAAATATCGACCCGTGGATGAGGCTGAAATACCCAAGGATGCCGCTACCGCGGATGCGTTGAACATCTGACCATGCAAATGGGCCACCATGCGCCAAAACCGATGCATCAATGGTGGTGATACATTGATGCCAAGTGCTGGCAAGTCTGAGTTTAAAAAATGACGAATCAAAGCTTGCCGCCACTCCCAAGATGCTTCGCTGGTTTTAGCTTGATAGCTGTTTGGAAAACCGCCTCTTAACCAGAGTGCCTGCGTATCCTCAAACTTTTGAAATACCTCACTGAGTACAAGTGGCGACATGTCGACCAAAGACAACCGGCCAGCCAAAGACTGCGACTGCTTCAACAGCTTGAAAGAGGCTGACCCCAACAACAAGAATCGTCCTGGTCGACGGTCCGCATCGATTTCACCTCTCAGTTCATTCAAAAGTTCTGGCTGATTTTGAATTTCATCCAGTACCACCAAACGATCGCGGTTTGCCTTAAAAAACAAAGATGGGTTGGCCAACTGCGCCATGGCTTGCGCAGTGTCCAAGTCTAAATAAATGGCTTTTTGAAGATCTACGGCCAAGTCCTTGGCCAAAGTTGTCTTGCCCACTTGGCGGGGCCCCAGAATGCCAACGGCTGGACTCCATAGAAGCTGTTCAGCAATTTTGGCGCGGGTTAGTCTTTCAAACATCCTTGCATTTTAGTCACGCCGTGACGAATATACAAGGATAATTTAATGTCAAGACAAGTGCTTGCCAATCAAACCTGCCAATTCAAACATGGTGATTTGATCTTTGCCAAACACCGGTTTGAGTTTGGCATCGGCATTGATGGCGCGCTTGTTGGTGGGGTCTTGCAAGCCTTGCGCCTTGATGTAGTCCCACAACTTCTTCACCACTTCTGTGCGCGCCACTTTGTCGGTGCCAATCACGGCGGCCAAATCAGCGCTGGGCGTGAGGTTGCCCACTGCAGCTTTGCGCGGCGTTTTAGCTGCTGCAGTTTTCTTGGCGGCCGCCTTTTTGGCAGGGGCTTTGGCAGTTTTAGCGGCGGTCTTTCCAGCCGCCTTGCCCGCTGCCGTTTTAGCGCCGGCTGCATATTTAGCAGGCGTCTTGCGCGGCGGGAACTTGCTGGTGCGCGGTTCAAACTCAAACACCACTTTGTCTTCCTCAGCATTCCAAGACAAGAAAGCTTTGAAGGCGCGGCGTGTTCGATTGCTCACAAACTTTTCTAACAAGTCTGTTTTGCCCGCACTGAGCAGCTTGGCAATTTGCTCGCGCTCGACCACTTGTTGCAACACAATTTTGCCGCTCTTGAAGTTGCATGTGGGTGTGGGTTGCGCTTCAGTGGGCACCGATTTTTCACACACATAGTTGCTGCCATGCTCATGCACAGCGCCGCCGCATTTGGGGCAAGCGCCTAAAGACTCGCTACCGGTGAAGTCAACAATCTCGCCCGTCTCTTCGCTGTTCTTGTCGTTGCCAAAGTCAAACTCGAGCTTCCAGTTTTTCTCTTCTTCGTTGTACTTCAAGGCAATTTCAGAAGTGAAGGGCCAACCCGCTTTGGAGCGGAAACCTTCCAGCGGACCAATCTTTTTGTCGCGCAAGAATTGCTCAACCTCAGCTTGCTCAAAAGTACGGCCTGCGGGCGTTTTGCCAAATGAGAAACCACACCCTGCAGCAGCCGTGTCGTCGCTGGAGGCGTCTTTGCCCACGCAGGCGTAGCGGCGATAGTTCTCTTTCACAATGCCGCCACACGTAGGGCAGGGCGTGCTCAAGGTGGCATAGTCACCGG
>JBDLWA010000156.1:0-2794 GCA_039804505.1 Pseudomonadota bacterium
AAAGCGCAGCGACTCATGTTCGGCCACCTCGCATCATTTGTTTGTTCTCGGCATCGATGCGCAACACAATGGCAATGGCCACCATGTTGAGCAAAATGGCCGAGCCGCCATAACTCATCAAAGGCAAGGTCAAACCTTTGGTGGGCAGTGCGCCCAAGTTCACACCCATGTTGATGAAGGATTGGAAGCCAATCCAGATGCCCACCCCTTGCGCCACCAAGCCAGGGAAAGTGCGATCCAAGGCCAAGGCTTGACGACCAATCACCATGATGCGGCGGCTGAGCCAGAGGAACATGCCAATGACGGCAATCACACCCACCAAGCCAAACTCTTCACCAATCACGGCCAACAAAAAGTCGGTATGTGCTTCAGGCAACCAGTGCAGTTTTTCGACACTGCCGCCCAAACCCACACCAAAAATTTCACCGCGGCCAATGGCGATCAAGGAGTGTGACAACTGATAACCTTTGCCCAAAGCATGGGTGGGATCCCAGGGGTCGAGATACGCAAAAATGCGTTCGCGACGCCAAGGCGAAGCCGCAATGATCATGGCAAATGCAAATACCAAAATGGCCAGAATCAAGAAGAACATCCTGGCGTTCACGCCGCCTAAAAACAAGATGCCCATGGCAATGATGGCAATCACCAAGAACGCACCCATGTCAGGTTCTGCCAGCAAGAAAATACCTGCCAAGGCGACTGCTGCGCCCATCGGCAACACCGCACGGAAGAAGCGTTCTTTCACTTCCATTTTTCGTACCATGTAGTCCGACGCATAAATGATGACGGCCAACTTCGCAAATTCGGACGGCTGGAAATTCATCACCCCCAAAGAAATCCAACGCCGCGCACCATTCACGCCTTTGCCAATGAAAGGTAGTAACACTGCAGCCAACAAGATCAGCGAGAAGATGAACAAGGGGCGTGCATTTTTTTCCCACATTTCCAGGGGCACTTGAAAGGCCAACAAGGCCACGCCAAAGCCAATCACAATAGAAATGACGTGACGCATGAGGAAGTGTGTTTGCGAGTATTTGGCAAACTTTGGGTTATCGGGCATGGCAATGCTGGCCGAATAAACCATGACCATGCCCCACATCAGTAAGGCCACCACCACCCAGACCAAGGCCTGATCGATGTTTTGAATCTTGCCTTGTGCAGACGAATTTTTGGCGTAGTCATAGCTACCCAAGTTGACGGGCAGCCCTGTTTCTGAAGCTGTTTGCAAAGACGCCCCACCCCCGGCGCGGTTGAACAAACCGGCGCTCCATTGGGTGACGTTCTGCCACAAACCGCTCATAGAGACCCCTCCACCATTTGACCGGCAGCGTCAGCCATGTCAGCCACTGCTTGGCAGAACACCTGCGCGCGGTGAGGATAGTCACGGAACATGTCGAAGCTTGCGCAGGCGGGCGACAGCAACACCGCATCACCGGCTTGTGCCACATCTTTGGCGGCGTTCACGGCCTCGGGCAAGGTGCTGGCATCGATCAAGGGTACGCCACACAATTTCAATTCTTCACGAATCAAGGGGGCATCACGGCCGATCAGCACCACAGCGCGTGTGTAACGCGAAACGGGTTCTGCCAGCGGTGAAAAGTCTTGGCCTTTGCCATCGCCACCCAAAATCACCACCACACGACGCTCAGCGCCCAAACCATTCAAGGCCGCCACTGTGGCACCCACATTGGTGCCCTTGCTGTCGTCAAAATATTCAACGTCGTGAACGATGGCCACCGATTCAACACGATGCGGCTCGCCTTTGTATTCGCGCAGACCAAACAACATCGACGCCAAGCTGCAACCCGTGCTGGTGGCCAAGGCCAAAGCAGCCAAGGCATTGACGGCATTGTGGCGACCACGAATTCTGAGCGCATCGGCTGGCATCAGTCGTTGAATGTGAATTTCTTCGACTTCGCCTTTGCGCAAACGTCGGGTTTCGTCTGACTCCAAAGCACGCACCAACCAGGTCATGCCATTGACGGTTTCCAAACCAAAATCGCCTGGGCGCTCTGGCATGCCTGCGCCAAAGGTCACGCGTTCACGCTCGATGGGCTTTTGTAATTTGGCGCGAATGGGTTCTGGCAACATGGCCATCACCATGGCATCGTCACGGTTCAGAACCATCAAAGACTGTGTGCCAAAAATATTTTGCTTGGCAGCCGCATAAGCCGCCATGCTGCCATGCCAGTCCAAATGATCTTGCGTCACATTGAGGACCGTGGCGGCACTGGGTTCAAAAGGCCCAGCGTTGTCTAATTGGAAACTTGACAGCTCTAACACCCAGACTTCGGGTAGCTCGGTGTCCAAAGACAAACGCAAAGTGTCCAACAACGTAGGGCCAATGTTGCCGGCCACTTTCACCGTTTTGCCGGCACGCTCGATCAATTGACCGGTTAAGGACGTCACCGTTGTTTTGCCATTGGTGCCCGTAATGGCCAAGACTTGTGGCGAGTAGTCGCGCGTGGCTTTGAGTTTTTCCAGGGCTAGAACGAACAAGGTCAGTTCACCCCCCACCCACAGACCCAAGGCTTTGGCCGTCTCCAATACGGGAGCAGTGTCTTGGGGTGCCAAGCCTGGGCTAGCAAACACCGCACGAACAGACGTCCCTTCCACATAGCTGGCATTGAAGGGACCAGAAAGCCAACGAACTTGAGGCAACTCTGCTTGCAGCACAGACAAATTAGGCGGTGCCGCGCGCGTATCTGCCACGGTCACTTCTGCACCCGCCATCACGCACCAACGCACCATGGCCAGGCCCGAACTGCCCAGTCCCAAAATCAAAATGTGTTGG
>JBDLWA010000157.1:0-6673 GCA_039804505.1 Pseudomonadota bacterium
GATGACATCAAAAATTGCTTTCTTAACGTGTCATCAAAAACAGGTCGCCGTATCTGATCCTTTGAAGTCACTTGGCTTTGAAGTTGAAGTATGTGATGCATTCAACACCGACGAGTTGGGAACCTTTACCAACGAAATCCCAAGGCACCTTTCGCAACAGCAAGCTGCTTTGAAAAAAGCTCAGCTGGCCTGCGAGTTGACCCAGTCCAACTTTGGACTGGGCAGCGAAGGCTCGTTTGGACCGCACCCCCAAGTGCATTTGTTACCTTGGAACTATGAAGTATTGGCATTTTGGGACGCGCAACATCAGCATGCCGTTTACGCAGTCCATGGCACCGCCGAAACCAATTATTCAAGTCAAAGAGTGACATCCGTTGAAGAGGCTTTGAGCTTTGCACGACTGGCGCAGTTTCCCAGCCATGCCCTGATCATGGGCAGTCCAGCAGATGCTTATTTTCAAAAAGGCATGCAAGACGAGTCTGAGTTTGTGACGCAACTGAGCAAAGCACTGCAAACAAATGCGTCCGTCTGGGTAGAGACAGACATGCGCGCCCACATGAATCCAACACGGATGAAAGCCATTGAGCACACGGCACTCAAACTTCAGCAACTTTTAAAATCGCACTGCCCCCAATGCACATTGCCGGGCTATGGCCCCTCGCGTCTCATTGCGGGTGCGTTGTGCAATGTGTGCAACCGCGCCACTCGACTGCCCAAGGGCGAACATTGGGAATGTGCCAGTTGCCATTTTCAAGAAGACAAAGTGGTGGACACAACTGTTTCGGCTGCCAACTGCGACTATTGCAACCCCTGATTTAAATTTTCGGCTTGCTAATTCTCAATACATAGACTCAATGCATATGAGGCTTGCCGCCGAGGTCTTCATGCTCATCCGAAAACGCTTCGGTTCTTAATAGATCGTAGCGTTGAAGCCGCTGCTCTTGCACCATGCGAATGACGCGCTTCATTGGGACCCCTGCCAAAGCCAGGGCATGGGTGGCCAACATCAATGAGCCTTCGATGGTTTCTGGCACCACTTCAGAAGCGCCTGCCGCTTGAAATTGATTGAGATCACGATCGTCTTGTGTGCGCACCACCACTGGCACTTGGGGCGCATGCTCCCGCGTTAAGCTGACCACTTTCAAAGCTGACGCGCTGTCTAAATACGTTACCACCACAGCACTGGCTCTGGCCAAACCAACCGCCATCAATGACTGCAATCTGGCGGCATCGCCGTAGGCCACCGCTTCGCCCTGAGCCACTGCGCGCCCCACGCGATCTGGGTCGAGGTCCAAAGCCATGTAAGGCACTTTCTGAGCTTTCAACAACTTCGCCAAATTTTGCCCACAGCGACCGTAGCCACAAATGATGATGTGCTTTTCGGTACTGATACTTTTTTGCGCAATGTGCGTCATCTCAAGCGACTGCTGTAACCAATCGCTGGTGGCCCATTTCATGACCCATTGGTTGGCATTCATGATGATGAAGGGTGTTGCCAACATCGACAGCACCATGCTGGCCAGCACAGGGTTGAACCAATCGGCAGGAATGAGCTGGTTTTGATTGCCCAAGCTGAGCAACACAAAGCCAAATTCGCCGGCCTGCGCCAAATACAAACCTGTGCGCAAAGAGATGCCTTCACTGGCGCCCGTGAGCCGCGTTAAAGCGGAGATGAGTAAGAACTTGAAGGCAACCGGCACTGTAACCAACAACAGTACAAACTGCCACCGATCCCACACAATTCGCCAGTCGAGCATCATGCCAATGGTGATGAAGAACAAGCCTAACAAGATGTCGTGGAAGGGTTTGATGTCAGTTTCAACCTGATGCTTGAACTCTGTCTCAGAAATCAGCATGCCAGCAATGAAGGCGCCCAAGGCCAAACTCAATCCACTCATCTCGGTGATCCATGCCAAGCCCAAGGTGGTGAGCAAAATGTTGAGCATAAACAGCTCTTGGCTTTGACGACGAGCGACCAGCATCAACCACCAGCGCATCAATCGCTGCCCGCCCGTGAGCAACAAGGTGATGAGCAAGATGGCTTTTATGCCAGCGAAAACCAATGCTGAGGCCAATTGCTCAGGCGGTGAACTCAAAGCTGGGATCAGAATGAGCAAAGGCACCACAGCCAAGTCTTGAAACAGCAAAACGCCCACCACCCGTTTGCCATGATCAGTATCCAGCTCTAAACGGTCCACCATCATCTTGATCACAATGGCCGTGCTGCTCATGGCCAGCGCGCCAGACAAAGCCAAAGCGGTTTGCCATTGCATGGACCAAAGCCTGGGCGCCATGGTGGCCATCAACATCGACCCCATGGTGACAAATATCATGGTGAGGATCACCTGCATGGAACCCAAGCCAAAGACATGGCGCCGCATGGCTTTGAGTTTTGGCAGGTTGAACTCAAGCCCAATGACAAACATCAAAAAGACAACGCCAAACTCAGCCAGGTGCCGGACGCCCTCTGAATTTTGAGCCAATGCCAAAGCATTGGGTCCCATCAAGACACCCACAGCGAGGTAACCCAAAATGGGCGGGAGCTTGAGAAAACGGCAGACGACCACACCCAGCACTGCAGCCAGCAGGTAGAGGAGGGTTAGGTCTAGAGAACTCATGCCGCCATCCTATCCAATTGTGATAACCCTGATCAAAAAAAGAATAACAGACGATCGCTCGCTCAAGGAGCGAGTGGACCGTTCAATTCAAAACTAAAGTCAAGGCCAATGTTCAGGGCGATATATCGCACAAACAATGAGCAGCCACACCCATGGCATGCGGGTTGCCCATGGCATCCTGCAACCACAACAAGTCTTTGCCCAATGAGGTCAAGCCAGCCGTGTCGAGGTTCTGCAATGCCAACCATTGGCTCAACGCCAACACACGCGTATCTTCTCCCAGCAGGCCACTGACCTGCCCCACCAATTTCTGCAGCAACTTATCAATCGGCGATTTTTTAGGACCGACGTAGCGAATGGGCAATTCTGCTTTGGACTTGGCCGATGCAGCATCCAACTTGGCCACTTGTTGCCGCGCTTCATTCACGGCATCGTTGAAGTTGCCCAAGCGATCGACCAAACGATGCTCGGCGGCTTGTGCACCCGTCCAAATTCGGCCCTGCGCCAATTCGTCGGCCTGTTCTGTGGTGATACCACGGGCCTTAGAAACATGGCCAATGAAATTGGCATACACATGATCAATGCTGGTCTGCACCAGTTGCTGAACACGCGGGTCTAAAGCTTTACGGGGATCATAGGCGCCCGCCAGCCACGTTGTTTTGTAGCCACCAGTGTTCACGCCTATTTTGCTCATCAAGCCCTCTGCTGTGGGCAGCATGGCAAACACACCGATTGAGCCCGTGATGGTGGCAGGGTCGGCAATGACAGCATCGGCGGCCATAGAAATCCAATAGCCTCCCGACGCAGCCACATCGCCCATCGACACCACCACTGGCTTGCCCTTGTCTCTGGCAATTTGCAATTGCTCACGAATCAACTCCGAGCCCAACACACTGCCGCCCGGCGAGTTGACGCGCAGCACAATGGCTTTGACGTCTTTGTCATCGGTCGCTTTGCGAATCATTTCGGCCGTGGAAACACCGCCAATTTTTCCGGCAGGTGCGCGGCCATCGCCAATGGATCCTTGAGCCACCACCACGGCAATGTGCTCGCCCTTCACTTTGACCGCTTCAGACGCCAGATAGTCCTTCCAGTTGACTTGACGAAACGAATGAAGGTCTTCATCGGTGGCCACTTCTTTCATGAGTGATTGGCGCAAGGCCTCAAAGGTTTGCAAGCCATCCACCCACTTCCACTCAAGGGCCAATTGCGCGCCATTGCCTTTCACACGGGTTAAAGCTTCAGGCAGTTGATCAATGTTTTTCCCAATACTGCCTTTGGGCAGTTGACGGGCTGTTTCTATGCCTTGCGTATACAGAGACCACAAAGCGTCGTAGACATGGGCTTCTGCTTTAAGCGCTTCTTGAGAGGGCGCATTCAAGATGTAAGGCTCACCCGCCGACTTGTATTGACCCACGCGAATCAAATTAGCTTTGATGCCTAATTTGTCTAGAGCGTCTTTGTAGTAATTGCGTGAACGACCCAAACCTTCAATCAGCACACCGCCCAAGGGGTGAACCAGCACTTGACTGGCATGAGCGGCCAAATAATATTGGCGCTGATCGTAAAGCGTGGACCAAGCCACCACCGACTTACCACTGGCCTTGAATTTTTCAATAGCACTGGCAGCTTCACGCAAAGACACCAAACCGCCGCCTTGAAAATCATCCAACTTGAGCAGCACACGATCAATGTTCTTGTCTTTGCTGGCCAAGTCAAGCGTCATGACCAGGTCGCGCAAACGCACAGTGTCTGTGACCTCGCCCTGCAAGTCGCCCAACACTTTATCTTTAAGCCCACCAGGTGCTTCCTCCACCAACGTGCCCTTCAAGTCGAGCACCAAAACCGTATTTTGATCGAGGCTGACTTTGTCTGAATAAAGCACAAACCAAGCAATGCCAATGGCATAAGCCACCACCAGCAAGACCAAACCGATTCGGAAACTCTGCGTCATCCAATCGGAGACTTTGAGGAGTCCTCGCTGGGTCACTTGAAGAGACTGAAGAAACATCGCCCATGCATTTTTCATTTTGAATCGTCCAAAAATTGAGTTTCAGAAGGCAAATTCCAAGCTAAAGCCATAGAGGGCAAACAGGCAACCCACATGCACAGCGCAATCAAGACTTGCGTGAAGTTAGACCATGCAACATCCAATTGCATCACTTCAAACGCCAGCAAGTAACCCACCGTATGAATCATGAACACACCTGCCAACCAACGATAAGCCACCAAATAAGCGGAGTTGCGAATCGCGATTTGTCTTTCGTCCAACAATTCGTCGGGCGCATCGGCCACAGAGCGAACAGATTGACGCATCTGCATGTACAAAACCAAGGAGACCGCCAAGAGAAGGATGTCCAAGTAAGACTTGAGCTTGGGGTGTGACAAAAAGACCGTGCATGACATGCCCATGAGCCAAACTGCAGTGAAGAGGGTCAACAGCCTGCGGTGCCACTGATTGCGAAAAACTGAGGGTTTCTCATCGTTCAAGCTTTTCACGACTTCATCCCGCGTCACACCGGATGACCAATAAAATTTCTTTTCTTTTTTGACACTCATGTCATTGACCTTTAGGAAATGGTTTGATTGAAAACAAGCTTTGAACATCCATCTTGAGGACTTCAGAAATTCTTAAGGCCAAAACCAAGCTGGGGCTGTATTCCCCTCGCTCCAAATAACCAATGGTTTGGTAGTGCACCCCCACCGATTCAGCCAAGGCTTGACGGGACATGCCCAACAACTCGCGTTGCTTGGCGATGCGGTTGTAAACAGGAATTTCTTCGTTTCGACTCATGCGCATAGTATAAATGCTACATAGCATTCATGCAACATCGATCAAATAAAAACCACATTCAAATGTCGGCTTTCAATCATCTGATTCACAATTCAGCATGAAAAAAATATTTCAATCCCTTTGTCTTTTTCTTGGCTTCGTGACACTTTCAGTGAGTGCGCAGAATTTGCCTCAACCAGAAACGGGTCGTATTGAACGTCTGGAAAAATTTCCCTCCAAGCACGTCGATGCCCGCCACATCGACATTTGGTTGCCCGACAACTTTGAACAACTCAAAGCAGCAGGTAAAAAATTCAATGTGATTTACATGCACGACGGGCAAATGCTGTTTGATGCCCGCACCACTTGGAACAAGCAAGCCTGGCACGTTGACCAAACCGTCACCCGGCTCATGAACGCTGGAAAAATTGCACCCACTCTGGTGGTAGGTGTTTGGAACAACGGGGAATATCGCCACAGCGAATTTTTCCCGCAAAAATATTTAGCCCACATGACAGCGGCGTCACAAAAGGAGTTGATCGACAAAGGACTGAAAGGTAAGCCACAGTCGGATGCTTACCTTCGGTTCTTGGTTGAGGAACTCAAGCCGCACATCGACGCCCACTACCCCACCCTTCAGGCACCGCAGCACAACGTGCTCATGGGTTCCAGCATGGGCGGCTTGATTTCTGTGTACGGCATGAACGAGTATCCGCAGGTATTTGGCGCAGCGGCAGGCCTCTCCACGCATTGGATCGGTGGTTTCAGCCCTAACTCACACATTCCTTTGGCAGCTTATGTTTATTTGCGCGACCATTTGGCCGACGCCAAGACACACAAACTTTATCAAGACCATGGCACCCTTGAATTGGATGCGCTGTATGCCCCTTACCAATTGTTTGTGAATCAAATTGCGCGTGACAAAGGCTACAGCGACACCGGCCGAAGTCCTAACTTTCAAACCCGCGTTTTTGAAGGCACGGGGCACAACGAGGTGGCATGGGCTGCGCGTTTAGACATTCCCATCGTGTTCATGTTGGGCTTGTAAATTGCCCTACCCCTAATGTGGGCACGCTGAGCCGGCTAGACTGCATGACACCAACTCAAGGCCACAAATAGAACTGCGATGAAAAAACATAAAACAGGCTTTTCAAAGTCGCCAAAAATATGTCATAATCGCGTTCTTCGCAATCCTGCCCGGGTGGTGAAATTGGTAGACGCAGGGGACTCAAAATCCCCCGCCGCAAGGCGTGCCGGTTCGATTCCGGCCTCGGGCACCATC
>JBDLWA010000158.1:0-31569 GCA_039804505.1 Pseudomonadota bacterium
TTGCCCAATGAGCGGCAAATGAATCAGTCGGCGACTTAAATCGCAGCGGTCGCGACCACTTCGATGCGCCATTTGGGCGATGCAAGGTTTGCTTGAACGGTGGCGCGGGGCGGTGTATGGCCGGGCACCACCCAGGCGTCCCACACTTTGTTCATGCCCGCAAAGTCATTCAAGTCCACCAAGAATATTTGCACCATCAAAAGCTTTGTTTTGTCGGTGCCTGCTCGGGCTAGCAACTGATCGATGGCATCCAGCACCTGCTGGGTTTGGCCTTCAATGCCCAAATTGGGATCTTCTGGAATTTGACCTGCCAGGTAGACCACACCATTGTGAATGGCCATCTCGGACAAACGGGCGCCAACATCAAATCTTTGTACCATGCGAATGACCTTTTAAGAAGGGTTAAGTTGCTTTGACTATTTTGCCATTCTGCAGCACTAGAATGCAGACACTTTATTAACTGCTGAATTCAGGACCTTTGACTCATGAATCTACCGAATAGTCTGCGTGCTTTACAGCACCGGAATTTTCGATTGTTTCTGGTGGGGCAGGGCACTTCACAAATTGGCAATTGGGTTCAGTTGATTGCCACCAGTTGGCTGGTCTATCGCCTGTCCGGTTCCACCCTCATGTTGGGCTTGTCGGCCTTCAGCCTTCAAATCCCCATGTTGCTGATCACGCCCTTTGCAGGCGTCTTCATCGATCGGCTGAATGTTCGGCGAGTGTTATTTGCAACCAATGCCCTGGCTATGACGCAGTCACTGGTCATGTTAGCCCTGATGATCAGCGGTCACATCGAGGCTTGGCATGTGGTGGTGGGCAATGCAGTTTTGGGCTTGGGCAATGCCTTTGATGCACCTGCTCGTCAAGCTTTGATTTCCAAACTGTTACCCAATCGGCAAGAACTGACCAATGCCATTGCACTGAACTCAACGGTGATGAATGGTGCTCGCTTTATTGGCCCCATGTTGGGTGGCTTGATCACCGCAACGTTTGGTGAGATTTGGAGTTTTGCTGTCAACTGCATCATGCGACTGGCCGTGATCTCTGCACTTCGCGCAACACACATCACCCAACATGTCTTGAGTCACACGCGCGCTGGTGTGTTCCGACAACTGGTCGTGGGCATTCAATATGCCTATGGTTTTTTTCCAAGCCGATGCGCCTTGGTCTTGCTGGCCATCAGCAGTTTTTGCTTGCAGTCGTATGGCTCGCTTATGCCATGGTTTGCCAGCCAAAGGTTCCAGGGTGATTCGCGCACCCTGGGCCTGCTTTACAGCGCCGCGGGATTAGGAGCGGTATGTGGCATGTTGTATTTGGCGTCACGCAACAACATTCGAGGCTTGTTCAAATTAATTGGTTGGCACGCCGGCATTGCCAGTCTTACTTTGATGGGGTTCTCCTTAGCGCCTAGCTTGTGGGTAGCGTTGCCGCTTTTATTCGTGTCTTCCATGAGCATGATGTTGACCGCTGCATCGACCAACACAGTGTTGCAAAGCATCGTGCCCGACGAACTTCGCGGGCGTGTGGCTGCGCTTTACGTCATGTCATTCTTGGGGATGTCGCCCCTTGGTTCACTGAGTTCGGGGTGGTTGGCCCATGAAATTGGCAGTCAAGCCGCATTGTGTATTTTTGCAATGGTGGGAGGCATGGCTGCGCTGGTGTATGCGCTGTATTTCAAGCGCATACGACAAGACATCTTGCCGCTTTACGAAAAGCTAGGCATTCCACACCCCTGACCCTAGGGTGTGATTGAGTCAGCCTTTCAGGGCGTGTGTTTTGCCAAGAAAGCAATCGCAGCAGCCATGCCGTTGGGACCATAAGGTATCTTTTGAACCGTCATGGCAGCTTCTATGCCAGCCAAGGCGCCCAAAATCATGGGCTCGTTCATGTCGCCCAAATGGCCAATTCGAAAGACGCGTCCTGCCAAAGGTCCGAGACCACCGGCCATGGCCACTTGGAACTTTTCACGCGCCACCACACGCAAAGCTTCTGGGTCAACACCTTGGCTGACTTCAATGGCAGTGACAGAACTTGAGAATCCCATGGGATCTTGGCAATGCAGTTTGAGGGCGCCCGTCGTGGCCCAGCAATTGACTGCCGCGCGAACCGCGCCGCCTAAACGTTCGTGACGCGCAAACACCGCCGCCAAGCCTTCTGCTTTGAGCAAATCCAAGGAGACTTCTAGTCCCGCCAAATGTGCCAAGGGAGGGGTGCCACAAAACTTAGCCGATTGATTGTCCGTTTTGCGCTCTTGCCAACTCCAGTAGTAACGTGGCTTGGCATGTTGTTGTGACCACGCCAATGCTTTGGCATTGGCCGCGACAAAGCCCAAGCCTGGCGGCATCATCAAACCTTTTTGTGAACTGCCGAGGCAAACATCTGCACGCAGGGCATCCATGTCAAAAGTGGTGGCGCCCAATGAGGCCACAACATCGACCACATAAAGGGCAGGGTGTCCGGTACGGTCAATGGCTTCACGGATGGCGAGCAAATCACTGGTGATGCCGCTGGCGGTGTCTGTCTGAACCACCATCACCGCGGCAATGCGGTGTTGAGTGTCATCACGAAGGGCTGACTCAATGGCGGCAACATCGATGCGCTGACCTTCTTGATGAGGGGTTCTCATGACCGACAAGCCCAAACCTTCCGTTTGAATGGCCCATTGGTCTGAGAAATGGCCAGAACCTGCAATCAACAAAGTATGTTGGTCAGAGCCCAAATTGGCCGAGGCCGCTTCCCAAACGCCATGGCCATTACTGGCATAAAAGAAGACATCGGATTGAGGGGAGTTCAGCAGTTCTTTCATGCCCGCCTCACACGCCGCAATCAGCGCTGCCACGCGAGGATCAGCCAAGTCAGTCATGGGGCGCTGCATGGCATGCATCACTTCGTCGGGCACATGGGTGGGGCCGGGGGAGTGCACAAAGCGGATGCCCGGCAAACGGGGTGTGATGGCAGAACGAGCCGCGGAAGAAGGGGAGGAACTCATGCGAGGTACTTTCGTTGCAAGGATTCAAATGAAATGAGGCGGCCGGCCAAAGCACTGGCCATGACGGTGGGCGGACTGGCTAACCAAACTTTGCCAGGGCCAGACCGGCCGGGAAAATTGCGATTGATGGCGCTCACTGTAACTTGATCGGGGTGGGTAGATGAGCCAGGACCACAATTGGCACAGGCCCCGCAAGATGGTTGGAGGATCCGGACCCCCATCTTTTTAAACAATGCATCGTAGCCTTTTTGTTGGCAGTAGTCTCTAACTGCCGTTGTACCGTATTGCAAGTACACCTGAACATGGGTGGGGAATTTCAGCCCCTGGCTGTCGGCCCAAGCCAAGACACTGTGATAGTGTTCAAAGTCCTCACGCTTGCCCGCCGTGCACGAGCCGCCATAGGCAATGTCGATCTTGATGACATCCTTCAAGTCTGCCAGTGAGATACCGTTGCCTGGGTCGCCAGGTGAGGCCACCATAGGCGCTAGCGCAGTGAGGTCAAGGGTGATCGTATCGGCGTAGGTGGCACCTACATCGCTGTGCATCCAATCCTCGATCACAAAGTCTATGCCTCTGCGTTCTTTTAAAAACTTGAGCGTCTCTTGGTCGGGGGCAACGATACCAGTTAGGCCCCCCAACTCGGCCGTCATATTGGTCAGCGTTGCGCGTTCATCAAGCGACATGGCAGACACACCCGTGCCTTTGAATTCGAACACTTTGCCCAAGCCCATGCCGCTTTGGATGGCTGGGGTGGCCAACAGGGCCAGCATGACATCTTTTGCTGTGACGCCCCGGGCCAAAGTGCCGTTGAGTTGTACGCAAACTACTTGGGGCCTGTTGAGTCTGATGGCGCCGGTGACAAAGGCGTTGGCCATGTCTGTCGTACCCACGCCAAATGCAACACAGCCCAATGCGCCTGAGTGAGGGGTATGTGAATCGGTGCCCACCACGACCTGCCCAGGCAAGGCATAGTGCTCTGTCATCATGGCGTGTGAAATACCTGCCACATTGCGCCCGTCGTCTTGTGCCGCTTCTGCATCGGTCAAGGTTTGATGTGTTTTGAGTTGATGTTGCTGCGCAAACTGTCGTTGAGCCTGGCTCATGGCCAACATTTTGGAAATCAAGCCATTTTTGACATGCGCAGGGCTTTCCTGCACGTAAGAGGAGTGATCCTCAAAGACCACAATCTGTTCGGGTCGTTTCAGGTCAAAGCTGGGACCCAATGCCTTGTGCAACAAGGTGTTGGCCATGCCGGTGTAGTACTCATGGATAAATCGCCAATGGGCTTCCACGAAGAAACCCTCGCCATAGGTTGGCAAGGTCGCGGTGAGGGGGGCTTTTAAGCGGTGTTTCTCTATGATTTTTCCAAACAGCGTCATGGGGCTGTTGTCAGACGATTGCGCTTTGGAAAGTTTATGCGTGAGGCGATTTTGGCCCCATTTCAAAAGCCCACCAGCTGACAAGATACCGGCTGTTAAGGGATCGCGGCCTTGTGTCCAATCACTGATCTCAATCTTGTTGTTAGTTTGTATCTTGCTTAGCAAGTCAAAGTCAGTGCTGGTCAGCAAGCCTATGTTGTCGGCATTTTGTCGATAGATGCGTTCGAAGCTTTCCGCAATGACGCATTGGATACCTGCCAACTTTTCTGCTGTGGGACTGTGCTCTCGGGAAGAGCCTTTGCCATAGCGCTTGCCAGCCACAATGATTTGAAATTGGTTTTTTTGAAGCTCACCTGGCCCCATCAGGGTTTGCCCTTGGAATTGAGTGCCTGTGTGGGCATACTGACCCAAAGTTTCGTCGTAGTGACTCAAAATGGCCACAGGGGTGATCTCGTCGGTTGACACATCGTCACGCAGCGGACGCGCCTCTGACAAGGTCACGACTTCACCCTTTAACTGTCGTTGGATCAGTCTGGGGTCTTGACTCAGATAAAGAATACGAAGGGCGGTGGACACAATTGAACAGTTGTCGTGGATGAACCAATACAAGGCCTGAGCATAAAGTGACTTATGGGCTCTGTGCGTGGCAACAGCAGAAAAATTCACAGGGCCAGAAAAAATACTAAACTAGCCCCAAGTTTTATATCCAAGCGGAGACACATCATGAAGCAAAATCGCCGAACCGTCCTGACGCAATTGGCCGCTGTGAGTGCCATTTCAGCCTTGCCTCAATGGGCTCAAGCACAATCTGATCGCCCTTTAAGGTTGGTGCTACCCAACGCAACCGGCTCTGGTGTGGATGCCATTACCCGTGCAGCTCAACCGGCTTTGTCCAAATCTTTGGGGATGTCGGTGGTGGTCGAGAACCAACCCGGCGCCGGTGGCGTGGTGGGACTACAAACCCTCTCCAAGGCCGCGCCAGATGGTTTCACCTTGTCGGTGGTGTCCAACAATGTGGTCATTTTCCCCAGTGTCTTGAAATCTTTGCCCTTTGACATGCCTGGCGACTTCACGCCCATTGCCATGATGGGCAGCACGCCTATGGTGTTGGTGGTCAACCCCCAAAAGGTTTCTGCCACCAACGGCAAAGAATTCATTGCCCTGCTCAAGAGCAAACCAGGTGAGTTGAATTTCGCCTCCGGCGGCAACGGCACCATTCTGCATTTGGCTGCAGAGATGTTTTTGGACGAATCGAAGACCAGTGCCAAGCACATTCCTTATAAGGGTGTCGGTCCCATGGTGACTGATTTGCTGGGCGGCCAGGTTGAGTTTGCCACGGTAGCCTTGCCCAGTGTTCAGCAACACATCAAGTCGGGTGCGCTCAGAGCCATTGGCATGTGCGGCCCACAACGCGTGGCAGCAGCTCCCGAAATTCCAACCTTCATTGAACAAGGTTTACCGGGCTATAACGTTGAAGCATGGTTTGCAGTGATCGGTCCTAAAGGATTGAGTGCGGCCAACGTCAAGCGCATCCATGATGGCATCGTGGCGGCATTCAACGACCCCACGGTGAAAGAAACCATGGCGAAGCAGGGCAACTCGATCAACATCAGTTCACCGGAACAGGCCCAGGCAGCCTTCAAATCTGAGTTGGCCAAATATGCGGCTTTGGTGAAAAAAGCGAAACTCGAACCCCAGTAACCAGGGCATCCCAAGATGGAGTCTCGTAAAGCATGGGTCATGGTCTGGGCAACATTTGTTTGCCTCGCTGTGATCTTTGGTGTGTCTTATTCCTTTGCTGCTTTTTTTGAAAGCTTTGCCAAGGAGTTCTCGGCGCAGCGAGCGGATGTGTCTTGGATCTTTGGCATTTGTGGCTTGGTCTACTTTGTACTGGGTGCATTAGGCGGGCTGCTTGCCGATCGTTGGGGGCCTCGGGTCGTCTGTATGACGGGCATGGGGCTAATTGCTTTGGGACTTTATGGCACCAGCCTTGCGCAGTCTCTAGACACCATCTACTTGAGCTATGGATTGCTGGTGGGTCTGGGGATTGCTTTTGTTTACACACCCTCCATAGCGTCGGTTCAGCCTTGGTTTACCAAGCGACGAGGTTTAGCTTCAGGCATTGCCAGTTCTGGGGTGGGGGCAGGGACTTTGTTGTTGCCCGTTGTCGTGAGCGTTTTGCTGACTCGCATGCCTTGGCGTGAGGCTTTGCAAATTCTTTCCTTGGGGGTGCTCTGCTTGGGTGTGTCGGCGGCTTTTTTATTGGAGCGGGCGCCCATGCAAAACGGACTGGCAAAGGGCGCGTTGCCAGGCCTGACGCTTAAAGAAGCCGTTCGATCACCCGCTTTTCAATGGCTCTACTTGGGGGCGTTTTTAGGATCGCCTGTCATGTTTATTCCCTTTGCGCACATCTCTGCTGCGGCCAGGGATGCGGGCGTTCCAGAGGCGCAGGCGGTTGGCCTGGTGGGATTGATTGGCATTGGTAGTTTGGTTGGTCGCTTTGCCATTGGCTGGCTGGCCGATCGACTGGGTCGGGTTAAAACCTTGATGTTGATGCAAGCTTTGATGGGCTTGTCTTACCTCATTTGGGCTGGCGCGCATGACCGTTGGCTGTTTGCGTTGTTCGCCATCTGGTTTGGATTGAGCTACGGCAGCATCGTTTCTTTGTTGCCCGCAATTTGCATGGATTTGTTTGGTGGCAAGGCGGTGTCTGCCATCATTGGTACGCTCTACACGGGTGCTGCCTTGGGTAATTTACTGGGGCCCGTTGTGGCTGGCAAAGTCTTTGACATCACGCAAAGCTACAGCTTGGTCATTTGGATCACCCTGGGTATTTCTGCCACAGCCACCTTTAGTTGCTGGCGCATTTTGAAGTATCCGCAATCCAATTACTAATTGAAATCGCTGTCAGGCGATTGTCTTCAAGGTTTTCATGGAATTAGATCTGTACCTGGCGCTTGCCAGTTTTGCCGCTTTGCTCATTGGCATGTCAAAGGGCGGCTTGCCCTTGGTGGGCATGATGTCTGTGCCCGTCCTGTCTTTGGTGATGTCTCCCGTGAAGGCGGCGGTGTTGTTGCTGCCCCTTTATGTCATTTCTGACATGGTGGGCATTTGGCTTTACAGGCGTGACTACAGTCTGGTCAATCTCAAAATTTTGATTCCTGCGGGCATTGTTGGGGTGTTGATTGGATGGTTGACTGCCTCATTGATTTCCGATTTGACGATCAAGTTCATCATTGGGGTGGTGGGGGTAACATTTTGTTTGCAGACATGGTTCAAGCGTGGCCAGGCGGAATCACCTTTGCCTGCAGCCGTGCCCAAAGGAAGTTTTTGGGGTGCCTTGGCGGGCTTTACCAGTTTCATTGCCCACGCAGGCGGACCGCCATTTCAGGTTTTTGTATTGCCGCAAAAACTGCCGAAGGCTGAATTTGCGGGAACGGCCACTATTTTGTTTGCCGTCATCAATTTGGCCAAAATTGGGCCTTATCAAAATTTGAGCCCCTATTCGTTGGAGGACCTTACCAAGGCAGCTGTTTTGATTCCATTTGCTTTGGCAGGCACCTATTTAGGTGCATATCTCACCCGGCGAATTGCCGATGCGTGGTTCTTCAAATTGGTGCAAACAGGACTTTTCCTGGTATCACTGAAGCTCATTGCCGATGCCGTTTTGGCTTAAGCCGATGACCCTTAACAATTTGTTGCGCAACCTATTGATTTTTAACCATACGTTAACTAACATTCGGTTGTGCAACTATTTGTTATTCAACTAGACTTATGAACAAGATCATCCTTCGTGCGATCACTGCTTTCAGCCGAACAGACTTGAAAACCAATGATGACCCCTTGAGTCTCAAGGGGCGAGAAAAAACTTGGTTGGACAAACAATATGTGATTCTAGAAAACGAACAAGATGGCTCATTGCTGGCTGTCTATCGTTGTATGAATCGTGGTGAGCTAAAGCGCTTAAAGCGATGGCAAGCCGGCTTGACCCAGCTTGAGGGCGCATTGGCCGCAGCCCCACAAGAGCCGCTACTGAAAAAGTCTTCTGTGCCCGCTATTTTGGAGCTGGCGCCGATCAAATCTTCTGAAGGTAAGTCCAGTGCCAAAAAACAGGCCAAGACAGATGGTAAGACCGCCGTTCAGCAATCCGACCTCTTTGAATGAGTCCTGTGAAGACGAAAAAAAAGCCGCTGTGAAAGCGGCTCCTTGATCTCTAATCTGCGATGTCAGCATCGCAACTAAGAGAACATTCAAACTTATGCGGCTTGAATGATGGCGTTGAAGGTACTGCTAGGGCACATGGCTTTTTGCAGCAGGTCATCAGATGGTTTGTAGTAGCCGCCAATGTCAACGGGTTTGCCCTGAACTGCTTTGAGTTCATCCACAATTTTCTTCTCGTTGTCTGCCAAGGCTTTGGCAATGGGTGCGAATTTGGTTTGCAGATCTTTGTCAGCTGTTTGAGCTGCCAGTTCTTTGGCCCAGTACATGGTCAAATAAAACTGACTGCCACGGTTGTCGAGTTCACCGGTTTTAGGCGATGGGTTCTTGTTGTTGTCCAACAAGGCGCCTGTTGCTGCATCCAAAGTGCTGGCAAGAATCTTGGCTTTTTCGTTGCCTGTCTTGATGCCCAAATCTTCGAGCGAAACAGCCAAGGCCAAGAATTCACCCAAAGAGTCCCAACGCAAGTGATTCTCTTCAACCAATTGCTTGACGTGCTTAGGCGCAGAGCCGCCGGCACCGGTTTCGTACATGCCGCCACCCGCCATCAAAGGCACGATGGACAGCATCTTGGCGCTGGTACCCAGTTCCATGATGGGGAACAAGTCGGTGAGGTAGTCGCGCAAGATATTGCCGGTGGCACTGATAGTGTCCAAACCGCGAACAACGCGTTCGAGGGTGTAACGCATCGCGCGAACTTGACTCATGATTTGGATGTCCAAACCAATGGTGTCGTGCTCGTGCAAATACATTTTCACTTTGCGAATCAATTGGGCTTCGTGAGGACGATAGGCGTCCAACCAGAACACAACGGGCATGCCAGAGTTACGGGCGCGGTTAACGGCCAATTTAACCCAGTCACGAATGGCCGCGTCTTTGACCTGGCACATGCGCCAAATGTCGCCAGCTTCGACGTCTTGGCTGAGCAAGACTTCACCTGTTTCAATGTCGGTGATGTTGGCCACACCATCTTCTGCAATTTCAAAAGTCTTGTCGTGTGAGCCGTACTCTTCAGCTTGCTGCGCCATCAAGCCCACATTGGGAACGGTGCCCATTGTTTTGGGATCGAACGCACCATGCCATTTACAGAAGTTGATCATCTCCTGGTAAATACGGGCAAATGTGGACTCGGGCATGACCGCCTTGACGTCTTTCAATCGACCATCGGCACCCCACATCTTGCCGCCGTTGCGAATCATGGCGGGCATGGAAGCGTCCACAATCACATCGTTGGGTGAGTGGAAGTTGGTGATGCCTTTTGCAGAATCCACCATGGCCAGTTCAGGACGGTGTTCGTGGCAAGCGTGCAAGTCGCGCATGATTTCTTCGCGCTTGGACTCGGGCAGGGTGGCAATCTTGTTGTAAAGATCAACCATGCCGTTGTTCACATTGACGGCCAACTTGTCAAACAAAACTTCTTTGTGCTTCTCGAAAGCTTCTTTGTAGAAGATCTTGACGCAGTGACCAAACACGATGGGGTGTGACACCTTCATCATGGTGGCTTTGACGTGCAAGGAGAACATCACGCCAGTTTTGTGTGCGTCTTCAATTTCTTTTTCGTAGAAAGCTTCGAGCGCTTTTTTGCTCATGAACATGCTGTCAATGACTTCACGCTCAAGCAAGTGAACCTTGGGTTTCAAGACAACCGTCTTGCCACTTTTGGTGATCAGTTCCATTTTGACGTCGCGAGCACGCTCGATGGTGACTGATTTTTCACCGTGGTAGAAGTCGCCATGGTGCATGTGCGAAACGTGTGAGCGAGAGGCTTGGCTCCACTCAGCCATGCTGTGTGGGTTTTTGCGCGCAAATTCTTTCACTGCGCGAGGTGCGCGGCGGTCTGAGTTACCTTCACGCAAAACGGGGTTAACAGCTGAGCCTGTGCACTTAGAGTAACGTGCCTTGATGTCTTTTTCTTGGTCGTTCTTGGGGTTCTCAGGGAAGTCTGGCAAAGCATAACCTTTGGCTTGCAACTCTTTGATGGCCGTGACCAGTTGGCTGACAGAGGCACTGATGTTGGGCAGCTTGATGATGTTGGCTTCTGGCTTGAGCGTTAATTTGCCCAAAGCAGCTAGGTTGTTCGGGGAGCGCTGTGCTTCTGGGAGCAAGTCAGAAAACTCACCCAAAATACGTGCTGCCAGCGAGATGTCGCTGGATTCCACCTCGATGTCGGCAGGGGCTGCAAACTTACGAATGACGGGTAAAAAAGCCGCTGTCGCCAACAAGGGGGCTTCATCGGTCAAAGTGTAAATAATTTTGGATTTTTGGTTAGCCATTTACTTCCTCGTTATTGTTGTTTCACATTAAATTGTGCAACTTAGTATTAGATCTTAAAAGTTGCCACTGACACCGACCTGATAGCCCAGAAAAATGATTTTTTCTGGGAAATTTCGCAGAGTGAAATGCAGCGGCTGTCCTAGGCTTTATTGCACAGCCAGTAGTTCTACATCAAAGACCAAGGCTGAATTGGGTGGTATGAGGCTGCCTGCACCCACACTGCCATAGCCCAAAGCGCTTGGAATGATCAAGGTCCGCTTTCCGCCGACTTTCATGCCCAACACACCCTGATCCCAACCGGCAATTACTTGCCCAACCCCCAGTCTGAACACGAAGGGTGACCTGCCAGCACCCATGGAGGAGTCAAATTGATTGCCATGGTTTTGGGCTGCGTTGGCATCGTAAAGCCATCCGGTGTAATTGACGGTGAGGGTGTTACCCGTAGCCGCAGTCGCCCCTGTGCCAACCAAGGTGTCCGTGACTTGCAGTTGAGTGGGGCCTGAAGGCGCAGAACCACCGCCGCCGCAAGCGCTCAATACAAAGCTGAGGACAACAAACAGGGATAGTAATAATTTTTGCATTTGATATCTTGGCGTCAATGTGAAGATAAAGACGCCATCAGGCTTTGCGAACAAACTCGGTTTTGAGTTGCATCGCGCCAAAACCATCAATTTTGCAATCAATGTCGTGATCACCCTCGATCAATCGAATATTTTTAACTTTTGTGCCAACTTTGATCACGCTGGATGAACCTTTGAGTTTGAGGTCTTTGATCAATGTCACGGTGTCGCCGTCTTGCAGCACATTGCCCGAGGCATCTTTAAAGACTTTAACGGATTCAACTTCTTGTGTTTCTGCCTTCGGCCACTCGTGGGCGCATTCAGGACAGACAAAATTCTCGCCGTCTTCGTAGGTCAATTCAGACTGACATTTTGGGCAGTTGGGCAAATTCATGGGCACTTTCAATGAGGGCTCAATCCAGACGGACAGCGGGTTGTAAGGGCCGGCTGATTGTCGAGATTTTTTGGTTTTTAGGGATAACGTTTGTAGCGACTATAGCCGCCCAAATCTCGTTCAACGGGTTTCAGCACCATGACAGACTGAGGCGGCACCGTGACGGTGATCAAGCCAGGCCCCATGGTTGTCACGTGTTTTTGGGGATCGATGCCTAACAGGTCAACCAAAGGCGTATCGTCCATCAGACCCGCATTGGTCACCAAGATTCGCTCAGTGACAGGTGACAAGCTAGGGTTGGCAATCACGAGACGGGTGTCTAAGGTTCGGTGGGTGTAGCGCTCGAAGGCAAAAAGCTTTTCACTTTCGATACGTCTAAAGTTGCCCACACGCAGCGCTTTGTTTTGTTGATGCATGGCAATGAGTTTTTTCATCCATATCATTTCTGGATGTTCAGCACTGACCCAATCCCAGCGCATGGGGTTTCGATTTTCGGGGTCGCCGCCGCCGGTCATTCCTACTTCACTGCCGTAATAAACATTGGGGGAGCCGGGCAGGGTGAATTGCAAAGATTGAACAAATTTTCGCTGCTGAACGTTCGGCAACTGAGTTGCAATTCGAGGGATGTCGTGGTTGTCAATCACCGTCCAAGATTTCAGCATGGGTTCAATGCCAGCGTCGCTGATCAGTCGTTCTGTCATACGCGCTGCGGCTGTAGGGCTGAGGTCTGATTTGGCCAAGCCCAAGATAATTTCGCGCAGTGTGAAGTTCATCACGCCATCCATGGCGGTTAACCATTGGTCTGGATAGTTGACAATTTCGCCAATGACGACAGCGTCTTTCTTCTCTTTGCGCACAGCTTGAGTCAGCGCGCGCATATAAGGCAGTCCCAGCTCGTAGGCAGTGTCTAAGCGCCAGCCATCTGCGCCATCCTTTAAGTAGCCCCTGACCACAGAATTGGGGGCTTCGTACAAATACTGGCGAACGGCTGGATTTTCTAAATTGAGCTCGGGCAGATTTTGAAAGCCAGTCCAAACGCGAGCGCCACCTTTGTACTGCGGTCCAATGGCAAACCAATTTCGCCACTGACTTTGCGGGTTGACCATTGCGTCTTTGAATTGTGAAGAATTGCGGCCCATGTGGTTGAAGACGCCATCCAAGACAACCTTTAAACCACGTTGATGTGCTTGGGCTGCAAAGTCTTTGAAATCTTGTCGATTTCCAAATTCAGGTGAAATGGCTTTGTAGTCCAACGCATCGTATTTGTGATTGGTCCACGCCAAGTGAATGGGGTTGAGGTAGATGGCTGTGGCGCCTAGGGCTTTGACGTGGTCAAGTTTGGTTTGCGCACTTTTCAAATCACCGCCCCAAAAATCCAACTCTTGGCTGTTGAGTTTTTGGTCTTCTAGTTCAATGCCGCGCTGCGGTAAGTCTTGCCAAGCACGCAATACTTTGGGGGCAGGGTAGAGGTGCTTTTTTGCCGTTAAATTGTCGGATGGCACAAATCTGTCGACCAAAATTTGATACACGATGGCGCCATTTCGCCAATCTTTTTCACGGGCTTCAAAGGTGGCTTCTGCCGGGGTTTGCTGTGCTGCGTATGCCGTGTGCAAGCCAAATAATAGCCCCAGGGTCAGGGTTGGCAGTGAGTAAGCATTGGTTCGCATGATTCTGGTGTGCAGAGTTCAAAAACCAAATTATCCTATCCAATGAGCGGCATCAAGTACAAGGGAGTTACCACTTGGTTGTCGAGGCGTTGCTTGCTAAAAAGTTTCTTTAAATTTTCGCGCGAAATGACTTGGGTGAAATGCCTGCATCTCGGGTGAAAACACGAGAAAAATAGGCGGGATCTGTATAACCCAAGGCGTATGCAATCGTTGAAATACTCAGGTGGGTGTAGGCCAAATTTCTTCTGGCTTCCTTCATGATCCTGGCTTCTATAAAGCGTGAGGCACTGACGCCCATCATTGCTTTTGTGAGTCGAGTGAGGTGGGTTGGCGAGATGGCCAATGCCTTTGCATAGGTACTCACGGGCCAGTGATCTGTGTAGTGTTTTTCAATCAGTGCTTTGAATTTCAAAACAATGTTTGAATCTGCTGATTGACTTTCGGATGACAAAGACGATTCCAATTGGCGAGCAACCAACCCTAGCAACACCGCGCTCAAGCCCCGCAAAATTTGCGTACGCCCTTTTTCTTCCGATGAGTATTCTTGCCATATTTGCTGAACTATTTGTTGCAAAGTAACTTCAGCATCAAGGACGCAAGCCTGCTGCAAGTTCTGACGAATGTTGCCGCCGTTCATAAAAACCTCGTCCAAAAACTCATCGGCAAAGGTGGTGACCCAACCTTGGGTGTCCTTCTGAAATCTGAAGGCGTGAACATGCCCTATGGGCACGTTGACCAATGAGCCCACATGCAGTGGAAAGCTTTGGCCATCGAGTGTGGCGGTGCCGCCGCCGGTTTGGATCAGCAAAATTTGATGCAATCGCGCATGGCGATGGGGCGTCAACTCCCAATCGTGCAAGACCGATCTGTCGGCAATGGTTTCGCAATGCAACACATCGGGTAAATGTGTTGATTCTCCAAATAAGCTGAAGGTCTGTATTGGTGGCGGCTGTTTTGACATGTTCGAAATGTACAAGTTTTTGCAGAATTCAGCCATTCCAGTCAATTGATGGATGACGTATCTTTCAAAAGAATTAAGCTCATAGCTTGATGTATCTATATCTGGAGACAAAATTGAAAACACAAGTTTGCATCATCGGTGGTGGCCCCTCTGGTCTCTTGCTTTCTCAATTGCTGCACCTCAAAGGCATCGAAACCGTGGTTTTAGAGCGTCAAACGCGTGACTACGTGCTCAGCCGTATTCGCGCTGGCGTCCTAGAGCATGGCTTTACCCAACTCATGCGCGAGGCCCAATGCGGCGAACGCATGGACAGAGAAGGGGAGATTCACGATGGTTTCTTTTTGTCTCACGGTGAAAAATTGAACCGCGTTGATTTGCACAAATACAGCGGCGGCAACTCTGTGATGGTCTACGGTCAAACCGAAGTCACACGCGATTTGTACGATGCACGCGATCGCATGAATGGCATCGTGATTCATAGCGCTGAAGATGTGCAGCCGCACGATTTGAAGTCTGACAAGCCTTATGTGACGTATACCGTGGGCGCTGAGTCTTATCGCGTTGATTGCGATTTTGTGATTGGTGCCGATGGCTTCCACGGTGTCAGCCGCAAATCGATTCCTGCTGATGTTTTGAAAGAATACGAAAAAATTTATCCCTTCGGCTGGTTGGGTGTGCTGTCACGTACCAAGCCTGTATCGCCAGAACTGATTTATGCCAAGCATCCCCGGGGCTTTGCGCTTTGTTCCTTGCGCTCGCAAATTTTGAGTCGCTATTACATTCAAGTGCCCTTGACAGATTCTGTTGAAAATTGGTCAGACGATGCCTTCTGGGAAGAACTCAAGCGACGCTTGCCCAAAGAAGTAGCAGAGAAGTTGATCACCGGTCCTTCCATTGAAAAATCCATTGCCCCTTTGCGCTCCTTTGTTGCGGAGCCGATGCGATACGGCAACCTGTTTTTGGCCGGCGATGCCGCACACATCGTTCCCCCAACGGGTGCGCGTGGACTGAACACGGCCGGCTCAGATATCTATTACCTGTACCACGGCTTTGTAGATCACTACCAAAAGGGTGACAGTTCAGGTTTGGACCATTATTCTGAGAAAGCCTTGGCCCGTGTTTGGAAGGCGCAGCGTTTCTCTTGGTGGTTGACCACGCTGTTGCACACGTTCCCCGATTCCATTGAATACGATCAAAAACTGCAAGAAGTAGAAATGGCCTATTTGTTTTCTTCCGATGCCGCCCAAAGCTCGTTGGCAGAAAATTATGTGGGGCTGCCTTACTAAGCCTCAACGGGTTTTTCTTCATATTTCAGCCATTCACCCTATCTAACCATGAGCAACTGGATTGACGTGGCCGCAGAGGCCGATTTGTTTGAAGGTGCTGGCATTGCGGTCACGCCTCAAAACCACGACATCGCTATTTTTAAAGTAGATGATGGCGTTTTTGCCATCAACAATGACTGCAGCCATGGCAGCGCCAAACTGTGTGAGGGCTTTGTGGAGGGTAACTATGTGGAGTGTCCTTTCCATCAAGCCTTGTTTGATGTGCGCGATGGCACCGTCGGCTGTGGCCCTGCCACAGAGCCTGTGAAGTCTTGGCCTGTGAAGATTGAGGCGGGGCGGGTGTTTCTAGATTTGTCGATCTAAATCAATCGAATTCATTGATTGAACCGAGGGTTATCGCGAATGTGCGGTAACCTTTTTCTTTTCATAATATTGTTAACAATCTTAGGATGAACATATGCAAAAAATTCGATCTGAAGTCACTGGAACGGTCTGGAAGGTGCAAGTTAAAGAAGGTCAGAAGGTCGAGGCGGATGAAGTCTTGATCATTGTTGAGTCGATGAAGATGGAAATCCCCATCGTTGCTGAAAATGCGGGAGTGGTATCAGAAATTTATGTGGGAGAGGGTGATTCCGTGGCGGATGACCAGCTAGTCATTCAATTGGATTGACAGCATGTTGTTAAAAGATCTCCCCGATGACGCCTACCGAGCCGCTGAAAGTACGGTGGCCTTTCGACTCTTTGCCGATCAACATATCCCCACCTTAACGGTTCCTGAGCAAATCGCAGCCAAATTGGGTGATCGAATTCTTTTAGGAACACTCCCCGCAGGGGGGCGACTTGCAGAAATTGAGTTAAGTGCTGAATTTCAAGTCAGTCGAGGCCCTGTTCGAGATGCATTGCGCATTTTGGAGCGCGAGGGTTTGGTCACTCTGTTGGCGCGTCGCGGGGCCATCGTGACAGAGCTCACTGCTTCAGAACTGGACGAATTGATGGAAATTCGGGCTGGCCTGTTTGAGGTGGTCATTCGAAAAGTTGGGCTTCACCCAAGCAAAGAGTGGCTTCAAATTCTTGAGGCTGGAACAGCACGCTTGGAGCAGCTGGCCACTGCGCAAGAATCTAGTGAAGCTTACGCAGAAACCACTTACCGGCTTATTTTGCTTTGCGCACGCTTGGCAGGAAACCAAAAGTTGTACCGCATGTTGGCGGGACTTTCTCTTCAAACGCTTCGATACAGCAAGCTCGGTCTTGCTTCGGTTGAGAGACGACAACGGTCGGCGCATCTATGGCGTCAAGCACTTCAAGCGCAGCAATCGGGTGACATTGAAAGTCTCGTATCACTGGCCCGTACCCGTATCTTTGAGTCCACTCAAGAATCTATGCGTCTCATGTCCCAAAAGCCAAACAAAGGATCAGGTGTATGACCTTAGCTTCAACCTCAACCTCAATCGGAGAAGCCAGTGGGCCACTGAACGGGCTTAGAGTCATTGAAATTTGTTCAACCATTGCCGGTCCAGCGTGTACCCGACTGATGGCAGATTTTGGTGCTGAAGTGATCAAAATCGAACCGCCTGAGGGGGATCCGGTTAGACAAATGGGGCAACATGTTGACGACGTGTCTCTTTATGCGGCATCCCTTCTTCGAAATAAAAAATCTGTTGTTCTCGACTTGAAGAATCCACAAGACTTGCAAATCGCCAAACGACTGATTGAAAGCGCAGACATCTTGGTTGAAAATAATCGACCTGGCGTGATGGAACGTTTGGGCTTGGGATATGAAGATTTGTCCATCACAAATCCTGGGCTGGTGATGGTTCGTATCAGCGGCTTTGGGCAAACAGGACCTTATTCATCAAGACCTGGATACGGCGCAATTTGTGAAGCGGTGGGAGGGGTTCGGCATATGACAGGTGACCCAGATCGTCCGCCAGCTCGTGTGGCGTTGGCCACTACCGATTACCTCACTTCTACTTATGCGGCCTTTGGCGCGTTGGCCGCATTGCGGGAGAAGGCTCAAACGGGTTTGGGGCAAGTCGTCGATGTGGCTTTGTATGAAACTGCATTTACGCAAATGGAACCTATTGTGCCTGCCTACGAAAAACATGGCACCGTGCCAAAGCGCGAAGGTCCCAACCTGCCTCGTATGGCGCCCAACAGTTTGTACCCTACACAGGACGGCAGTTACATCTTGATTGCAGCCAATAGCAACCCCACTTGTGAACGCCTTTTAAAAGCAATGGGTCAAGAAATTTTGATGCAAGAGCCTGCATACGCCACCATTCGTGCGCGTGGCGAACCTGCCAATGCCAGAGCCTTGGATGAAGTCATTGCGGTGTGGACCTCGCAATATTCTTGTCATGACCTAGAAGTTAAATTAGAAGCTGTTGGCGTACCCAATACCCGCGTCTACACCATTGCTGACATTTACAAAGACCCTCACTTCTTAGAGCGAAATATGTTGGTCAAGGTCCCCCATCCAAAAATTGGACATACCACGCAAATGGGCGTGGTGCCAAGACTGTCACGCACACCAGGCTCGATACGCCATACGGGGCATGAACTCGGAGCGGATACTGAGGATGTCATCCGACAATTTAACGCATCAAACAATTAAATTCTGGAGAGCAATATGAATTTTCAAAGACGTGAATTAATCATGGCATTGGCCCTCATTGGCATGTGCGTTAATGCTTCGGGTCAAACAACGCCATGGAAACCCACAGATCGCATCACCTATGTTCTGGGAGTGACACCCGGGGGGTCAGTTGATATTTACGCCAGAGGTATTCAAGACGCATTGGTGCAATTGAATTTGATTCAAGGTCAGACGATGCTGATCGATTACAAGCCCGGCGGAGCTGGCATTATTTCATTGCAACAATTGCAAAGAAACGCTGGCAACGCACATTGGCTGGGTACTTTTCACACCAGTACCTTGGTGGCGATTGCAGCCGGCATGTTGAAAGCTGATTTGAAAGACTATCCGCCAGTCGCCATGATGGTCGAAGAAACTCAATTGGTGGCGGTTCGTGCTGATTCCAATATCAAGACAGGTGTCGACCTGGTCAATGCGTTGAAAAAAGATGCGACCTCTTTGAAAATTGGCGTTGCACCCGCACTTGGCTCTGGAACGCATTTGTCCATCGCTAAACCCTTGAAGGTTGCAGGTGTTGACGTCAAAAACCTGACTGTGGCGCCTTTCAAAGCGTCGAGCGAAACAATGGGGGCGCTCCTAGGCGGCCACATTGATGTCATTTCTGCCACGGCTCCCGTCATCATGCCTCAAGTGGCTGCCGGCAAAGTTCGTGTTTTGGCCAGCGCTTCACCCACCCGTGGTACGGGGCCATTGGCACAAGTGCCAACTTGGCGAGAGCAGGGCATAGCTGCTGACTTTGTGTCTTACAACGGCATTCTCTTACCGCCTAATATGACGGCTGCTCAAATTTCATTTTGGGAAGAAGCATTGCGCAAGGTTTCGCAACATTCGACTTGGACCGCTTTGGTTGAGAAGAATGGCGGCAGGCCAGTTTTCCGCGATCATGCTGAATCCATGAAGTACATGTTGTCTGAACAAAAAGCAATCAACGATTTGGTTCAAGAGTTGGGATTGGGTGCCAAGTGAAAAATCAAAACCATCCTGTTAGGTTCGCACCAGAGGGCGAATGGCAAGAGGAACTGAGCGATCTTGAAAATAGAAGAACTCAGTCGCTGGCAATGGGCGGTCCTCAAGCAATCGCAAAGTTACACAACGTTGGGCGAATGGATGTTCGACAAAGAATTGCAACGCTCCTTGATCCTGCTTCCTTTCAAGAAATGGGCTGCATTGCTGGCAAGGGTCACTACGACGACAAGGGTGAATTGACACAATTTGACCCGACGAATACGGTGACGGGGACTGGGCGAATAGCAGGTCGAAAATTGGCCATCCATGCGGATGATTTCAGTATCAGGGCAGGCTCCTCCGAAGCGACTGTTGCTGAAAAATGGATTTATGTAGAACGCTATGCTCATCAAATGCATCTACCCCTGGTACGACTTGTCGATTCTGCCGGTGGTAGTGTCAAGTTGCTGATGCAACTGGGCGGTACCAAAATTCCAGGCTATCCCACTTGGCCTGCCAATGAACTTTTGAAAACGGTTCCTGTCGTAGGTGTTGCCTTAGGTTCTTGCGTTGGTTTGGGCGCCATCAAAGTGGTGTCCTCTCATTTTTCAATACTCGTCAAAGATCAATCACAAGTTATGGCGGCAGGTCCTCATGTGGTCCGTCAAGCTTATGGTGTTGAAATTGACAAGGAAGATTTGGGTGGCGCAAAAGTGCATCGCAAAAGTGCCCTTGTCCACAATGAAGCTTCAGACGAAAACGATGCCTTGAGGCAGGTACAACAGTTTTTGTCTTATATGCCGCGAAGTGTTTACCATTTGGCGCCTGTCATTGAGTGCACCGATTCACCAAGTCGCGCAGATGATTGGCTTAAGAATGCTATCCCAAAAGATCGCCGCAAAATTTTTGATCCGCGAAAAATACTTAAAAGTATTTTTGATCTTGAGTCGGTCTTCGAAATTGGTAGATATCAAGGCGGTTCTGTCATTACTGCTTTGGCACGGCTAAATGGTTATCCGGTAGGCGTCGTGATCAACGATCCCAAAGTTCAAGGTGGGGCCATGACGGTACAGGCAGCCTACAAAATGGAGAGACACGTCAACATGTGTAGCCAGTTTGGTTTACCAATCGTGAATTTGGTCGATCAACCTGGCAATGCCACAGGCTTAGAGGCCGAGTTGGGTGGCACTTTGTTGGGCGCAACACGTGTAGGACAAGCAGTCCATGAGTGCGAGTCACCCTGGGTGTCTATCATCATTCGTCGTTGCTTTGGGATGGCGGGTGGCATGCATGCGCCTAAATACGGCGAAGCGCTCAATCACCGATACGCATGGCCCTCGGCAAGGTGGGGCTCTATACCCATTGAGGGTGGGGTGATGGCTGCCCACAAAACAGAAATAGAGTCTGCACCAGATCCACAAGCAAAGCGTTTAGAACTTGAACAGTTTTACTTGAACATGACGTCACCGTTCAAAACGGCTGAAAAATTTGGTATTTTGGACATCATTGACCCTCGCGAATCTCGAGCCATCTTATGTGAGTGGATAGAAGATGCGTGGGAATTGGTAAGGATAAAACGACTGAAGTCATCATAAATTTGAATGACTGTTCAAAAGTCAAATTTGAACTTACCAGTTGGGTTTACGCTTTTCAATAAAGGCTTGAACACCTTCTAGGGCCGATGCATCCATCATGTTGCAAGCCATCGTTTGCGATGCATAGTCATAGGCTTTCTCAATGCCAGTTTCAAGCTGCATGTAAAACAACTCTTTGCCCATGGCCAAGGCCACAGGCGGCTTGGTTAGAATTTTGGCTACCAGCGCTTCAACACTGGCATCTAGTTCTTGGGGCTCGGCAATTTTATTGATCAAGCCTTGGCTCAAGGCTTCTTGTGCATTCATGAAGTCGCCCGTAACCAGCATTTCAAAGGCAGCTTTGCGCGATAAATTGCGCGACAAAGCCACGCTGGGGGTTGCGCAAAACAAACCCAGATTGACACCACTCACCGCAAATTCGGCTTCAGCAGAGGCGACGGCCAAATCACATTGCGCTACCAATTGACAGCCTGCTGCCGTTGCGATGCCCTGAACTTTGGCGATGACGGGCACTTGCAATTTTTGGAGGCTCATCATCATTTCACCGCATTGGGCAAACAGCTTTTGGTAATAGTCCATGGAGGGCTCTGCACGCATTTCGCGCAAGTCGTGACCTGAACAAAAAGCTTTACCAGCAGCTGCAATGACCAAGACGCGCAATTTGCTGCTCTTGGCCAAATCATTCAGTTCATTCTGCAAGGCTGTTAAGAGGCCTTCGCTCAAGGCATTGAAAGCGGCCGGACGATTGAGCGTGAGTGTGGTCACACCACGCTCGTCATCCGTTCTCAAAACGTAGGGGGCGTCAGTTGGCAGGGTCATGGTTGCTTCCTCAATGCTTCGCGCGTTCACGCAATTGGAATTTTTGAATTTTGCCAGTCGATGTTTTCGGAATTTCTTCAAATCGAATGTCTCTTGGCACTTTGTAGCCAGCGAGCAATGCTTTGCAATGTGCGATCAAATCGTCTGCCGTTACGGTGGCGCCTGGCTTGAGTTCAACAAATGCCAAGGGTGTCTCACCCCATTTGGGATCCGCTTTGGCCACGACCGCACAGGCCATCACAGCTGAATGTCGATACAGCGCGTCTTCTACTTCTAGCGAGCTGATGTTTTCACCGCCCGAAATGATGATGTCTTTGCTGCGGTCTTTGATCTTCACATAGCGATCGGGTTCCATCACGGCCAAGTCGCCGGTGTGGAACCAACCGCCTGCGAAAGCTTCTTGGGTTGCGCGTGGGTTTTTGAGATAACCCTTCATCACAATATTGCCCTTGAACATGATCTCGCCCATGGTGGTACCGTCTGCTGGGCACTCTGCCATCGTTTCGGGATCGAGCACCGTCATACCGTCTTGCAATGGATAGCGCACACCCTGGCGGCCATTCAAACGCGTTTGTTCTGACAAACTTTCGTGGGCCCATGTGTTGCGTTTCACCGCCACACTGGCTGGGCCATAGACTTCGGTCAGGCCATACACATGTGTGATGTCAAAACCAATTTTGGCCATGCCTTCAATCATGGCTGCAGGGGGGGCCGCACCTGCCACCATGCCCCGGACTTGCTGCGTGATGCCAGAACGCATGGCATCTGGCGCGTTATAAATCAAGCTGTGAACAATGGGGGCCGCACAGTAGTGATCGACCTTGTATGTTTTGATTGAATCTAGAATGGGTTTGGCTTCTACGCGGCGCAAACATACATGGGTGCCCGCCAGCATGGCAATGGTCCAAGGAAAGCACCAACCATTGCAGTGAAACATGGGCAGGGTCCACAAATAGATGGGGAAGTGGGGCATGGTCCAAGTAGCCACATTGCTGACTGCATTGAGGTAGGCGCCTCGATGGTGTGTGACCACCCCTTTGGGATCACCTGTGGTGCCGCTGGTATAGCTCACAGCAATGGCGTCCCATTCATCGACGGGACCTTCTAGTTTTACCAGGGGTTCGTGGCTGGTAATCCAAGATTCGTATTCAAAGGCCCCTAAGGTTTCGCCTGGGCCCGTGTATTCCGTGTCGCATACATCGATTACCACCACGTCGCGCGAATGTTCCGTTTTAAGAATCTCTATAGCTTTAGAAATGACAGGGTAAAACTCGCGGTCGGTGATCAGCACTTGGCACTCGCAATGATTCAATTGCCAGGCAATCAGGGCTGCATCCAAGCGGGTGTTCAATGTGTTGAGCACTGCATTGAGCGCAGGAACCGCATAGTGAACTTCCACCATCTCAGGGGTATTGGGCAGCATGGCACTGACTGTGCTACCGCGTGTCACGCCCAAAGATTTCAATGCAGCTGCCAAGCGAGCAGAGCGTTCACGCGTCTGGGTCCAGTTGTATCGGCGATTGCCGTGAATCACCGAGGGGAGGTCGCCAAAAATCTCGGCACTTCGCTCGACAAAACTAATTGGGGAAAGGGCTGTGTAATTGGCTGGATTCTTGTCCAAACCTTGCTCAAAAATATTGGGCATATTGCGTCTCAAAAAAGCTTAATGACTTGCTGCGTTCAGCGCCTGATCGATGTCCCACAAAATATCATCAATGTGCTCTAAGCCCACTGAGATGCGGATCATGTCTGGGCCTACTCCTGCGGCTAACTGCTGTGTTTCACTGAGTTGTCGGTGTGTGGTACTGGCTGGATGACTGATCAGCGTTCGGGTATCGCCAATGTTGACCAAGTGGCTCATGAACCGTGCAGACTCAATGAATTTGACACCTTGTGACAAACCGCCCTTGACGCCAAAGGACAACAAGCCAGAGGCACCCCGCATTTGTTTTTTCATCAAGTCATGCTGGGGATGATCAGCCAAACCAGGATAGTTGACCCAAGCCACGCGGGCATCGTTCTTCAGAAACTCTGCCACCGCCATGGCATTGCTGCAGTGCCGTTCCATGCGCAGTGGCAAGGTTTCTACGCCCTGCAATATTTGCCAAGCACTCATGGGGCTGAGAGATGCGCCATACACACGCAAGCTTTCCATTCTGCAGCGCATGGTGAAGCCAAAGTCACCAAAGGTTTCGTAAAACTTCACGCCGTGATATCCCGCCGAGGGTTCGGTCATGCCTGGAAATTTGCCGTTGTCCCATGGAAACTTGCCGCTCTCCACCACTACGCCGCCTAGTGTGGTGCCATGTCCAGCCAAGTACTTGGTGGCAGAGTGCACCACAATGTCAGCGCCCAACGCGATGGGGTTGCAGAGAAGGGGACTAGGGACGGTGTTGTCAATGATCAATGGCAATCCGTGGGCATGCGCGACATCGGCAACCGCTTGAATGTCCAGTACCAGCATGCTGGGATTGCCCAAACTTTCTGCAAAGATGGCACGCGTGTTGGGTTGTATGGCCGCCGCAAAAGCATCTGCTTGGCTGCCATCCACAAAGGTGGTGGTGATGCCAAACTTGGCCAAACTGACAGACAGCAGGGTGACCGAACCCCCATACAGTGCGCCAGCCGCAACCACATGATCTCCCGCTTGCAGAATGGTCATGAGCGCCATCGATTCTGCGGCCATGCCAGATGCAGACGCAACAGCAGCCCGTCCACCTTCCAGCGCAGCTACACGTTCTTCCAACACTGCCACTGTGGGATTGCTCAATCGGGAATAAATATTGCCAAAGGTTTGCAGATTGAAAAGTGACGCCGCATGGTCTGCGCTGTCAAACACAAAACTGCTGGTTTGATAAATAGGGAGAGCTCTGGCACCCGTTGCAGCGTCCGGAATTTGGCCTGCATGGATGGCCAGCGTTGCGGGATGAAATGCGTGATCGCTCATGGTGTGTGGGTCTTACAGCGGTCGTTTAGCAGAAATGATGCCCGTGTTGACGCCCACCCAGTTGAGGCCTCCAAACAAGCGTGCATGCTCTATTTTGACGCAGCGATTGGTCACAGAACTCAGTCCTGCAGACTGGAACAGCTGGTCTGCTTCATGATTGTTGACCCCCAGTTGCTGCCAAAGGCATTGGGCGCCAATTTTGAGAGCCTCTTGGGCGATAGGGAAAACGTCTTCCGATTTGCGAAAGACATCGACCATGTCTACGGTCTCAGGAATATCGAGCAAGCTGGCGTAGCAGGTTTCGCCCAAAATGGTTTCTGCAGGATGGCCATCCAAGCCAGCATAGCGGGGGTTGACGGGAATAATGCGATAGCCATGCTCTTGCATGTATTTGGCTGCAAAAAAACTGGGACGATGCCACTGAGCTGACAAACCAACCACCGCAATGGTTTTGACTGACTTCAAAATTTGCCGCAATTGTTGGATGTCGTTGTGCATGATGAAAGGGCAATGGGCGACGAATGAAGGATCAGCCTAAAAATGCATCAATTTTTTGTTTGCGCAATTTTGGTAAAAAACTCATAGATGCCGCTGTCGCCCATTTTTCGGGCATCGGCCAATTCACCCGATTGCGTGACATACAGGGGCTTGCCACTGGGCGCCAAAATGGCCACTGCAGGAATGCCTTTTTTGAGGGGCACGCCATAGCCTTCAGCAATGTCTACATTGCGATCAAACCGGCCCACATTGACTTTGACCACTTTGAAGTTCTTTTGAATCAGTGCCGCACTTTGGCCTGTTTTGAAGGCCTGATCTAAGACTTTGCAGTCGCCACACCAATTGGCGCCAAAGACGACCAAAATGGGTTTGGACGTTGTTTGAACTTCTTGCAAACTGGCGTGTAGTTCTGCTTTGGCATCGGCCGATTCGTCGTAAGGGCCGGTGGCTGCATACGCTTGGCCCCATAACAACACAGCGGTGAAAAGAAAAGATTTGAAGAGGGTCAAAAGTTTCATGGCGATGTTGGCGTCAATCAGTCTGTGTCTAAGTGCTTGTCACTAAATTTAGCGTGGCTTGGCAAGCCATCCCAGTCCTTTGGCATGCAAGCTTTGAATATACAAGCGATCTTGGGTCTCCGTCACACCCGTTGACTCTGGGTAGCTGCCGGTGGGATCTTGCATATCTTTCAGAACCTGACCGTTTTCATCAAATGCCATGACATGGCCGTAGGCCTTAGGGATGGGCCACAGTGCACGTGGCAAGCGCAGGGTGAGAGAACGCAGCCAAGGCTTGTCTGCAAAGCCATCAATGGTGGGGTTGCGCGGTTTAGCAAAACCCAACCAAATTTTGCCATCTAGGCCCCGCATCAGGTTGTCGGGGTAGCCTGGTAAATTTTCAAAGAGGATCTGTGCGCCTGCCACAGCTTTGCCGTCGTTCAAAACTAGGTTTTGTGCCTGAACCGCAATTTTCCAAACTCTGTATTTGCCAGTTTCATTCACAAACAATGTTTTATCATCCTGACTTAAAGCAACGCCATTGGCGAAGCTCAAGCCTTGGGCCACGATTCGAGTTGCCTTAGAAGTGGGGTCGTATTCAAGGATGCGGCCCGTAGAAGACTGTTCCAAGATGTCCAAAATACTGGCTTCAAAGGTGCCACCCCATTGTTGAGGACCAAATCGTGTGGAGGCATCGCTGAAGTACATTTTGCCGTTCTTGGCAACCACCACAGCATCTGCGTAGCGAATGGGATCTTGGCCTACCTTGTCGGTCAGGACTGAAATAGCGCCTTGCGGATTGAGTGACAAAAGTCCTTTGATGGCATCTGCGGCGATCAAATTGCCTTGCGCGTCAAAATCAAAGCCCAAAACCCGGCCCCCAGTATTGGCAAACAGTTGCTGATCTGTGCCGTCGGGATTCATGCGGATGATTTTGCCGCTGGCCACCGTTGTGTAAAGTTTGCCGTCGGGTCCTATGGCAATGTGCTCCGGACCTTCTTCACCTTTGAGCTCAATGATGTTGAGCTGCGAGAGCTTGTCATTGACGGCGTGGGGACCCTGATACCCTGGTGCTTTGGGCGCGGACCAGCTGACAGGGCTGATGGGGACTGGCCACAAAAATAAATAGCCAATGCCCACAATGAGCAACACGCCAATTGATTTAAGGATGAGTTTCATGGGTTGAGAGCCTCGGCGTTTAGATTCGCCTAGTTTCAATCATTCACCCCAAAGAAAATATCGCACTTACCCTTAGCAATAGATGGGGCCCTAACCGCGGGCTTAAACCATGAGGTCTTCGAGCGCGGCATTTAAGATTTTTCATCAGAGATAATTAACGCATGCCCGATTTTCCAACGCAAGCGCCTCACATCATTCTTTGCACCTTGAATGCCAAGTACATTCACGCGTCTTTGGGCTTGCGCTATTTATGGGCCAATATGTCTCGCCACGGCCGTCCGGGATTGTCTGATCAAACTTGCATGCTCGAGTTCACCATAGCCCGCAAGCCAGAAGAGATGGCCATTGAACTCTTGGAAAAATTAGGCGCTGCTAACCAGGACGCCACTCAAATTATTGGTTTTGGCGTCTACATTTGGAATGTGGTTCAAACCACCGAAGTGATTCGAGAACTTAAACAAAGACATCCTCAATTGAAAATTGTCTTGGGCGGCCCCGAGGTTAGCCACGAAACAGAGGGCCAAGAAATTGTTCATTTGGCCGATCATGTCATCACGGGGTGGGGCGATGTGAGTTTCCCAAAACTGTGTGTTTCATTGCTTGATGGCCCGAAGCCATTGATGAAAATCATCCCAGGCGAGCAGCCACCCTTGGCTGACATAGAGTTGCCTTATCGGCATTTCACAGATGCTGATTTGGCCCACCGTTTGTTGTACGTGGAGGCCTCCAGAGGTTGCCCCTTTAAATGTGAGTTTTGCCTCAGTTCATTGGACAAAACAGCATGGGCATTTGAATTGCAAACCTTCTTGACCGAACTTCAGGTTTTGTATGAAAGAGGCGCGCGCAACTTTAAATTTGTAGACCGTACCTTCAATCTCAAAATTGAAAGTTCAGCTCAAATTTTGCAGTTCTTTTTAGATCGAATGGCTGAAGACGGTGCCGAGGGTTTATTGGTTCACTTTGAAGTCATTCCTGACCATTTGCCCGATCGACTGAAGTCATTGATTTCTCAATTTCCGCCTGGGGTATTGCAATTTGAAGTGGGCATCCAAAGCTTCAATGAAAATGTGCAAAAACTCATTTCACGCAAGCAGGACAATCCGCAAACTGAGGCTAACCTGCGCTGGCTATTGATGGCTTCCAATGCGCATTTGCATACCGATTTGATTTTTGGTTTGCCTGGCGAAACGCTAGACAGTTTTGCACAGGGCTTTGACAGGCTACTCGGTATTGGCCCCCAAGAAATTCAACTGGGCATCTTGAAGAGGTTGAGGGGAACGCCTATTTCGCGTCACACTGAAGCCTATGGCATGGTCTACGATCCGCTGCCGCCTTACACCGTGCGCCAAACCAAGGACCTCACAGCAGAAACTATTTCACGCTTTGCACGAATGGCCAAATATTGGGATTTGGTAGCCAATTCAGGACGCTTCAAGCAAACCTTGTCTTTGATCTTGGAACCTGTTGCCCCAGCGCATTCGCCTTTTTATGCCTTCCTGAATTTTTCCGATGAGGTGTGGCGTGTCACTCAAAAAACATATGGCCTAACCCCAGAGCAATTGGTCGACTTGGTGTTTGATTACCTCACCACGCAGCGCCAAAAAAACATCGAGATGGTTCGTCAATTGTTGTTGGGTGACTATGTGGGAAGTGGCGCAAGAGCCAGGCCGCTGTGTCTGGCCAACGAGAATTTGCCACTGGGTGGCGACCGTCAGTCCAAAGGGACGCTCACAGACGTTTCACAAGCTTCTAAGTTACGAGGCCGTCAAGATCGACACGGCGAGAGATCAAACTAGAACGCCTGATCGCCTGTGACTCGATCAAGATCTACAGTGGTTTTTTCATCGATCGGCTGAGCAGGATCACAGGAATCAATCCCACCAACACCAAGGCCAAGCTGGGCAGCGCAGCTTCGCTGAGTCGCTCGTCACGCGCCAACTGATAGGCCACAACGGCCAAAGTATCTGTGTTGAAAGGGCGGAGCACCAAGGTGGCGGGGAGCTCTTTCATCACATCCACAAACACCAGCAAAGTGGCTGCATAAACCGATCGCTTAAGCAGGGGGGTGTGAACATTTTTGAGCAAACCTAAGCCACTCACTCCCAAGGTGCTTGAAGCGTCATCCAGACTGATGGGGATGCGCGCGTAGCCACTTTGAATGGACTGAAGTGCCACAGCCGTAAACCTGACCAAATAGGCCCAAACCAAGCCCATCACGGTGGCTGTGACCCAGTATCCAATAGTTGATTCAGGCCAATAACTTTGGATCCACGTGATAGGCAAAAGCAAACCCACGACCACCACGGCCCCTGGCACGGCATACCCTAGGCCCACCCATTGAACAGCAACGCGATGCCAAGCGGTGGGTTGGCTTCTGGCGCCAAAAGACAAGATTAATGCGATGCCAACGGCCATCACCGCCGTGATGCCACCGAGTCGCAGGCTATTAAACGCCCAAGTCGCAAAGCGGTCCCATGGCAGTTGGACGTCTGAGTGGATCAATGGCAGCAGCATCAAGACAACAGGCAAGACAAAGCCGAAAATAATCGGCAGGCTGCATGCAAAGGCCAGCCCATATTGGCGTGACAGTCCGAGCTCAATCGCCTGTGCTTCTGACGCCGCGCTAGCGTTTGATTTCGAGGGTGTGAAGCGCATTCTGGCTTGCGCCATTTTTTCGATTTGGAGCAGTATCAAAACCACACCTAACAAACCTGTCGCCAACTGAGCCGCTGCAACTCGGTTGTCCATCACGAGCCAGGCTTTGTAAACACCTGCTGTAAAAGTTTGAATGCCGAAATAACTCGACACGCCAAAGTCAGCCAAGGTTTCCATCAAGGCAAGTGCCACACCCGCGGCCACTGCGGGTCGGGCCATGGGCAAGGCAATTTCAAAAATACGACGGCGGAGCGGGGCCCCTAGCATTCTGGCGGCTTCCATCAATCTAACGGCACGTTCACTCAAGGCGGATCGCGCCAATAAATAAACATAGGGGTAGAGTGTCAGAGAGAAAATTGCAATCGCCCCCCCTAGGCTACGAATCTCGGGAAAGACACGACCTTCCAGTGCAAAAAGATGTCGAAGCGTGTTTTGCAGCGGCCCACTGAATTGCAAGAAGTCTGTGTAGGCGTAGGCCACAACGTAGGCGGGTATGGCCATGGGCAAAAGTAGCGCCCATTCAAAAAAGGATTGTCCTGGGAATTTGAACAAGGTCACAGCGGCGGCTGTGCTTAAGCCCAGTAATGTGACACCTATGGCCACCCCCATACACAGCAACAAACTGCTGACGATGTAGTCAGGCAATACCGTTTGGGCCATTTCAGACAAGACCTGCGAAGTGCTGCCATTCCACTCGAGCCAAGACCCTAGCAACGCCAACACGGGCAAGCCAAGCATCAATGCAATGATGCTTAAGCTGATGGTCATGAGGCGATTGCGGCGCATGAAGGGTGTGGATGTTTGCTGTGAAATGGCAATGGCAAGAGAATTTGCATTGTAAAGAGCCCTAACAGGCCTTGGCTGCGAGGGGTTTAGCCACTCCTTACAATATTGTTCATGTTCCTCCAGCTCTCCAAAGTCGAAGTTCGTTACGCGGGCCAATTGCAGCCCGCAGTGCATGACGTCAGTTTGAATTTGGAAGCGGGTCAAATAGGCGTACTGATTGGCCCCTCAGGCTGCGGTAAAACCAGCTTGTTGCGCGCCATAGCCGGCTTGGAAAATGTGTCGGGTGGCGAAATCCTGTTGTCAGACCGAGTGGTCAGTCAAGTCAATGCCACCACCCCTCCCGAAAAACGCCGTATGGGCATGGTATTTCAAGATTACGCCTTGTTTCCCCATCTTTCGGTGAGCGACAACATTGCATTTGGCCTTCATGGCATGAGTGCCTCATCAAAGGCAGCGCGGATTGTTGAAGTGCTCGAGTTGGTCGGACTCACTGAAGAGCGTCTGCGCTTTCCGCATGAACTATCGGGTGGACAGCAACAACGTGTGGCGTTAGCGCGCGCGCTTGCGCCAAAACCTGAATTGCTTTTATTAGACGAACCCTTTTCCAATTTGGATGTTGACCTCCGAGAGCGCTTATCCTTAGAAATTCGGAGCATTCTTAAAGCGGCCAATGCCACAGCACTTTTTGTCACCCACGATCAAATGGAAGCGTTTGCGATTGGTGATGTGATTGGCGTGATGCAGGAAGGGCGGCTACAGCAATGGCGTGACGCCTATACCTTGTATCACCGTCCTGCGTCGCGTTTTGTGGCCGAGTTCATTGGCCATGGTGTGTTCATTCCCGGCACACGACGAGAGTTTGAAACGCATGTTGAAGTCGAAACTGTCCTAGGGCTTTTGGTCGACAGAAGTGAATCGCATAGCAACCCCGTTACAACTGGGCAGCCCTGTGATGTGTTACTTAGGGCCGATGACATTCTTCATGACGATCAAGCGCCTGTTCAAGCTGAAATTGTGAGGAAGTCTTTTAGAGGCTCTGAGTTTTTGTATGTCTTGAGGCTGAAGTCTGGCGAGTTGGTCATGGCACATGTTCCAAGTCACCACGATCATCACGTCGGCGAATGGATTGGGATCCGAGCAGAAGTGGACCATGTGGTGACATTTGCAACGACATCATAATTTTCCTTGTTGCAAATAAGAATCATTCTTATTTGAGGTAGAATTCGTGACATCAAAGCTGAATGCGAGAGTGCCATGAATA
>JBDLWA010000159.1:0-2531 GCA_039804505.1 Pseudomonadota bacterium
ATTTTTTGTGAACTGTCGGTGGCAATTTGGTGCACGCTGTGTTTCAAATACGGATTGCCAAAACGTTGAATCAGTGCATCTCTGTAGTCCGCCCAATCGGTACGACTTAAGTGCGGTGCCACTTCGCGGCTCATCATGCGATAGACAAACTCACGAATATGGTCAGCGCCAATGCAGCTGGCAATGTAGGGCCGTCCTGTGATGGCACCCATCAGAGCCATGGCCGAATGGCTGCCGTTCAGCATGCGCAGCTTGGCTTCTTCGTAGCTGTGCACATCGTTGGTGACACGCACACCGCACTTGGCCAACAGCGCCGCATCACCCGGGTCGACGAAGTTGTCTTCAATCACCCATTCCCAAAACGTTTCGGTGCTAAGGGCACAGTCGTCTCTTAAACCGAGGGCAGCTTGGGCAGCGTCCGCCACTTCCTGGGTGGCCGCTGGCACGATGCGATCGACCATGCTGCAAGGAAAGGCGCAGTGGGCGTCCATCCATTGCATCAGCAGTTGATCATGTGCCGTCGCAGCAGCGTGAATCAGTGCTTTGAGTTTGTGGCCGTTGCCTTGCAGGTTGTCACAAGATGCAATGGTGAGGCCGGCATGACCCGCGGCATGGCGCAAGCGCAACCCATCGATCAGCAGTTGGGCCAGCGCAGTTGTGTAGCCTTTTTCTGTCAAGGTAAGGGTGATCCACCGTGTGCTTTTGGCCGCCATGGCGTTCATCACTTGCTGGCGCTCGGTGGTCGCCACGCTGGTTTGCCACAGTGCGCCGGGCACCTGCCACTCAACGCCCGTTGCGCCGGCAATGCGCACGGAATACAAGCCATCTTGCGCGCGCAGTTTGTTGACCAAACCAGGTTGCGTCATGCCCACGCCATGAATGCCCCAGCGCGAATCGCCCTCGCGCAACAGTTGGTCAAACACCATGGCTTGGTGCGCGCGGTGAAAAGCGCCTAAGCCCAAATGCACCACACCTGTTGCTTCTGGGCGAATTGCGTAGGCTGGTGTTTTGACGGATGCGGGAATGTGCGCGAGCGTGCCGCGCGAGAGTTGAAGTTCAGACATGTGGATTCTTTGAGGCCAGCTCTAGATGGCAGTTTTTATGGACGGTTCTTGAGCTTGGCTTCAGCAGCTTGAATTTCTGCCCATGTGGCGTCGTCAATCCAAATGCCGTTTTGCTCGCGATCGGCACGGGCTTGCCGTTCGGGTTCGCCGGCCGTGAGCACACCGTCGCTGCCAGGCGCATCGGGGCTTTGGCGCAACCAGTCTTCAAAGGCCAGCGCTTCTTTCTCAAACGAAGCTTGTGTGCCCAAGCGAACAGGATCAATGATCATGGTCAGCATGCCGTTGAGCACGGCGCGCTTGTCATCGGGCTCGCGATGCCACGTGCCGCCGCCAGTGAGTGCGCCGCCCAACAACTCACAAGCCATGGCCATGCCAAAACCTTTGTGGTCGCCAAAGGTCATGAGGGCGCCAAACAAACCATTCGATTGCGGCACTACCACCACACCTGGGTTGTTAGTGGGATGGCCTTTTTCGTCAATCAAATAACCGTCTGGGACTTGCTCGCCTTTGTTGTGCGCTACACGCATCTTGCCTTGTGCCACGCGGCTGGTGGCAAAGTCGAGCACGAAGGGTGGGCGCTTGCCCATGGGCACGCCAATACAGCAGGGGTTGGTGCCAAAGCGACCATCGCCGCCGCCAAACGGCGCCACTACGGGGCGCGACAACACGTTGACAAAATGCACTGACACCAAGCCTTGTGCCACCGCCATTTCGGCAAAGTGACCAATTCGGCCCAGGTGATGTGAGCGGCTGAGGGCCACCGTGCAAACGCCGAATTGCTTTGCGCGTTCAATGCCCATCTGCATGGCTTGCACGCCAGTGATTTGGCCGTAGCCACGTTGGCCGTCTAAGTTCAGCAAGGGGCCTGTGTCGAGTAGCACTTTGACGCCCGTGTTGGGATTCAAACCACCTTCTAAAACGGCATCAACATAGCGAGGCACCATGCCCACGCCATGCGAGTCGTGACCACTCAAATTGGCCATCACCAAGTTGGCCGCGACTTGTTCGGCTTCTGCTTTTTCACTGCCCGCTTGTTGAATGATGTTGGCAATTTGTTGTCGCAGTTGCGCGGCAGGAATACATTGGCTCATGAAAGTACTTTCGAATTGAAAAACGCCACGCGCAGTGCGTGGCTTAAAAAGTTGCTTACATCACTGCGCCCACTTGCCATGGCACAAATTCGTTTTGACCATAGCCGTGTTTTTCGCTCTTGGTGGGTTCGCCTGAGGCGGCTTTCAAAATCATCTCAAAAATGCGCTGCCCCATGTCGGCAATGCTGACGCCGTTGTCGACAATCTCGCCGCAGTTGAGGTCCATGTCCTCTTCTTGTTTTTTCCACAAGGCCGAGTTGGTGGAGAATTTCAAACTGGGTGAGGGGGCGCAGCCATACGCGCTGCCCCGACCGGTGGTGAAGCAAATGAGGTTGGCGCCGCCGGCCACTTGGCCTGTGGCACTGACAGGGTCGTA
>JBDLWA010000160.1:0-6220 GCA_039804505.1 Pseudomonadota bacterium
AACGGATTGCAAAACAGACAGCAATTTGTCTTGGGTGGCCTTCAGTACGATCATGTCTTCCTCTGTTTTCGGGGGGTCCCAATTTGGAATTTGGGAGCCCCTAGATTTTCGCTGATTTTTGGGTCTAAATTGTGGTTCAGCCGCCTTAATTCAGCATTCTTTCGGGGGCTAGACAGCACCCCAGAAAACGGCCCGCCCGGACTTAGCCTTTGAGCGTCTGCTCCAAAACGTGCAATTGCTGATTCAACTCGGTCAGTTGCTGGCGTTCGGCCCCAATTTTTCGCACGGCGTGCAGCACGGTGGTGTGATCGCGGCCGCCAAACAACTCGCCAATTTCGGGCAAACTTTTTTGGGTCAACTCTTTGGCCAAGTACATGGCAATTTGGCGCGGCCGCGCAATGCTGGCAGGGCGCTTTTTGGAATACATGTCGGCGACCTTGATCTTGTAGTAATCGGCCACCGTTTTTTGGATGTTTTCGACGCTGATTTGGCGGTTTTGGATGGACAGCAAATCGCGCAAGGCTTCCCGCGCCAGCTGAATGGAGATTTCCTTCTGGTTAAACCGCGAATACGCCAAAATTTTGCGCAAAGCGCCTTCCAGCTCACGCACGTTAGAGCGCACGTTTTTGGCCACAAAGAAGGCCACCTCTTCAGGCATGACGCTGCCCTCGCTGATGGCTTTGTTGATCAGAATGGCCACCCGCATTTCCAGCTCGGGGGGCTCGATGGCTACCGTTAAGCCTGAATCAAACCTAGACACCAAGCGCTCGTGAATATCGGCCAAGCCTTTGGGGTAGGTGTCGCTGGTCATCACGATGTGCGACTTCTTGGCGAGTAGCGCTTCAAACGCATTGAAGAACTCTTCTTGCGTGCGGTCTTTGTTGGCAAAGAACTGCACATCGTCAATCAAGAGCAAATCGAGCGAGTGATAACGTTGCTTGAACTCATCGAAAGTTTTGCGCTGATAGGCTTTAACCACATCAGACACAAATTGTTCAGCGTGAATGTAGAGAACTTTGGCATCGGGCCTGTCGGCCAGCAGTTTGTTGCCCACCGCATGCACCAAGTGCGTCTTACCCAAACCCACGCCACCGTAGATGAACAGGGGGTTGTACAAATGCCCAGGCATGGTGGCCACGTGCATGGCGGCAGCACGCGCCATGCGGTTGGCCGAACCCTCCACCAAGGTGTCAAAGGTCAAGGCCGTGTTCAGGCGGTGGCGATGGCCATCGGCAGGGGCTTCATCGGGTGTTTCGACTGCTTCAGGCCGCGCTTCAAGGGCTGCCTTTGCCATAGAAAAAGCTGTTTTTCCTTGAGCTTCTCTGGTAGCAAGTGCTAACTCAATTTGAATTTTTTGGCCGTGCAGGCGCGACAAAACATCGGCCAACTTGGCGCTGTATTGGGCCCGAATCCAATCCAATTTGAAGCGATTGGCTACAAACAAAGTGACCTTGGAGAGGTCTTCAGAAACCTGCGCCGTGAGGGGTTTGATCCAAGTGTTGAACTGCTGTTCGGGCATCTCTTGGGCCAGCTCGTCGAGGCAAACTTGCCACAGTGCTTGACCTGCTTCATCTGAATCGTGAGGGTGCTGTCCTTGACTCATGGGCGCATGCCTTGTATGTGGACAGATGGGAGATTCATGGTGGTCAAAAGTAACTTTATCAAGAGTTTATCCACATGTTGGATAGATCATTGGGAGGCATCATAAACCAGATTTTTTGAACCCCGCTGAGGTTTTTTTCAAGATAAGCCAGGCCTTGGGGTTTGCCATCCCCTAAAAGTTTGCGATAATCGACGGTTTCCCCCAAAAATTAAGGCAGTGGCTCAATCGCCCTGCTGACTCAACCCTTTGGGGGTCTGACATCAGGAACGACTCAAAATGAAACGCACATATCAACCTTCTAAAACACGCCGCGCACGTACACACGGCTTTTTGGTTCGCATGAAAACTCGTGGTGGCCGCGCCGTGATCAACGCACGTCGCGCCAAAGGCCGTAAACGCCTGGCAGCTTAATTAACTGCCGCGTGAGCCTAGCCCCTCCATGGCTTGGCTGCTGAGCAAACCCATGACTCGGCAGTGGTGTGCAGCGATTAAAAACCCGCCCTCAATTCCAGGCCGCCCTTGCAGGCGGCACGGTTTCTCGCACCCCACATTTCGCTTTGCATCGCCTGCAACTGCCTGAAAAGAATACTTTGGCACTGGAAAAGGCGTCTGGTGAATCCCTTGCGCACAACACCGTTGCAGTCCCTGCAACCACAGCGCACACCGTCCCTCTCTTTCATACGCAAGATGTTTGGCTGGGCGCCATGGTGCCCAAGCGATGGGCCAAGCGTGCCGTCACACGCAATGCCATCAAGCGACAAATTTACGCTGTCAGCGCGCAGTTTGAAGAACGTTTGTCTTGCGCTGCCCACGTGGTTCGCCTGCGATCTGGCTTTGATCGCCAACAATTTATCAGCGCCACCTCACCCCTGCTCAAGTTGGCCGTTCGGCAAGAACTAGAGCAGTTGTTTGAACGCGCGACCCGCAAGTCATGATTCAGAAACTATTGATCGGCATTGTGAAAGGTTATCGCCTTTTTCTCAGCCCTTGGTTAGGATCGGCTTGTCGGTTTGAGCCCACTTGCTCTGTTTATGCCTTGGATGCACTCCATCAGCATGGCGCAGGCGTTGGCAGCTACCTCACACTCAAACGCTTAGGCCGTTGTCACCCTTGGTGCGATGGCGGTCACGATCCAGTGCCTGAACAGGCGCCTCAATGGCTTTCGCGTTTGTTGCACAACCCGTTAACTCACCCCACTTCGAAGAAGTCTTCATGAACGATATTCGCCGCACCTTTTTATGGGTCATTTTTGGCTTCTCCATGGTTTTGCTCTGGGACCAATGGCAGATCTACAACGGTCACAAAGCCACCTTCTTCCCTAAACCCACCTCGGTGGCAACAGCCGAAGCCAATGCCGCTGCGCCTGCGGCCGGCGTTCCCACGGTCAGTGCACCCGCTGCCGCCGCACCTGCCGGACCCGCACAAGTTCCTGGCGTCACAGCGCCAGCGGTAGCCACCCCGCGCGAACGCATTGAAGTCAGCACCGACGTCTTGAAGCTCAGCTTTGACACCGAAGGCGGTACCTTGGTGCGTTCTGAGTTTTTGAAATACGGCGACCAGCAAGACAGCAAAAAATCCTTCGTCTTGCTCGACGACAGCAAAACACGCGTCTATGTTGCGCAAACAGGCTTGATCGGCGGCGCTTTTGCGTCACACAAAACGCCCATGAAGTTCACGGGCGAACGCGAATTGAAAGAAGGCCAAAACGAGTTGAGCCTCAAATTTGAATCAGCCGACGTGGGTGGTTTCAAATTGGTCAAAACCTACACGCTCACGCGTGGCAGCTATGCCGTCAAAGTGGCACACCAGGTGATCAACACCGGTAGCGCCACCGCATCGCCTCAGCTGTATGTTCAGTTGGTGCGTGATGGCAACAAGCCAGAAGGCGAGTCCTCTTTCTATTCCACCTTCACAGGCCCTGCGGTCTACACCGACGCCAAGAAGTATCAAAAAATCGAATTCACAGACATCGAAAAGAACAAGGCTGATTTCGAAAAAACCACGCAGCAAGGCTATGTCGCTATGGTGCAGCACTACTTTGCGTCTGCATGGGTGTTGCCTGCCAACACAACGCGTGAAAACTTTGCGCGCAAAGTGGACACTAATTTATATGCCGTGGGCATGATCACGCCCTTCAGCGAAGTGGCGCCTGGCCAAAACAAAACACTGGAAGCCACATTGTTCGTGGGTCCTCAAGAAGAAAAAATGTTGGAAGTCCTCACACCCGGCTTAGAGCTGGTCAAGGACTATGGCTGGCTCACCGTTTTGGCCAAGCCTTTGTACTGGTTGCTCGACCGTTTGTTCAGCCTCTTGCACAACTGGGGTTGGTCCATCATGGCACTTGTGGTGTTGCTAAAAGTGGCTTTCTACTGGCTCAACGCCAAAGCGTATGCCAGCATGGCCAAAATGAAGGCCATCAACCCTCGCATCATGGAAATGCGCGAGCGCAACAAAGACAATCCGCAGCAAATGCAGCAAGAGATGATGCGCATTTATCGTGAAGAGAAAGTCAACCCCATGGGCGGTTGCTTCCCCATCATGATTCAAATTCCCGTTTTCATTGCCTTGTACTGGGTCTTGTTGTCTTCTGTGGAAATGCGCAACGCCCCATGGATTGGCTGGATTCAAGACTTGTCCGCGCCAGATCCTTATTTCATCTTGCCGATTGTCATGACCCTGTCGACCTTGCTGCAAACGGCCCTCAATCCCGCGCCGCCCGATCCCATGCAAGCCAAAATGATGTGGTTCATGCCGCTTATTTTCAGCGTGATGTTCTTCTTCTTCCCTTCTGGTTTGGTGTTGTATTGGATTACCAACAACATTCTGTCCATTGCTCAGCAGTGGGTGATCAACACCAGAATGGGTGTACCACCTCAGTTCAATCTGCCAAAATTCAATTGAGCCCTCTTCATTTGAATTGAACCCAAACCAACAGGGCCGCTCATGCGGCCCTGTTGCATTGAAACTCTAAGCCCTCACACATTTTTATGCTGGCCAGACATCAAGATCCCATCATCGCGATTGCCACAGCACCCGGCAGAGGCGCCGTGGGCATCGTGCGCGTGTCGGGCCCCCAACTCAAAGCTTGGGCCGATGCGTTTTGCGGCAAAACCCTTCAGGCGAGGCAAGCGCATTACTTGCCGTTCAACGATGCGCAGGGTGAGCCCATTGATCAGGGTCTGGCCATTTATTTTTCAGGCCCGCATTCGTACACCGGCGAAGATGTTTTGGAATTGCAGGCCCATGGTGGCCCCGTTGTCTTGCAATTGTTGGTGGCCCGCTGTCTAGAGTCGGCCAACAGCCTCGATGCCAACACCGGTCAGCCCCTCTTGCCAGGTCTGCGCTTAGCGCAGCCGGGTGAGTTCACGCAACGTGCGTTCTTGAACGACAAAATTGATTTAGCGCAAGCAGAAGCCATTGCAGATTTGATTGACGCGTCCACAGGCGCGGCAGCTCGCAGTGCCAGTCGATCATTGGCCGGCGATTTTTCCAAAGAGATTCACACCTTGCGCGATGGCTTGATTCATCTGCGCATGCTGGTCGAAGCCACGCTGGATTTTCCAGAAGAAGAAATTGATTTCTTGCAGAAGGCCGATGCGCAAGGTCAGCTTGAAAGACTGCAAGCCCAGCTCGAAAAAGTATTGGCACGCACACAGCAAGGCGCGCTGCTGCGCGAAGGCATCAAAGTGGTCATTGCAGGCCAACCCAACGCCGGCAAAAGCTCTTTGCTCAATGCCTTGGCAGGCGCGGAGCTGGCCATCGTCACGCCCATTGCCGGCACCACACGCGACGTGGTGCAGCAAACCATTCAAATTGAAGGTGTGCCTGTGCACGTCATTGACACCGCAGGCTTGCGCGAAGGCGAGGGCATTGATGAGGTGGAACAAATTGGCATCCAGCGCGCATGGGATCAAATTGCGGCCGCCGATGCCGTCTTGTTTTTGCACGATCTCACGCGCCAACACTTGCCAGATTACGCGCAAGCCGATCAGCAAATTCAAGACCTGCTTCAAACGAAATTGCCTAGCCAAGTGACTTTGCTGAATGTGTGGAACAAGTGCGACCTTGCCACATCAGATGCGAACAGCCACCCTGAAAATCACCACATTCATCTGTCTGCCAAAACAGGGCAGGGCATTGAGGTGTTGCGTGCAGCGTTACTGCAGGCGGCAGGCTGGCAACCCGCCAATGAAGGTTTGTACTTGGCGCGCGAGCGTCATGTTCAAGCCCTGCAGCGTGTTCGATCCCACGTGGAGATGGCCGACGCACACTTGCGTGCGCAAGCGCAATCCTTGGATTTGTTGGCCGAAGAGTTGCGCTTGTCGCAAATGGCCTTGAACGAAATCACCGGCGAGTTCAACGCTGACGATTTGCTGGGCGTTATTTTCTCCAGCTTTTGCATTGGTAAATAAGCATGGCCAAAAAGAATGTCATCGATCGACCCGCCCCTCAAAACCCAAAGTCATTGAGCGGGCTCTTGCCTTTCTTAAAACCCTACAAACTTCAAATTGGTTTGGCCTTGGTTTTCTTGGTCTTGGCGGCCGCCTCTACCTTGGTGTTTCCCATTGCATTGAGGCAACTCATCGACAATGGTTTGCAGCATCCCGATCCTGGCGC
>JBDLWA010000161.1:0-27581 GCA_039804505.1 Pseudomonadota bacterium
AAGGTGCGCACCAAATTTCGTTTGCGCAAGTCGATGTAGAAAAAGCTTCTGAGTATTCATGCGAAGACTCAGACCAATGTCTGGATGTGCATGGCGTGCTCTGGCCGCGCATTCAAGCCGATGCCAAGTTGCACGCCATTTACGACATTGAAATTGCCACCAGCGAAGCTTTGTTTCGCATTGAGCGCAATGGCGTGTTAATTGACGGCCCCACTTTGGCGGCACAAAGCCAAGCACTGGGGCAGCGCATTTTGCAGTTGGAAACGGAAGCCTACGAAATCGCCGGTCAGCCCTTCAATTTGAGCAGCCCTAAGCAATTGGGTGAAATCTTTTTTGACAAGTTGGGCTTGCCAGTCATTAAAAAGACGGCCACCGGTGCTCGCAGTACCGACGAAGAAGTATTGGAGAAGTTGGCCGAAGACTATCCTTTGCCAGCGCGCATTTTGGAACACCGCAGTTTGTCCAAACTGAAGGGGACCTACACCGATAAGTTGGCGCAGATGGCTTTGCCTAGAACGGGCAGGGTGCACACGCACTACGCCCAAGCGGTGGCTGTCACTGGACGCTTGTCCAGCAACGATCCCAATTTGCAAAACATTCCCATTCGCACGGCAGAAGGTCGTAAAGTGCGCGAAGCTTTTGTGGCACCCGCTGGCAGTTTGATTGCCAGCGCCGATTACTCTCAAATTGAATTGCGCATCATGGCGCACCTCAGTGGCGATGAAGCTTTGTTGCGCGCCTTCCATCAAGGACTGGATGTGCACAAAGCCACAGCCGCCGAGGTGTTTGGTTCTACGCCAGACCAAGTGTCGAGCGAACAACGCCGCTATGCCAAAACCATCAACTTTGGTTTGATTTACGGCATGAGCGCTTTTGGTTTGGCCAAGGCCTTGGGCATTGACAATGGGGCTGCTAAAAATTACATCGAGCGTTACTTCCAACGCTTTGCGGGTGTCAAGCGCTACATGGACGAAACGCGCGAACAAGCCAAATCGCAAGGCTATGTGGAAACCGTTTTCGGTCGTCGTTTGTACTTGCCCGAAATCAATTCACCGAACGGGCCCAGACGCGCTGGCGCAGAGCGCGCAGCCATCAATGCACCGATGCAAGGCACCGCTGCCGACTTGATCAAGCTGTCGATGATTGCCGTGCAAGCGGGCATTGACCGTGAGCAGCGCAAAACCAAAGTGATCATGCAAGTGCACGATGAATTGGTGTTTGAGGTGCCAGAAGACGAGGTGGAATGGCTGAAGGTGGCCGTGCCCAAATGGATGGCCGATGTGGCGGAACTTAAAGTGCCTTTGCTGGCCGAAGTTGGCGTGGGCCTGAATTGGGATCAAGCGCACTGATGAAGACGGGGCTTCAAAAATTTCGCAACGCCTTAGGCGAAGCCGAAATACAGGTCTTGCAGAATTGCTTGCAGCAAGCCAAGCAAGCGCTGCCGGAAGACGCTATCCCTTGGTATTTGGGTCAAGCGCACACGCCCACGGGCTATTTAACGCCAGACCATGCCAACATCATTTTGAGTTTGCGCCAAGATTGGCAGCGTGTACCGCATGGCTTGGTATGGGATGCCCCAGATCACACGCATGCATCCCGCAGTGATGCCTTGGCAGTGTTGGCAGCAGAGTTACGTGAGCTAGGGCATATCACGGGTTGGCGAAATGAGAAATTCAGTTATTGGCCGGACTCAGAAATTTTGGTGAATGGGGTGTGCGTTGAACCTACCGATGCATTGAGGGCAGCCTTTGAAATGGAGCGTGCCGCCTATCGGTTTTTTGGCCTTCGCAGTCATGCGGTGCATGTCAATGGCTTTACCGAAGCCGGAGAGATGTGGTGTGGTCGTCGTTCAATGATCAAGCCTACCGACCCAGGCATGCTCGACAACATTGCAGCCGGGGGCTTGCCGGTGAGCGAATCTTTGCAGTCGTGTAGCGTGCGCGAAATGGCGGAAGAGGCCGGTTTGTCGGAAGACTTGGCCGTGACAGCTTGGGCTAATGACTACGTCACCACATGTCGATCGGTGAAGGGCGGTTGGCACTACGAAACTTTGTGGGTTTACAACCTGCTGGCGCCCGCCGATGTGCAGCCTGTCAATCAAGATGGTGAAGTGGCAGAATTTAGTTTGCTGTCACCGCAGCAAGTGGTTCAAGCCATTGCGGCCAAGACTATGACCCTCGATGCGTCTTGTGTCGTTGCGCATGCGGTGTTGCACTTAGACCTCGTTGACTGAAACTAGATGGCATCCGTGCTAACTTGGCTGTCATGGAAATAAATCTTTACGCTATCTTCGTTGTGATGTTGGGTTATTTCGTTTTGGAAACAACTGATTTCATTGGCAGGTGTTTTACTCGGACATCGGTTTTATCAGAAAATATCGCAGATTTCCTTAGGCCGTTTATCTATGGGTTTTTGTGCCTGAGCTGTTTGGTGCTTTGCGCAAGAGCGTTGCGCGGGTTATATTCATTGTTTGTGAATTGAACAAGACAAATGATCCCTATTCATGTTGAGTCAGCTTGGAAAGGCACTTCTGATTGCCGCGCCTGTGGCATTCGTGATTTGGTGTTATTCGCCGATTTGAATGAAGACGATTTTGGTCTGATTCACGCGCCCATCGACGACATGGCTTACTCAGTAGGCGGTCAACTTTATGCTGAGGGTGAAAAAGCATTGGGGGTGTTCACCCTTCGACAAGGCATGGTCAAGTTGATTCGAACGACTGCCGACGGCCGCGAACGCATCATTCGTGTATTGCGTGCAGGCGATGTGGTTGGCATTGAAGCCTTGGCCACAGGACACTTTGATTCAGAGGCTGTGGCGCTCAATGACGTTAAAGTTTGTCGTATTCCTTTGGGAGTGATGCACAAACTCAGCACGCAGTCTCCAAGGCTGCACACCCGGCTGATGCAAAAGTGGCAACAGGCCTTGAAAGGTGCCGACGATTGGTTGGCCGATTTGAATTTTGGAACGGCTCGTCAAAGGGTCTCAAAGTTCATTCTTAAAATGCGTCACGAAGACAACGCTGATCAGAGCAGCATGTTTTCTAGAGAAGACATGGGTGCCATGATGGACCTGAAGCTTGAAACTGTTAGCCGTGAAGTAAGCGGCTTGGTTCGTGAGCAAGTCATTGAGCCATTAGACAAAGCGGGCCGTCTCTACCGCATTCAAAACGAAAATGCTTTAACTTCAGCCTGACGGCCATCCGTTTACGTTTTGGTGGCGTTGCCCGATAAAAACAATCGGAGAAAAAACACACCCATGCCAATCATGAACACGATGCCGATGAAACTCATCAAGCCGTAGTCTGTGAAAAATAAGTCGTGAAGTAATTTCATTTTTTTCCTTCATTGAAAATCTGAAAAAGAAATATCTGCAGGAACATATTGCGCCGAATGCTTTAGCAAAACTTTGATCCAGGTCAAGGTTTTTTCGCGTTTGAAGGCTATCCCAGTCTGGACATCTTTCAACCTTGGTTGGTATAGTCATCGTCTAGTATCAATCGATTTAAATCGTCACAAAATGAAAACACCCCAGGACTTGGTTTCAGCTGCAAAACAAACTGTTCACGAAATTGCAATTGCCGATGCACCAGCTGTCATCGCACAAAGTGACGTCCTGATTGATGTTCGTGAGTCAGAGGAGTTTCAGGCCGGTCATTTATCGGGTGCTCTTCATATGTCCCGCGGCATGTTGGAGTTCAAGTTGGCTGCCAACGCTCAGCTTCAGTCACGAGATATCAAAATTACGCTGTATTGCAAAACCAGTGGCAGGGCTGCACTGTGTGCCCAATCATTGAAAGAAATGGGCTATTTAAATGTGAGTTCAATTGCAGGTGGCTTTGATGCTTGGGAGGCAGCAGGGTTCCATGTTGAGAAGCCTATTGCACCTTCGTTTGAGTAACTTTTACCAAAACTAAGCTTAAAGATTAATCCTGTGAGTACTTTTGACCATGCTACTTTGATTCAAAACATCAATGAATCCCTGACGCCTTTTCGGAAAGCACAGCCTGATGTAATGCAAGGTTTTGGTCAATTGGCGCGGAGTGCTATGGCAGAAGGCCAAGTCAGTACCAAGCACAAAGAATTGATTGCATTGGCCATAGGCATCACACAACATTGTTCTGGCTGCATTGGTTTTCATGTCAAGGCACTTTTGAAGCTGGGTTGTACGCGTCAAGAACTTGAAGAAATGCTGGCAGTCTGTGTCTATATGGGGGGAGGGCCTGCCTTGATGTATTGTGCAGAAGCCCTCAAGGCATGGGACACGTTGGCCAGTTAAATGAAAATTCTTTTGATCTGTTGCTGACCAAGGATGGCTAGGCGGTATTGGCTGTCACCTTCATCTCATAGCGCAAACCCCCCTTGGGCGGACAGTGTGTCTGTATTGCTAATGAGCGTTACAGCTGTTGTTTTGATACTTATTTTGATAGCCAGTTAATATTTTTTTAACCGCTTTGAGCGGTAAATTGCGAATCCACATAGGCAGGAACCCTTGCGTTTTGAACGCAAACAAGGCCGACCATTTGGTCAGCGGTCTGACCCAAGCGGTCGCTTCAAGAAACTCTCTTTGTTGCGAACTGTTCATGCGGGCTACCTTACCCTTGTTGCCAAAAATAGTGCTTAGGCTTTTTGACCGACGAAGCCAACCAGTGCAGACATGCCACTGTGACCCGGGCCTTCGTCAACCTCTTCCAGATAGGTTCGAAGGTCTAGTGTTTTGTAACCACTGAAGGACGAAAGAAGAAGCTCTTCGTCGTAGAGATTTTCCAAAATACCAGGGCCGCCGCTTTTGTATTGCATTTGCGATTTGCCATAGCCTTGAATGATCAAAGTACCGCCGGGTTTGAGGGCAAAATGTAATCTTTCAAATAGTTTTGTGCGCGACTCTGGATCGGCAAATTGGAAAAAAATGCCGGCAATGGCATCGTATTGCTCAGGTTGCCAATCAAAATTTTGCCAATCGCTGCAGTGAAAGTTGACACTGACCTTGTGCGCGTGTGCCAATTTTTGAGCTTTTTCAATGGCAACTGGTGAAAAATCAAAAGCATCAACTTCAAAACCCTGCGTTGCTAGCCAGACACTGTTGCGTCCTTCACCGTCTGCAATCGACAAGGCCTTGCCCTTTCGAAGTAGCGCTATTTTTTCAGCCAAGTATCGATTGGGCTTTTTACCAAACAGATAGTTTTCATTTGCGAATCGCTCATTCCACCGAGCTAAAGGGTTGTTAAATTGGGTCATTGGACGATTGATACGAGTGGTTCAAGCAGAAACTCAGAAGGCTTCTTTTTCTGCTTCCAAATATGCCAAGCTGATGTACTTGCCGATGTTGCCATCAAAGCCCTGCATGGTTTTTGATCGCTTGAGAACGCGTTCGTCCTTCATAACCATGGCCTTGGCTTCTGCTTCGGATTTGCCATCTTTGACGGCCTGCAAACATGGCTCCCAGATGCCAGACATGAATTCACCATAGGTCTGAAGTAAATCTTTGGAAGGTTGACCATGTCCTGGTAGCCAGATTTGTTCGCCAGCGCTTTCTGACAAGGCTTTGTAGTATTTGAAGGTGCCTGCGTAAGAGCCGTCGTCGATGTTGGCAATTCTGTTGGCCATGGCGATGTCACCAATGCTGGTCACTTTGTCTTGAATCACTTGCACGCTCAAATCCGCATCGGTGTGAGCGCGTCCGTAATGGTGCATGACAAAGTCGATGTTGCCAATCTTGATTTTTTGGCCATGAGCGACAACGCGGTTAGGCGCCACGGTTTTGGTCCCGGCTGTCGATTGATTGGTCCAGCGCTCCATCAGAATACGCCAAGTATTTCCTTCTATGCCTTTAATGGTCTCTATGGTTTTCGCCAAAGCGTAAATTGGAAGTTGAGTTCCGTACTCTTCTACAAAGGCATGGTTTCCTAGCCAATGGTCGCCATGGAAATGACTGTTGAAAACCGCAACGACAGGCAGAGGTGTCACTTTTTTGATCATGCGAATGGCCATTTGACCAATTTGCAAAGAGCTGCCTGAATCCAAAATCACCACGCCTGCAGAGGTGACGACAAAGCTAACGTTGGACATCATGCCGCGGTTTTCTTGAGTTGGAAAACCATCGGGTGCGAAGATCATCCAAACGTGCTTGGACACTTGAGTCGGCGGTATGTCTTTAACAGGGGGTCCCATCAAAAAGTCTTGTGCATCTGCCGCAAATGTTTGCACTTCTGGCCACATGCCAATCGCACCCAAGCCAATTGCACCTGCGCCTAAAAAAGAGCGGCGCTTGAGGGTGGCTTGTACCGTCGTTTTCAATTGAGCTTGAGGCATTGTGGAAACTCCTATTTAGGCGACATAACCTGGGTTGGGCAAACCACCTGTAATTTTAGGTGCGTTCAATTGGCGTGGTTTGATGCGGCCATTGGGCTGTGTTTTGAGCCATTGCTCTACCACTTCCCAAACTTGCTTGTTGCCTTGCGTGCGGGCTTCTTCCGCCACAGGTGCCCAGCCAGCCACTTTGTATTTTTTGCCAGATTCAACGAGCTTGCCATTCAAGCGCATTTCTTCAATGCGTTTGCCCATGGTTGCCGTGGGGTTGCATTGGTATTGCAATCCACCCACACGCACCATGTCGCCACCTTGTTGGTAGTAGGGGTCAGGATTGAACAAGTTGTCGCAAACATCTTCAAGAACAGTTTTGATGGTTTCGCCGGTCATTTCTGTGACTGTGGCGTATGAGTAAGTAGTCGCAGTCATGTCGAGCAACCACTCGCGCGTGATGGCTTGACCTGGCAGAAGGGTTGTGCCCCAACGGAAGCCAGGTGAGAACGCAATCTCTGCACCTTGAACATCCATTAAGGCATCGACCAACAATTGGTCGCCCGTGCCGTTGAAGTTGCCACGACGGTACAACAGACCTTCAGAGATGCCGAGCTTTTCGTTCAGTTTGCTTTCATAAGGCGCGCGAATTTTGGTGATGAGCGCATCCATCTCTTTGTCGGCTGGCAGCATGTTGGAAAACACAGGCAGCAATTTATAACGAAAATCGGTAACGCGTTTTTCTTTGACTTCAAAATCGAGTACACCCAAGAACTTGCCATTGGAACCCGCGTTGGTGACGATGGTTTTGCCGCCTTTGTTGCTGACCAGTGTAGCGACAGGCATACCGTCGTGGGTGTGGCCGCCCATGATGGCGTCGATCCCAGAAACTCTGCTGGCCATTTTTAAATCGACGTCCATGCCGTTGTGGCTCAAGACCACCACTACCTGCGCACCCTTGCCACGGGCTTCGTTGACCATGGCTTGCATATTTTCGTCTTGAATGCCAAAAGCCCAATCAGCTACCATGTAACGAGGGTTGGCAATAGGGGTGTAGGGGAAAGCTTGGCCAATGATGGCGCAAGGCACGCCATTCATTTCTTTGATGACGTAGGGCTTGAAGACGGGATCGCCAAAGTCTTGTGTCTTGATGTTTTGCGCTACAAATTCAACTTTGCCAGCAAAGTCTTTCTCAACGATTTCTTTCACGCGATCCATGCCCAGGGTGAACTCCCAGTGGCCCGTCATCACGTCCACGCCCAACAATTTGCAAGCGTCCACCATGTCTTGACCGTTGGTCCAAAGGCATGTGCCTGAACCTTGCCATGTGTCACCGCCATCAAGTAACAAGGCGCCGGGGCGGCTGGCTTTCATGCGTTTGACCAAGGTGGCCAAGTGTGCAAAGCCACCAACTTTGCCATAGCGTGCTGCAGCTTTTTCGTAATTTAAATAGGTGAGGGCGTGCGCCTCAGAAGTACCAGGACGTATCTTGGCGAATTTCAGCAAATGTTCACCCACCAAATGGGGCAAGTTGCCTTTCATGCTACCTAGGCCCAGATTGATGCTGGGTTCACGGAAATAAATGGGTTTGAGTTGTGCGTGGCAATCCGTCATGTGCAAGAAGGACACATTGCCAAATTTGGGGATGTCATAAAGACCATTGGCCGCTGTCGCTGCATCTGCATCAGCATACGTGCCCATGCCCAAGCCTGCCATGGTGCCTGCGCCCATGACTTGCATAAATTCGCGTTTTGAGAGGTTCATACTTTTGTCTTCGCTAATATATGGGAATCAAAAAAACCCGGACGAACCGGGTTTGGAACACATTGTTATTTGTTCACTGGTGATTGAGGGTCAAGCAACAAGCCTACGACGTGTCGCACTTGTGCTTCTGTCAAGATGCCGCTGTGACCTGCTCGTGGCATGTTGGAGCAGGCGTTATAGGCCTTTGAATTCCAAATTTTGCCCCATGTGTATTCCACAATAGGTTTGGCCGCAGCGCTGTTGGGATCGGTAATGCCGCGAATTTTCCCGTAGTTGTGCAGGCTTGGGCCAATGGTGCCATAAGAAATTTCTTTCTCGTCGATCTTGTGGCAGTTGTAGCAATTGCCGCCATTGACAGTTTTTTCATCGTCTGTAAATGTCAGGCCACGACCATTCTGAGCAATCTTCTCGCCTTCTTTCCAGTCGCCGATGAACTTGCCGTCTGAAGGCCACTTGATGGCTTTCATGTTGATTTCTTCAATGCGCTTGGCAGTCTTTTCATCCAAAGGCTTGCCCGAAGCATCAGCTTCACTGCAAGCCTGATTGGTTTCGTCGGTGTTCAGGATGCTGGCCTTCACGATGCCTTCATCGCGAAAAGAAGCCTTCACGATTTGTTGAGTGAGAGCGCTGAGGTCTGCGACTGAAGGGGCCGATGCACAGCCAATCACCAGCAGCGCGACAGTCGTCGCGGCCAAACCTGTGCGAAGTTTTGAGTTCATTTTTTTCATTGCTTTTGCTCCGAATTAACGCTTGATGGCGGGTGCAATGGATGCTGAACCTTGAGAGTTCACGCCAAGGTAGACGCCCAACGCAATGGTGGCATCGCTGGCAAAGCCAGGGTATGGGAACCGTTGCTGACGGTAACAATCGTTCAAACGTTGCTGCATCCCCCACATTTGACCGTTGGATACACGGTAGGCGGGCCATGCCGCAAAACCGATGCCGTCGCCTGGATTCTTGGTTAGATTTGGCAAGTCTTGCAAGCGAATGCGCTTGCCATCTTCGGCATGGCATGAGGCGCAGGCAAAGTCGTGCGGGCCACCTCGTTGAAAGAAAAGACGTTTACCAACTTCATAGAAAGTTTTTTCGCTTTGATGAGCTTGTGGCAAATTGAACTTCATGCCTTTTGATTCGGCTGCCAGCCATGTGGCCAAAGCAGTCATATTAACTTGCTCGCCTTTACCAAAAGGTGTTTTGGCAATTTCGGCTGCATTGAAACCTTGCAAAGTTTCCATGCAAGTCAGCAAACGCGATTCCATGTCTTGTACTCGGCCAGTGTCTGCAAAATACTTGGGCAGTTCTACGAAGGCGCCCTTGTAAACACCAGGACCTTTGCCCAAGTCACATTTTTCAAGTGACGCATTTTTGGGGCCTCGTTTTTGAGTCCACAGGCCTTCGCCCTTGGCTTCAAACAAGTCGGCTGGATTGCCGTCTTGCAACATGGCGCGGTATTCATCAATGCCTTGGCTGGCGGTTTTTTGCGCCAAGCTACCCAAGCTGAGGGTCATTAAACCTGCAGCCAATAAGATGGAAAACGTTTGCTTCATGATCACCTCAATGAGTCAACTTCTTAAACTGAAAAAGGGTGAAGATTGCGCTTCACCCTTGTTATGCCTTTGGGTGGATTAGGACACCGTGGCTTCGTCGGTACGTGTATCGCCCTTGTTGTCTTTCCAAGTGATCGCAATTTTGTCGCCAGCTTTTGCACCTTTTACTGCAAATTGCAAGAACGGGTTCTTGGAAACAGCGGGCCCCCATTCAGCATTCAAAACAAGCTTACCGTTAAGTGAGGCGGTGACTTCTTGAATGAACCATGCGGGAACTGTTTTGCCAGCAGCGTCTTTGCGTTGACCTGATTCCATTTCGTGACTCATCAAAACACGAACAGTTGCTTTGTCGCCAGCGGCTTGGGCGCGAATGCGCATTGGATCTGCCATTTTTTCTCTCCTGAATATATGTTTATGAACTAATAGGTGAGGGCATTAACCGCCGCAACCACCCAAAGTCACTTTGACTTCTTTCTTGGCGAACAAGGCCTTGCCGTCAGCCATGATGGCAACTGCATAAACGTCTGATGACTGGCCCATTTTTGCGCGTGTTGAAAAGTTGGCATCTACGGCATCGCTGACGTGGAACATGGCCACCAACGTAGATGGGTTCTTTTCAACCAAGACCAGCAATTGTTTGACGCCCGGTAAATTTGTACTTGCACCCAGGGGGACAACAGCGCCGTTTTCGGCGATGTCAGGACCTGTGATCGTGACGTCCTTGCTTTCTGCAATAGCGCCGCCGCCGTAGGCTTTAACAGCGTCTTGAATTGACTTTGCATCGAAGCCTACTTTGTTGAAAGCAGCGTGAGCAAATTGTGGGAAGCCTGCTGATGCCAGAAGGCCAGCAACCACCATGCTCTGTTTGATTGTCTCGCGACGTGTTTGCATCTGAATTCTCCTTGTGAATAAGTTGATGCTAATGAAATTTTGGTCAAAGTCAATTCGAGTGAGCTTTGACTTCTTCTTATTTAGAAGCGCCAGTAGCGATCCAATTGGCAATGATCTTTGCATCAGCTTCGCCGATGTTTTGTGCAGGCATGGGAATTGGCCCCCAAACCCCTGCACCACCCGTTTTGATTTTGCCTGCCAAATAATCGACTTTGCCTGGGTATTTCTTAGCAATCTCGTTAAAGCCAGGGCCGACGATTTTCTTATCGATACCGTGACATGCCGTGCAGGTATTTTTGCTCAACAATGCTATCACTGCTTTGGCGTCTGCTTTGCCTTCGATTGCTTTGGCGGGCACTGTTGCTAAACCAACCGACGCGGCTGGGGCCGCGCTTGCTTTGCCGCTGCTACCTTCCGGCCTGGTGGTGTCTGCGCCTTTTTGCTGACCAACAATTCGGTTCTGTTCGCTCAAATTGCCATGGGCGTTGCGTGCAAAGTCAGGCAAGAAAGACGCAACCTTGGGTTCGGGAACACAGTCCTTCATGCAAATGATGTTGTTGGTATCGGGCTTGGCCGCTCCGCCAAATTCTTTGCCTGGCCACATTGCATGCGCAGTGGTCATGCCATTGCGATTGGGCATGCGTTTTTGCACGTCAGCAATATTTTTGTCTGACAATACAAAATTGTCTGGTACCACACCCGCTAAGTTCAGCAAGAACCCTGTGACGGCATAGACCTCTTCCGTTGTGAGTGTTTTGGGGTTGGTCCAAGGCATGGCGCGGTTGATGTAGTCCCACAAAGTAGACACTGTGGCCACCTTCATGAGAGTGGTGCGACCTGGAAAGTCGGCGCGAGTGAGGTTAGCCACACGGCCAGTTTTGATGTCCTCGGCTGTGGTGCCGCCAATCAAAGGACTAAAGACTTCATTGGACTCACCAAAAATGCCGTGGCAGTGGGCGCACTTGGCTTCCCAAACGTCTTGGCCTTTGGCAACGGAACCGGAGCCAGCAGGCAAGCCTTTGAAGTCAGGGCGGACATCGATGTCCCAAGCCCCTACTTCTTTAGGCGTTGCATCTCGACCTACACCTGGATATTTGTTGCTTTGTGCAAACGCACTTGCGCCAGTCAAACAGATGGCGATGATCCATGCAATTTTAGGAAACTTGAACATTCTTCACCTCGCCATTTTCTTGTACCAACCATGACTGAATGGCATTGTTGTGATAAATAGAACGTGTGCCTCGGACTTCACGCAGTTGCTTGTACATGGGTTGCACATAACCAGTTTCATCTTGAGCGCGGCTTTGAATGATGGCGGGTTTGCCATCCCAGATCCAATCTAAATTGAAGCGCGTAAGAGCCTTTGAAAGTACGGGCGTTTCGAGACGCGCTTGGCGCCAATTGCGGCCACCGTCCGTTGAAACATCAACACGTTTGATCTTTCCTTTACCCGACCAAGCCAAACCTGTGATGTTGTAAAAGCCTTTGTCTAACAAGACTTGACCGCCGGATGGGGTGGTGACCACACTCTTGCACTCTTGAATGTTGGTGTACTGGCGATGCAAACCGCTGGGTTGTAAATCGATGTAGTGAATGGCTTCATCTTTGGCTGCGTAGGGTTGATCACCCACTTCGACGCGACGTAAGTACTTGATCCAACTCACACCCTGAACACCTGGTACGACCAAGCGCAAAGGGTAGCCATTTTCGGGGCGCAGCATTTCACCGTTTTGACCATAAGCTACCAACACTTCACCGGAGGTGATCAAGCTCATGGGGATGGTGCGAGTCATCGAAGAGCCGTCGCCGCCTTCCGCCAAGACAAACTTGCCATTTTTCAAATCGGCGCCAGCCAACTCAAGCAAGGTGATCAGAGGTACACCGGTAAATTCACTGCATGACAGCATGCCGTGCGTATATTGAACAGTGGGCACAGCTACGTTACCCCAATCGACCGCAGTATTGGCGCCGCATTCGATGAAGTGAAAACGCGACACGGAGGGCAAGCGCATGATCTCGTCCATGGTGAAAACCTTTGGATTTTTCACCATGCCGTTGATCATGAAGCGGTGCTTAGAGGGGTCGATGTCCCACCAGCCTTGGTGGTGGCGCTCAAAGTGCAAGCCGCTAGGGGTAACGATGCCAAATAAAGATTGCAAGGGCGCAAACGACACAGAAGCTTGTGTCGTTTGAGTTAAGCCAGGACTTTGACGGCGCTGCAAATTGGACTCGTACTTGGACGGTTTACCGTAACCTTCAGTCGCGACCCCTTGTCCCAAGCCTGTGGCGTGCTCTGGCAAATTCAAAATATTGGGGTCACCACCTTCGGTGGGGATGGGATTGACTTGAGCCAATGCTTTCGGTGCTGAAACTGCTGCAACGCCTGCCGCAGTGGCAGTAGAAGCAGCTGCAAATGCACGACGAATAAAATCACGTCGCCCCTGCTTGCTCTCAGCAAAAACCGTTTTGACATCGGTCGCTGTTAGAAAGTTTTCCGGCGCCTTTAGTAGCCGTCCTGAGGAATTGAATTGCTCTCTCACCATATCTCCTTGTGGCGCTTTTCAAGCACACTTTAGTGGCCGTCAATATAAGCGCTTACTTATTTATAAGGCGCTATTGTTAATCGTGCTGCTGAACTCAAAATTACAAATGCAAGCCTGCAATTGTGAAAGAAGCAAGGCCAATTGAATTGATTTAAGTCAATGTCGTTGAAATGGTGCTTGCGGTCATCAACAGTCGTTTCAGCTTCACCCTTTAAAGCTTCCCTGATATTTCGATGGTCATCATCTGAAAATAACCCAAGGGCTAGGGTTAGTTGTGTGCCAGGTTTTATTTAAATTTGTAGTGATCACGGTTTAAAACGGCTGCGACAGCCGTCACTTCTTCGGGGAAAAAACCCAAATTCAGTTCTGTATTGCACTGCTCAACCATGCCTCTTAAGAACCCCGGCGTGTTGATGCGACCCTGTGGTTTGTAAATTGCACTGCCATTGCCGCCCACTCGATTTTGATGACACGAATCGCATTTATTTTGAGCAATCAGTTGTGCGCCCAATTTCAGATCTGCATCTTTGAACAATGCGGGTTGCGCAAAGGCACTGCTGCTCAGCAACAGGCCCAAGACGAAGGTGTTTTTCGAAAACCGCAAGTAGAAATTGATTTGCTTCATTTGGCGCCAGACAAAATCCAAGTCGCTAATGTGTTGGCATCTGCATCACTCAAAGCAGGCTGGGCAGGCATTGGCACAGGCCCCCACTTACCAGAACCACCGGCTTTGATGCTTTTTGCCAAATTCGCTGCGGCATCGATTTGACCTGCATATTTCTTGGCAACTTCTGCATAGGCAGGACCTACGAGTTTTTTGTCAACGGTGTGACAGGCCATGCATGCATTCTTCTTGGCCAAATCTAGATTGGCCAAGGCAGGCAAAGAAACGGTGCAAGCCAGTGCCAAGGTGATTGTTTTGATGCTCATAAATTCTCTTGGATGTAAATATATAACCATCGGCTAATTTAACTTAAATTACGCAAAAATTCGAGCTATTGAAGGGCTTGTTTGCCTCGGTATTTTCCCGATACGACGGCGCGAATCAGTGTGCTGGCTATGCACGTAAGATTCTTCTGGCCATGGCAATTCGCTCATCGAGATAGGTCCCATAAAAGTCAGGCAAATAGCCGCCTTCCATCCGATCAACCAATTCCTGACCTTTAGGACCAAAGAACAGTAAGGTGGGGGCGATGCTCACGCGCCATTGCTTGATTAATTGGTCGTGCGTTTGAATTTGACCCGTGAACCCCTTCACTTGCAGGTCACTTCTCATGTCCACTTGAACAATAGGAAAACCTTGTTTTTGCATGGGGCCAAGGTAACTGTCTCTGGCCATTCTGCAATAGGGGCAACCTGCCAAACTTGCCATAACGATGAGAGGCTCTTTGACTTTCAGTGCATTTTCTAGCTCGTCTTGCAATGAAACTGAGGCAGGCAAAAGTGCAGGGGCTGCTTCAGCTTGCAAATGCGCAAAGGCCAAAACGCCCGTGAAGTTGCGCACAAGCTGTGTGCAATAGGTCCTTCGGGAGACCTGTGGCAATGAAAAGGCAAGTGGCTGATGCATGACAAAGGGGCAAAAAAAAAGAGACAATGAGAAGCTCGCCCCAGATTAGTGTCTGGGGTCGCCCGTTTTTAGGGTGACTTTTTATATCAGTACTGAATGAATTATTGGGGAAGTTCGTGAATCTCGCAAGTCTGCTAGAAACTTATGGCGACCATCTGGTCCTGGCTGTCGGCGGTGGGCTGATTGGGTTGCTATTTGGATTCAGTGCACAACGGTCTAAATTTTGTGCGCGAGCTGCCGTGATCGAGAGTTGCGAAGGTGAATGGCGTCAGCGATTTGCCGGCTGGATGCTGGCTTTTGCGACGGCCATGCTGATGGTGCAAATGGCCGTCAGTCTTGAATTTTTAAATCCCGCCAGTTCACGTCACCTAGGCTCGCCTGGCAGTATTTCTGGCGCTGTATTGGGCGGACTGATGTTTGGCGTGGGCATGATCATGACCCGCGGCTGTGCCAGTCGCTTGATCATTTTGTCTGCCAATGGCAATTTGCGCGCATGGATTTCAGGGTTGGTGTTTGCGGTCACTGTACAGGCCACCATTTCTGGCGCTTTGGCACCAACACGTCAATTCATCGCCTCTTGGTGGGTTGTAGATGGCGGCCCTCAGCGCAGCATTCTGACAGTGTTGGGCACAACTTCTTGGATGGGCTGGGCACTGGGTTTGCTTATCTTGGGTGTTGCAATTTGGCGATTCCGAGCGACTGCTGGCGGTCCTCAACCAATGATCTTGGGTAATATTTTTTCAGGTGCAGCCATTGCACTGGGTTGGTTCTTTACGCAATGGGTGGCCAGTGCATCCTTTGAGCCCGTTCCAGTTCAAGGATTGTCTTTTAGCAGCCCTTCTGCAGAATGGTTGAACCGTGTGCTTTATTCAGACACAGCACCTAAGTTCGGTTTCGATGCAGGCCTGTTGCCAGGGGTCTTCATCGGTTCATTCTTGGCTGCCGTGATATTTGGTGACTTTAAGTTTGAAGGTTTCCAAACCGAAAATAAACTAGGTCATTACCTCAGTGGTGCTATCTTGATGGGATTTGGCGCAGTCTTGGCGGGTGGCTGCACGGTCGGCGCTGGCATGTCTGGCGGTATTGTTTTCTCAAATACAGCTTGGCTCACACTCGTGTCCATCATTGCAGGTTCAGCACTCACTTACAAATTCTTGAAGTCCATTGGTGCGCCAACCTAAGGTCCATTGAGTCTCTCGCATTGAAGCTTCGGCCGCTCTGGTGTTGACGTAAGTCAAGTTAACGCGAGCCTTAACTGTTAGCATTCATATCAGTCCAAGCTGATATAGAAAGTCGACTGTGAGCACTCCACTGAATGAACTCGTTGAAATGTATGGCGAAGGCACGGTGCTTGCCTTTGGCGGGGCGATGATTGGCCTTTTCTTTGGATTCTTTGCCCAACGATCGAAATTTTGCTTGCGAGCGGCTGTCATCGATTTCTGGCATGGGCACTTCAAAGACAAGCTTTCAATTTGGTTGCTGGCTTTTTCAGCAGCCGTCATTGCAACCCAAGCATTGGTCCTGTGGGGTGGCTTAGACAGCAGCGCTGCCCGTCAAATTGCGGCGCGTGGAAGTTTGTCGGGGGCCATCGCTGGCGGCCTGATGTTTGGCATCGGCATGATCTTGACAAGGGGGTGTGCCAGTCGCCTTCTCATTCTTTCTGCCAACGGCAATTTAAGAGCGTTGCTCTCGGGATTAATTTTTGCCGTGGTGGCGCAATCCAGTTTGTCGGGCGCACTCATGCCTGCCAGAATTGCTGTCAGTGAGTGGGCTACGCTGGAGGGTGGACCTAGCCGTGATTTGTTGGTCTTGACAGGAATGGGGCATGTCACAGGTTTATTGATCGGTTTCATGTGCCTTGTGATGGCCATTTATTTTGTCAGCCGCAGTGCAAACAAACCTGTCATGCTTTGGGTGGGTGGCCTTGGAACGGGATTGTCCGTTGCTGCCGCTTGGGGCTTTACCCAATGGGTTGCCAACCACTCGTTTGAACCGATTCAAATTCAAGGTCTGACTTTCAGTGGCCCTTCTGCAGAATGGCTGATGCGAGTGCTGCAATCGCCAGCTCCCAAAATTGGTTTTGAATTTGGCCTGTTGCCAGGTGTGTTTATGGGCTCTTTCTTGGGCGCGCTAGTAGGCAAAGAATTCAAATTAGAAGGCTTCAAAGACGGCTACAGCATGCGACGCTACATTGTGGGTGCTGTCTTCATGGGATTCGGCTCAATGTTGGCCGGGGGGTGCGCCATTGGCGCAGGCGTTACAGGGGGCGCTATCTTTGCATTGACCGCATGGGTCACTTTGTTGGGAATGTGGGTGGGGGCTGGTTTGACAGATCGTTGGCTGGATTCACCCGCCAACGTCCGCCTGCCCTAAGTCATTATTTACCGCTGAGGTACTCAGCCACGGCTGCCATTTCAAGAGGTGTCATCTTGACCACAATGGAATGCATCACGGCATTGTCATTGGTTCGTTCGCGGGTGTTGAATTGCTTCAACTGGGTTTCTGTGTAGATGGCATATTGACCCGCAAGGCGTGGCAAGGACACGGTGCCTTTGGCCTCTGCGCCATGGCAACTGGCGCACGCAGGTACGCCACTGAATTTGTTGCCATTGTGAAAAACGTATTTGCCAACAGAAGCCAGAGCAGCATCTTTAGGCTCTTCAGTGGGCACACTTTGTTTTTCAAAAAACTTGCCCACCGCCAACATTTCGTCGGGTGTTAGCTTAGCCACCATGTCACGCATGGCCGTGCTCTTTCGAGCACCACTTTTGAAGTTTTCAAGTTGCTTGGCAATGTACTCATGGTGTTGTCCTGCTAAGCGAGGAAATACCTCGCTTGAGGAATCACCGGTTGCGCCATGGCAGAGAAAGCAGGAGCCAGAAACAATTTTCTTGGCTCGCGCTTCATCTGCTTGTGCCCAGGCTGAAGCGCAAAAACTGATCGCGGTCAGCGCTGCAGCTAGGACTTTGACAAAAGATGCAATCTTCATGTTTGTGTCTTATGCCAATGTGTCTGCCCAAATATTGCGCGCCCATGCCATGGCGTAACGGCCTTCCAATTCGTTGGCAGCGCTAGAAACGCCACCCGAACCTGGCACGGTCAACATGGTTTTCTTGTCGGCATCGTAAGTGTGAACACTGGCCACGTGAACCACATCCTCAGAGCTGACAAAGCTATAACAAGTGTTGTTGTAAATAGGTTGCTGATTGGGTTCTTTGCCAGTCAGCAACGCGACAACGGCGGCGGCACAGGTCTTGCCGTGTTGGTTAGCCATGTGTCCTGACTTAGGCATGGCGGGCGCAATTTGAATAGAGTCGCCCAACACATGAATGTTTTTGGCAGCCTTGGATTCAAAAGTGAGGAAGTCCACTTCGCACCAGCGTTTATTGGCCGTGGCCAAGCCAGACTTAACAGCAATGTCACCTGCACGCATAGGCGGAATGACATTCAAGACATTCGCTTTGACATCGTCATTGAATTCAAATTTCAAAGTGTTGGTGGCAGCATCAACATCGGTTGCAGTGTGTTTGCTACGGTACTCGATGATGCCTTTATAGCGTTCAGCCCAAGCTTTTTTGAACAACGGTCCTTTAGAGGTGACATCGTCGTTGGCATCCAAAATGAGAACCTTGCTTTTGGGTTTGGCTTTGCTGAAATACTCGGCCACTTGGCAGGCACGCTCGTAAGGGCCAGGAGGGCAGCGGTAGGGCGCCAATGGTATTGACAAAGCATAAACGCCACCATCGGGCATAGCTTCCAATTGTTTGCGCAATGCCACAGTTTGTGCGCCTGCTTTCCATGCGTGTAGCACTTTGTCTTGCGCGCCAGCTTTGCTCATGCCTTGCAATGATTCCATCATGAAGTCAACGCCAGGCGACAAAATGAGTCTGTCGTAGGGCACCTCAGAGCCACCAGCCAATTTCACGACACGCTTGTCTGCATCGATTTGTGTCACATAGTCTTTGACTAAATTCACACCATGACGTTTGACCAAGTTGTCGTAAGACGTGGTGATGTCGGCCATGGTTTTGCTGCCACCAATGACCAAGTTGGAAATAGGGCAGGAGATGAAGCTGGCGTTGGGCTCGATCAAGGTCACTTGAATGCCATAGTTTGACCACATGCGAACGTATTTGGCAGCAGTCGCGCCACCGTAGCCACCGCCCACCACCACAACTTTAGGACCATTCGCACCACCCATGGTGGCGCAGCCTGACATCAGGCTCATGGCACCCAGTGCAGAAGTTGCTGAAGCGGTTTGAATAAATTGACGACGTTTCATGACAACTCCTTATTTTTTCTGTGCTGCAAAGTAACCCGCGATGGCAACAATTTGCTCATCGCTATAGCCCTTGGCCAACTGATGCATGATGGTGGCTGGCTTGCGGCCTGCTTTGAAATCCAACATTTTTTTCACGATGTCGTCTTTGTTGGCCCCGGCCAAAGATTCGTTGCCAGCTTCCGCGCGACCATTGGTGCCATGGCAATTGGAACAGCTCGCCGCCCAACTGCGAACCGTGAGAGGGTCGGGTGCAGCAGTTTGGGCAGATGCGATGGAGGCCGTGCCCATCATGGCCATAAAAAGAAAAGTGAGTTTTTTCATGTTGATCTCTATTTCAATTGAAGTCAGGTTTGTGCGCGTGGATTTAAGGTCGTAAGTAAACAAACCCTGATTGTGCTTGTAGCAATGCCACTTCTGCCACGCCAGAGGGGACGACAGAAGCCTCCATTACCACTTTCTCTTTTGGAATTTTTCGAGTGTCAAGCGTGTTGTTGCAGACATTGAATTTCACGCCTTTTGACGCTAAATCACCAATGCTGCCTGCAAAGGGTTGACCGGAAGGGGTCATTGCACCCTCTAATAAAAAATCAATGCCAGGACCATGTGTGACCACTGTGATTTTTGCGGTGGGATCAGCGGCCAAGTGATTGCGTATGTTGCCTATGGCGCGGGCAGCTTGCGCTAAGCCCTCGTTGAGGTGGTAAACCACTTTGGTTTGAGCATGCGCAGCTGCGGTGAAGCTGATCGCGAGACAAAGCCCGCATGCGCGAATTAAAGACATGGTATTCATTAGCCGCTCCTTATTTATCTAGATGTTAATCTGGCTGGCAGCGACCAGGGCACAGTAATAACCCGACTTCAAACTGACTCGAGACTTTCAGTGGCGATTTGAGAGCAGACAGCGCGGCAGAGGTCGACAAACTGTTGATTGGCAATACTGTAGAAAATTTGAACGCCTTCACGGCGCTTTTGAAGGATGCCCGCTTGGAACAATGTACTGAGATGCTGCGACATGTTGGACTGCGTGGTGTCCACTTCTTCCAATAGCTCACTGACATTTTTTTCGCCAGCGCACAAGCAACTCATAATTCGTAAACGCATCGGTGCTGACATCACGCGAAACAATTCTGCTGCGCGTTGGAAAGTAGCATCGTTTTTCTCGAGTTTATCGAATTGAATGGTTTTTTTGCTAGATTGCATCAACCACAATATAGCGCGAAATCAATTGGATGAGAACTTTCTGAGCCAACAAATGGCTTGCTTTTGCGAGCGATCTATTGAATTAAATCATTTCCCTATTTCAGCGCTTACCCATTTGACCAAATCTGATGCAGAACGAGCGCCTGATATTCTGGACACTTCTTTGCCCGCTTTGAAGATGACAAGGGTTGGAATGCTTCGAATATTGTGTTTGAGCCCCACCTCTTGGTGCGCTTCAGTGTCAACTTTGACAAGTCTGGCGTACGGCTCCAACTGGGCGCATGCCTTGTCATATTCAGGTGCCATCATGCGACATGGACCACACCAGGGGGCCCAAAAGTCAACCACAACAGGAACTTCACTTTTTGCAATTTGCGCTTCAAGGCCAATTGCTGTGAGGTTCGCAGGGTGCTTGTCAAATAGTGCTTTGTGACAATGACCGCATGATAATTCAGCTTCTAGTTGGTCGGTAGGAACTCGATTGGTAGTGTTGCAATGTGGGCAAACCAAGTGTGTTTTCATGTGGTGTCCTTTGAATGTATTCAGTTTTAAGTGGCGTTTGTTTTTTGTTTTTCAAGATCATGATGATGTATTTCCCTTGCCATGAATTGATCTAAGTTAAGCCCAAATTGAATGACATACCGCATCAAGGGACGTCAATTTGAAATATGAGTGATCACAATCCCTTCGAGTTTTCAGCTGGGCAAAAATTTGAGCGCAACCGTAGCCACAAGGGTTGGCAACAAGGCACCACCAAGCAAGCCCAGAACACTGATAAAAAGTTGATCGGGCGTGAGTTGTGTGAGAAGGGGTTGCAGCCACCATTGCTGCAGACCGCCAATGACCACCAAGCCGGCCAGGAAAAATGAAACTAGAAAGGCTTCTTTGAGGATCAAAGGATGTTGATGTTGCGGATTGGCATGCGTCACGCCTAAAAACAAAAAGAACAGATCCAAAAATGCAACGGGGTAGTGCGCCAGTATCACGACGCCAGCCATTAGACATGCATGGGTGATGATTAACGATAAGGGGGTGTGAGGGCTTTCTGATTCGGGCGATTAGTTGCAGGTTGGCATCGATATTTTTTCAATGCAAAAGTTGCCAAACTGGCATTGATGAACACCGCCAACGCAGACTTCCAACCAAAGTTCATCAACATCCATAAGCGGGACGATGGCGAGGGCTAGCCAAACTTGTGCCTGTGATAAGGGGAGTGGCATGCGCAAAGCCATAGAGTTGACCACACGCGTAACGGCGTACAACACGGGGCGAGACGCGGCCATCACCATAACAACAAACACAAACAAGGGTTCTGTGTATTGCCTCGACGCTGCATAAGCCAAGGCGTCGGCGCCCCCTTTGAAAAGCGCAATGGCTCCAAGCAAAATGAAGGCCCAAAAGCCAAACACAACTTCCACTTCATTGAGCAAGTGAAACAGGCCTGCGTGTTTGGGGTAACGATGCGCTAGGCCGGCAAAATAACTGACCGAAAAAGTATGCAAAAGCGCCAGCGCAAAAATGAGCGCGGCAATGTGTTTAAGGGTGAGGATGAACATGGGCGTTGGGGCGTCAAAAGTCTGCGAGGCGGCCCGACCTTCGCATGAACCTGCTAATACTTGTGATCAGCACCCAATGGCAATTTCAAGGGGGTTTGATAACCAAAGAATTTAAACGGCTTTGTGGGCTGAAGCCCTTATCGCGTCGATGGTTGAATGCGTGCTGCGTTTAAGAAATCTTGCAGCATTGGGCTGTCGTCCAGCGTGCCTTGCTCGGTCTTGTGAAACTCGGGGTGCCATTGAATGGCGGCTACATAGCTTGGACCTTGCAAGCGAATGGCTTCAGGTATTTGATCTTGAGGGCAAAAGGCTTCAATTTCAAATTGTGGCGCCAGGTCTTTGATGCCTTGGTGGTGAATGCTGTTGACCTTGGCACGGGTAGCGCCGCCTAGCAACTTGGACAGTTTGCTGTTGGTTTCAAATTGCACTTCATGGAGGTTGCCGTCGTAGGTGTCGCTGTTGCGGTGCGAGATGGCATCGGGTCTTTGCGTGGCGATGTCTTGGTACAAGGTGCCACCAAAAGCTACATTGATGATTTGCAGGCCACGGCAAATGCCCAGAACAGGTTTGCCCGCCTTGACAAAGGCATCGATCAGCCCTTTGTCGTATTCATCTCTAATGCGGTCGCCTTCCCATTGAGGGTTCATGGCGGTTTCACCATAACTGCCTGGCCATACATCGCTGCCGCCCATCAATACCAAAGCATCCAACCATTCGGCGTAGTGCCCCAATTGCACATCGCCTTTTTGGGTGTTGCCTTCAGGGGAGGGAATCATGACGGCCAAATCGCCTTGGGACATGATCCAGTGCGCCACAGACTGCTCTATGTATTGAAGGGTTTTGCCCTTGAAAAGCGAGCGCTCTTCGTTGGGATGGAAAAAGCAAGCAGAGATGCCAATTTTGAGGCGGGGCGAGAGGCTGTGTGAAGTTGCAGTCATCGTCAATGATTTTTGAGAGTTCAAAACATTCAGATGCACATGATAGGCCTCTTCGCCTCTCATTTCTATGCCCCTTCATTTGGGGCAGGCATAATCTGTCTTTTACATCGCTCACCCAGCAGAACTCGATGCTGAGGCAACAGGCATGACTCTTCTTGCAATTTTGTTAGGTACTTTTGCTGCGGGCATTGGCAGCGTGTGGCTGGCCGCGTGGCTTAGCTTTGGTTTAAGTCGTTACACCCAGCATATGCTGAGCTTGGCAGCGGGTGCTTTGTTGGCCACGGCATTTTTGCATTTATTGCCCGAGGCCTTTGAGGCGGGTGTCGAGCCTCACAACTTGTTTGTGACCTTGCTCTTTGGCTTGCTGTTTTTCTTCTTGTTAGACAAAGCTGAACTTTGGCATCACGGCCATGAGCATCATCATCATCATCACCATGGCGATGCGGCTGACCTGAAGCATTTGCATGCTCATTCTGATTCGCACGAATCTGAACATGTTCAGCCTGCACATTGTCACGCGCATGACCACGATCACGCGCACGACCCCCAGCCTTCGCACGCATCTTCCGTGTCCGGTGGTTGGGCCATTTTGGCGGGCGACAGCGTGCATTGTTTTGGCGATGGCGTGCTGATTGCTTCAGCCTTCATGGTTGATTTGCGCTTGGGTATTGTGGCGGCCTTGGCCGTGCTGGCGCACGAAGTGCCACACCATATGGGTGATTTGGTGGTTTTGCGTGAAGGCTCTCAGAGTAGACAAACTGCCGTGTTGAAAGTGTCAATGGCAGGTGCCATCACGGCTTTGGGCGGTGTGGCTGGCTACCTCTTACTAGACCAACTGCATGGCATCTTGCCCTACATGCTGGCCATAGCCAGTAGCAGCTTTATTTATGTGGCGCTGGCCGACCTCATTCCACAATTGCAAAAGCGACTGAGCTCTCGCGAGACAGCTGCGCAAATTGTGTGGTTGGTGTCTGGCATGGCGCTGGTCAGCGGGGTGAGCCAGTTGGCGCACTCTTCTGGCATGCATTAAGCGCATGACAGTGTTTGGCTTGCATTGATGTCGCCTGACGGCGCAGTCATTTGCCTTTCAGTCCCTTCAACCTTTGGCGCAAGGCAGTCCCGGTGTATTGCACCATTCACTCCAGCTGCCTGGATAAAGTCGGGTCACACCCAAGCCAGCAATTTCCATGGCCAAAATATTGGGCACCGCACTGACGCCACTGCCGCAATGATGGACCACCGTGGCGGGGTTTCGGCCTGCCAAGACTTTTTCAAATTCTGCCCGCAACACCTCAGGTGATTTGAAAAATCCTTCGGCGGTTAAGTTCTCAGTGAAAGGACGATTCAAGGCACCCGGAATGTGACCTGCCACGGGGTCGATGGGTTCCATCTCGCCGCGGTAGCGAGCAGCGCCTCGCGCATCGATCAGAGACAGGGTAGGGTGTCCCACTTGCGAAGCCAATTCGGAGGTGCTGACCCATTCGCGCAGGGCAGGCTTCAAGGCAAATGATTGAGCCTGGGCTGGTGAAGCTTTGACTGCACCAGAATCCACAGCGCCGCCAGCGGCTTGCCAAGCTTGCAAGCCACCATTCAAAACTGCCACTGCGTCGTGTCCCAACCACTTCAACATCCACCACAGGCGACCGCAATAGTTGGCGCCATTGCGGTCGTAAACCACCGCTTGCATGTCGTTGCGAAAACCCAAACGGCCCAACCAAGCGGCCACCGTTTCTCGGGCGGGCAAAGGATGGCGCCCGCCATTGACGGCAGAAGGTTCGTGTGTGCTGAGGTGGCGATCTAAGTGGGCCTGTTGCGCGCCTTGAATGCGCGCGCTGGAAAATAGGGTGTCGGCCATTTCGGGCTTCATCAAATCGCAGCTGCAATCAAACACCATCATGGCTTGGCCAGAGGCTTGCAGGGCTTGGAGTTGTTCAACGGAAATGAGCGTTGTGTAGTTTGTGGACATGGGTGACATCCCTAAAAATTAATTTTCTTTAGCTGGTAAAGCAGGGGCCATGCGTGCTCGGAGTGCGGTGGCCGCAATGCCACTGAGCACAATGACGCAAATGCCAGCCCATCCAATGAATGGAATTTGATCGCCAAACAAAAACAGACCAAAAAAGGCTGAAAAGACAATGCCTGAATATTGCAAATTGGCCACCACCATGGTGGCGCCATCGTTGTAGGCGCGTGTCATGCACCACTGACCCATGGCCGCCAAGATGCCAATGGGGAGCAGCCACCAAGCTTGTGGCCAAACCCATTCGCTGGTACCTGTCACCAACATGCTGAGGGCCCCTGTAACGGTGGCACCCAGTGAAAAATAAAACACCGTGCGTTCCACAGGCTCACCTTCGCGACCCAATGCAGCCACCTGCAAATAGGCCATGGCCGCAATCATGCCGGAGGACACACCAACGAGGCCAGCAAAAATTTGATTTTGTTCAATGGTGGGTCGCAAAATCATCACCACGCCTACAAATCCCAACAGCACAGTGAGGGCCACAGGGATTTGCTGTTTCGCGTTTTTCAGAGAGCCAGCCCAAACGGTACTGCCTACCAAAAACGCCGCCACCCAAACGCCGCTCATGTAATTGAGCGTCATGGCCGTTGCCAAGGGCAAGTAGGCAATCGCATAAAACCAGGCGGCCAAAGAAGTGACGCCCACCACAGAGCGCCATAAGTGCATTTTGGGGACAGGCGTTTTAAGTGAGATGCCTTGTCGCTGGCAAGCCACAGCCATGATCAAGGTGCCAATGGCACCCCGGTAACAAACCAATTCAAAGGTGTTGAAGTGCGTGGCGGCAAACTTCACGCACACACTCATGGATGAAAAAAACAGCGAGGCTAAAACCATCCAGAGTGCTTGCATGCGATTCAGTCAAATCAATCGGTGAGTGCGTCGTTCATTTTTCGGCGATACCACTCATGAAAGTGTTGCATGCCATCTTCCATGGGGCTTTGATACGGCCCCACTTCGTTGTCGCCGCGTTTGTAGAGCGCTTTGCGACCAGCATCCATGCGTTCACCAATTTCATCGTCTTCGATGCAGGTTTCCATGTAAGCCGCTTGTTGTGCTTCTACAAACTCGCGTTCGAAGGCCACAATTTCTTCCGGGTAGTAAAACTCCACCATGTTCATCGTCTTTTCTGGACTGATGGGGTGCAGGGTGGACACCGTCAGCACATGCGGATACCACTCCACCATGATGTGCGGGTAATAGGTGAGCCAAATGGCGCCGTACTCAGGGACTGTGCCCTGACGGTATTGCATGAGCTGTTCTTGCCAACGCTTGTAAACGGGGCTGCCAGACTTGCCTAAACGGTTGTTGATGCCCACAGTTTGTACAGAAAACTCCTTTTGGAATTCCCATTTCAAATCTTCGCAGGTGACAAAGTTGCCTAAGCCTGGGTGGAAGGGTTCTACGTGGTAGTCCTCGAGATACACCTCAATGAATGTTTTCCAGTTGTAGTTGCATTCGTGCATTTCTACGCGGTCTAACTGGAAACCTGTGAAATCGAGGGCGGCTCTGGGACCCATGCCTGCCAGGTCGGCGGCGACGTCCCGTCCGTTGGCTTCAAACAGCAAACCATTCCACGCTTGCAAGGGGTAGTTTTGCAGGTTGAGGCAGGGGTCTTGGGCAAAATGGGGTGCACCCAAGAGTGAGCCCGAAGGTGCATAGGTCCAGCGGTGCAAGGGGCACACAATGTTGCCGCCCGCGCTGCCTTTTTGTTGGGTTTTCAAAGATCCCCGGCCTTGCAGCATGACGGCTTGACGGTGCCTACAAATGTTGGAGATCAGTTCTACGCCTTGCTCGGAGCGCACCAAAGCACGACCGCCGGCCTCTTGGGGCAGGGCGTAGTAGTCCCCGATGTCGGGAACGGACAATTGATGACCCACGTACTTGGGGCCTTGCTGAAAAATGCTTTTCAGCTCGCGCTGGAACAGCGCTTCATCAAAGTAGCTTGAAACTGGTAGTTGGCTTGCGGCCTGCTGCAGTTGAAGACTTAAATCAGACATGGGTGACCTGACCTAGAGACTCCCCCTATGAAGGGGCAGGGAAGTGGGCGCCGGCCCCCTGGCGCGGGCGCTGAAAAAAGCCGGCAGGGCCGACTGGAAGAGGCTGGATTGTACCCTTCGGGCCTGGTTGGCCCCCCAGTTTCGTGGCTTGGCCCTAATCGAGCGGGCCCGTGACAGGCTGAACCAAGGTCAACGGCCTAAAATGTCCGGCTAACTCCGCCACCGTCCCCATGCCCAAGGCCCCTGCTTCACCCGCCGCGCCAGCGCTCCCCGCCAGCTATGAAGCCGCGCTCGAAGAACTCGAACAACTGGTCGGCCGCCTGGAGTCGGGGCAGATGCCGCTGGACCAGTTGCTCGGCGGCTACCAGCGCGGAGCCGCGTTGCTGAAGTTCTGCCGCGACCGGCTGGAAACGGTGGAGAACCAGATCAAGGTGCTCGACGACGGAGTCCTCAAGCCATGGACGCAAGCGTGAGCGCTGTCGTGACCTTCGATTTCCCGGCCTGGACCGTGGCCCAGCTGAACCGGGTCGAAAGCGCCTTGTCGAAGTGGGTTCCCGCCGACGCCCCGGCGGGCCTGGGGGCGGCGATGCGCTATGCCGTGCTCGATGGCGGCAAGCGACTGAGACCCTTGCTGGTGCTGGCTGCAGCCGAGGCTGCCAGTGCCCGGGCGCCAGCGGCGACGCGCCAACGGATTGACGAAGCGGCGTTGCACGCCGCTTGCGCGGTCGAACTGATCCACGCCTATTCCCTGGTGCACGATGACATGCCCTGCATGGACAACGATGTGTTGCGTCGCGGCAAGCCGACGGTGCATGTTGCTTTTGGCGAAGCGCAGGCCATGCTGGCCGGTGACGCCATGCAGGCCTTGGCCTTCGATGTCTTGACTCCCGATCCGGGCATGGACCCCGTTTTGCAATCGACTCTCTGCCGACTGCTGGCCCGCGCTTCGGGACATGCCGGCATGGCCGGCGGCC
>JBDLWA010000162.1:0-6447 GCA_039804505.1 Pseudomonadota bacterium
ACATCTTGGGGTTCCAGAAGCGAGTTTGGTGACCAAAGTGGACACCGGCTTCCAGCATTTCGCGCATGGTAACGGACATATTGTTTCTCCGAAGGTTGGGTCTAAAATCGGCTCACACATCAGTTGTTAAGGGGTGCAATGATTCATGTGAATCAACAGCGTTACTTAACAACCAACACCTTGAAGGAGCCGATTTGCGATTTACTTGCAGGGACATTCCTGCTAAGCCCGTCGAGTATAGCATCCCAAACTGCCGTTTTTCTAGCCCCTTCAGCCACTTTACACATCTTCCACCCTCCCCCCAAGCACCATGCGCCCAGACCTGATCGCCACCCTTGAAGCCCTGTCTACCCAGCAGACCAGCCCTATGGCCGAATGGCAAAAAAGCCAAGCCATTGCCCAATCGGGGGCCTGCGACAAGGTGTTCATGGCCCTCGAGCCCTCAGCACCACCCGCGTTTTTGCAGGAACCCAGTCTTTTAAATGCCCCCCTCAAAGGCCTGGCTTTTTCGGTCAAAGACTTGTTTGACGTGGCGGGCAGCCCCACTTTGGCAGGCTCAGTGGTCCTCAAAGGGGCGCCCGCCGCCAAGGTAGATTGCCCAGCCGTGGCTCGGATGAATCAGGCTGGCGGCGCCTTTTTGGGGCGAACCCATATGGTGGAGTTTGCTTTTTCGGGCATTGGCAACAATCCTCATTACGGCACGCCGGGTGCTTGGGACGCGGTGTCAGACCGCGCCGTTTTGAGCGATGGCCAAGGCCATGTGCCAGGGGGTTCTTCGTCGGGTGCCGCTGTTTCGGTATCCACGGGGGCCGCCTTCATTGGCTTGGGCTCGGACACAGGCGGCTCAATACGCATTCCTGCCGCCTTGAACGGCATTGTGGGATTTAAAAACACCGCTCGCTTGGTGCCCACCGTGGGCGCTGTCCCTTTGTCGACCACCATGGACACCGTGTGCGCCATGACCCGCAGTGTGCGCGATGCCATCTTTGCCCATGAAATTTTGGCCAGCAGAAAAGTAGCTCGCGCCGCGCGACCGCTTTCAAGTTACCGCTTGGCTGTGCCCACCCAATTGATGCTCGACGGCATGTCGACCGGTGTGCAAAAAGCTTGGGAGAGAAGCCTCTCCACGCTGTCTAAATCGGGCGCGCAGTTGCTTGAAATTCCGCTTAACGAAATCAATGAGTTAGCGGGACTTTTGTTAAACGCCACATTCAGCGCGGCTGAAAGCTTCACATGGCACAGACATTTGTTGGCCAAAGGGGAGGCGCAATACGACCCGCGTGTGGCCGCGCGTATTTTGCGGGGGGGCAGCATCAAGGCCTATGAGTATTTGGACTTGCAACGTGGCAGAGACCTATGGATTGCCAAAATGCAATCGGTGCTGAACCAATTTGATGCTGCGCTCTCACCCACCACGCCCATCGAAGGCCCCACCCTGGCCAGCGTAGCGCCTGGCGCCGAGCGAGACGAAGCGTTTTTTGCCGCCAACGGTTTGTTGCTGCGCAACACCAGCGTGGTCAACATGCTCGATGGTTGCGCTTTGTCGTTGCCCATGCATCAAGCGGGCGAGTTGCCCACCAGCCTCATGATTTGGCAAGGCCCCATGAAGGACGACGCCGTGTTGAACATTTCATTGGCCATCGAATCTGCTTTGAGGTCTGCTTGAAAAAACTATCGTGGCATGAACCCCTGCCGCTGTTTGATGTAGCGCAAACGCGCCAACTTGAAAGCTTGGGTTCAGCCAGCGTGGGCACTGGCCCTAGCTTGATGGCGCAAGCGGGTTTGGCCGTGGCCAAACTGGCGTTAGCCGTCAAACCTTTTGCACCTTGTTATTGGATTTATTGTGGCCCGGGCAACAACGGTGGCGACGGTTTAGAAGCCGCCACCCATTTGCACAACTGGGGACGACAGGTGCGTGTGGTGCTCTGGCAACCCAATTTGAAAAGACCCAGCGATGCCGCTCTAGCCTTGCGCAAAGTGCATGCGCTGGGCATTGCGGTGCAAGACGAATTGCCCACAAAGGTGGACACGCAAGACTTGTGCATTGATGCCCTGTTGGGCATTGGTTTGCGCAAGGCTTCCGGTGAAGTGACTTCAACTTCAGCTTCAACTTCAACTTCGTCTGCAACCCCCTCACCAGACAGTCTTCAATCTTGGATCGATCACGTCTATGCATACGGCGCTGAGGTCTTGGCCGTGGATGTGCCATCAGGCCTGAATGCCAACACCGGACAATTCCAAAACAATTCTGCAAGGCCACTGCCGCAAGCAAGTCACACGCTGCAATTGCTCACTGCCAAACCAGGGTGCCTCACCGCGCATGGCCGCGATGCTTGCGGCACGCTGTGGCTCGATACCTTAGGCTGCGAAAACCTTCCATCGGCCATGACAGCGGCCGCCTCTTTAAATACACCCTCACCTTCAACAGCCAAGGCGCTGCACGCCAGCCACAAAGGCACCTTTGGTGATGTGACGCTCATCGGTGGCGAAGCGGTTGAAGTGCGCGGCATGGGCATGACGGGGGCTGTTGATCTGGCGGCATCTGCTGCGCTTCATGCAGGCGCAGGCCGGGTCATGGCTTGCTACTTAACTCCAGACGGCAAGGCATCAACCCACGCACCCCGCTTGGCAGAAATCATGCAACGTCATTTCTCGGCGTTGAACTTAAAAGCAGGTGCCATTGTGTGTGGTTGTGGCGGTGGTGAGTCAGTGCGTCAAGTGTTGCCGCAGGTGTTGCAGCAAAGCCAGTTGTTGGTGTTGGATGCCGATGCGCTCAATGCCATTGCCAAAGACCCCTGGCTACAAGAGTTAGTCAAGCAGCGCGCCACACGACAGTTCAGTACCGTCATCACGCCACACCCTTTAGAAGCAGCTCGATTGCTGAACTGCAGCAGTGCTGACGTTCAAAACGATCGATTGCAGGCGGCTCAAACTTTGGCGAACACCTTGAAATGCACGGTGGTCTTAAAAGGATCGGGCACTGTGATTGCCCAAACATACAAAGCGCCCAGAATTAACTTCACAGGCAATGCCCGCTTAGCCACGGGCGGCACAGGCGATGTGTTGGCTGGTCTGTTGGGCGCGCGCTTGGCCCAAGGGATGAATGCATTTGATGCCGCCTGCGCTGCCGTGTTTGAACACGGCCTTGCAGCAGACGACTATCAAGGGCCCACACTGACGGCGGGCAAATTGGCTGAACTTATCCGCGGCCCGCAAACGGCATCTTGGTAGCCATCACGGTGTGGAACATCACGTTGGCTTCGGGTGGCAAGCTGGCCATGTAAACCACTGAAGAGCCCACCAAAGCCACATCCATCAAAGGCTCGGCTTTGATTTCTAAATTGGCTTGAGGCACGCCTTTGGCCATCTTCATGGCCATGGGCGTGGCGGCATTGCCCACATCAATTTGACCTACGGCAATGTCGTACTGACGGCCATCCAAAGAAGCTGTTTTGGTCAAACCCGACACAGCATGCTTGGTGGAGGTGTAAGCAATAGAAAACGGACGCGGTGTGGTGGCCGAGATAGAACCGTTGTTGATGATGCGACCGCCCATGGGCTTTTGATCTTTCATGACGCGGAAGGCTTCACGAATGCACAAGAACATACCGGTCAGGTTGGTGTCGACCACGCCCTTCCACATTTCCAAACTGAGTTCGGGCAAGGGAATGGCGGGGGTACTCACGCCGGCGTTGTTGAACAACAAATCGACACGACCAAAAGATTTGACCGTTTGTGCAAACAAATTGGCCACAGAGTCTTCTTGCGTCACATCGGTTGGCACAGCCAGCACTTGGTAGTTGGCGTTGATGGCTTTGGCTTCTGCGGCCACTTCATCCAAATTGGCTTGACGGCGACCTGCCAAAACAACGGACCAACCATCTTTGAGCAAGGCCAATGCGGTGGCTTTGCCAATGCCTGAACCAGCGCCAGTCACGATGGCAATTTTTGAAGCGTGTGTCATTTCTTGTGTCTCCAGCTTAAATCTTTGATTGGAAAAATGATGATGTCTTGAAGTAAAGCGCCCACCGTTTTAGCGGCGGCTTTTGCGTGCTTGGCTTGATTTTTTAGAACCAGCCGACTTGGCGGGTGCACCTTTGGGGCTGACCTTGCCGTGTCGGACGGCCGGTTTGCCACCTTCCGCTTTGCGCGCATTGAAGGGGCGAGATTTGGAATGGGACCCCTCTGCGCCTGTCAAGGCGCCGCGAGAACCACCGCTTTCATTGCGTCGATCACCCTGTTTGCCAGGCCCTTTGTCGCGCATTTGGCGAGGGCTGAATTCTTCGGCAGGGTTGACCAAACGGAAGTCAATTTTGCGGCCATCCAAATCGACACGGCTCACTTGAATTTGCACCCGAGTGCCTATGGCATAACGGATGCCAGTGCGCTCGCCACGCAATTCTTGGCGCGCTTCATCAAAACGGAAATACTCACCGCCCAACTCGGTGATGTGCACCAAGCCTTCCACGTACAAATTGTCCAAGGTGACAAAAATTCCGAAGCTGGTGGCCGAGGTAACCACGCCAGAATATTCCTCGCCCAAATGCTCGCGCATGTATTTGCATTTGAGCCAGGCTTCCACATCGCGGCTGGCTTCGTCGGCGCGGCGCTCGTTGGCACTGCAATGCAAACCTGCAGCCTCCCAAGCTTGCTGCTCAGCAGGCGACATTTTGATTTGCGGCGCATCGTCCATCTTCGCGCCCGCTTTGTTTTTCTGCAAACGCTTGGCCAGTTTGGCATGGGCCTCACCGGGCAATGGCAACGCAGGCAACTGGTATTTCTTCTTCGCCAAGATGGCCTTGATGACGCGGTGCACCAACAAGTCGGGGTAACGACGGATGGGGCTGGTGAAATGCGTGTACGCCTCATAGGCCAAGCCAAAGTGGCCGCTGTTGATGGGCGTGTAAATGGCTTGCTGCATGGAGCGCAGCAACATGGTGTGAATTTGTTGTGCGTCGGGCCGGTCTTTGGTGGCCTGTGCAATGTGCTGAAACTCGCTGGGCTTGGGCTCGTCACTCACGGTGTACGGCAAACCCAAAGACTTGAGGTAGTTGCGAAGCAAATCTTTCTTCTCGGGCGTGGGGCCTTCGTGCACACGAAACAAACCGGGGTGCTTGCTGCTTTGAATGAAGTCGGCACTGCACACGTTGGCGGCCAACATGGCTTCCTCAATGAGGCGGTGTGCTTCGGTGCGAACACGCGGCACAATTTTTTCAATGCGGCCGTTGTCGTCGCAAATGATTTGCGTCTCAGTGGTTTCAAAGTCCACGGCGCCGCGCACTGCGCGCGATGCCAACAAGGCGCGATACACATCGTGCAAGTTGAGCAAATCATTCACACGGGCTTTGCGCTTGATGGCTTCGGGGCCTTTGGTGTTGGCCAAAATGGCCGCCACTTCGGTGTACGTAAAGCGCGCATGGCTGAACATCACCGCTGGGTAAAACTGATAAGCGTGAATCTCGCCTTTGGCGGTGATCAGCATGTCGCAGACCATGCACAAACGCTCAACTTCGGGGTTCAGAGAACACAAGCCGTTGGAGAGTTTTTCCGGCAGCATGGGAATGACGCGGCGCGGAAAGTACACGCTGGTGGCGCGGTCATACGCATCAATGTCAATGGCGCTGCCAGTGTCCACATAGTTGCTGACATCGGCAATGGCCACCAACAAGCGCCAGCCTTTGGCCTTGCCAATTTTGGCGGGCTCGCAATACACCGCATCGTCAAAGTCGCGTGCGTCTTCACCGTCAATGGTGACCAAGGGCACATCGGTCAAGTCAATGCGATCTTTGGAATCTTGGGGTCGCACTTTGTCGGGCAACTCGCGCGCCAAGTTGAGGCACGCCTCTGAAAACTCGTGCGGCACGCTGTATTTGCGAACCGCAATGTCAATCTCCATGCCGGGATCGTCAATTTCGCCCAGCACTTCCTTCACTCGGCCTACCGGTTGACCAAACAAGGCTGGCGGTTCTGTGAGTTCAACCACCACCACTTGGCCTGGCTTGCCAGCACCAATGCCCACTTTGGGAATGAGAATGTCTTGACCATAGCGCTTGTCTTCAGGCGCCACAATCCAAATGCCACCTTCATTGAGCAAGCGACCAATGATGGGCTGCGCTGGCCTTTCGATGATTTCAACCACGCGGCCTTCTGGCCTGCCCTTGCGATCTTGACGAACAATGCGAACCTTGACGCGGTCTTTGTGCAACACCGCACGCATCTCATTGGGCGACAAGAAAATATCGCCGCCATCACCATCGTCGCGTATCAGGAATCCATGTCCATCGCGATGGCCTTGCACGCTGCCCTCGATTTCATCGAGCAGTCCAGAGGGGTGGCTAATTTTTTTGATATACAATCCTTTTTTTCCTGAAAGCCCAGGTGGCGGAATTGGTAGACGCACTAGTTTCAGGTACTAGCGAGTAACTTCGTGGGGGTTCGAGTCCCTTC
>JBDLWA010000163.1:0-4144 GCA_039804505.1 Pseudomonadota bacterium
TCACTTCAACAGGCGGTCAAACCTTAGCTGGTGGCAGTTTTTCTGCGGGTACTGGCAACGACACCTTCATTGCCAGCGGTGCAGATGTTTTGTTGGGAGGCATGGGCAAAGACATCTTCACAGTCAATACCAGCATGATCACTGCCCTGCAAAATAATTTTGGCGCGGGTGGCAACACATCACAATTGGCCAAAATTGATGGCGGTGCGGGCATAGACACAATTCGCATGGGAGGAACGGGCGGCTTGGGTTTTGATTTCTCTTTAGTCAGCAACACCAGTGTCGGCAATATTGAAGGTGCCAGTCGCATCAACAGCGTCGAGCGAATTGATTTGCGCACAGATACCGCCAGCAACCAAATCACGCTCAGAGTGGCAGATGTACTCGACATGGCCGGTAGCAATTGGGCCAATTTAAATACGCTGAATACACTGGGCGCTGGCGGCTGGCAAAACGTTGGCACTGGCACTTCTTTCAGTGCTTCTGGCGTGAAGTACCACCAAGTGGCCATCGATGGCACCAGCGTCGATCGTGTCAATACCAGTGGCTGGACCTTGCAAACCACAGGCACCGTGAAAGATGCCAATGCCGTGGTTTACGATGTCTATCTAGCCGCCTCTAACGCACCTGCCATGATGTTGGTCCAACAAGACATCATCCGTTTCAGTGTGCCTTGAACTTTGGGCAATGGGGAAATGAGGCCATGAGCCCATCGTTCAAGCACAACTGAAAGCATGACTAACTTTGCTACCCATTAAGGCGTGGCTCTTTGCATTGACGCCTTCAACGCAGCATTGAGCGTGTCCAGTGCATCAGCATAGTGAGCACGCGTGGTTTTGGACAAGCCAGGTTTGGCATTGGCCTTTTCCAAAACGCTGACCAACTGGCGTGCGTTTTCACGCATGATGCTGCGAGCATCAGCAGGCCATGGACCGGCTGGCTTGACCAACACATCGGCCATACGGCGCAGTTGTTCACGCTGCAGGTTACGACGGATTAAGCTGGTCTCTTGACCTGAACTGGCTTCCGACCAAATGGCAGACTGCAAAGAGTCATAGACATCCGACAGGCCCAAAGTTTCTTTAGGATCGTTCACTTTCATGCCGACTTCTGCCAAGCGTGTGGCCACAGCAGGTGAATACACATGATCCAAAATTTCTTTTTGCACACCGGCCACCAAACGCGCCACGGAAGTTTGCATGCTGCCATCGGCTTCAGTGCGCTCTAAACGGTCTGTGGCCAAACGGGCAATGAATTCAGGCTTGAACTTGAAACTGTCCGTGCCAAAGAAATCTTTGGTGATCAACGCCAAAGCTTCTTTTTGCTTAGCGGCGCTCACTGGCTCAAACACAGCTTTACCCGAGCCTGCACGTTCACGACGAATGTTCACACCACCAATGTATTTGGCGGCCAAAGGCGCGACGCGATTGAGCTGACTAAAACCGCTTCGGAAACTGCGCGTGAGACGCTCATAACTGTCACCGGTGGCCAGTGTCATATTTTGCAAACGGTCCCACAACTCGCGTGAGAGCTTCATTCGCACTTTGTAATAGGCCAAGGGGTCGGCACCTAAGTCAAAGCGATTGACCAAGGGGTCAACACCACCCATGCTGCCATAGCCAGCGTCTTCGTCAGAGTCGTATTGCAACTCGGGCTGGCTGGCTTTGGCCAAAATTTGCGCTAAGCCCGCCGCTTCTTGGCCTTCGGCAAACTGCTTGTAGCCATACTCAATGGCCCAGTAATCGTAAGCACCCAAAGTCGACATCACGTACTCACCCTGCTTCTCGCCTTTGGCAGAGATGTTGTAGGGCGTGTAGTCCATCACTGAAGCAGTAATGCCATTGAGCTTGGTGAAATTAGGATCTTGAATTTGCTTCAAGTCATAAATCGTAGAGGCACGGAAGTTGTGTCGCAAGCCCAAGGTGTGACCCACCTCATGCATGATCACATCTTTCAAATACGCTTGGGCCAGCGCATCGGCTTGCGGGCTGTCTAGCTCAAGACCACGCGCCTCCAACAGGTCTAATGCGTAATGCAATTCTTGCGCAGCAGATTCTGCGTGGTCACACAGCTCGCCGTCAGCACCGCGAACGCGGCCTAAGTCTTCCACCACCAAGCGACGAGCGCCGCGTGCAAACACATCGGACATGCCAATGTCGGCATCCAAAATTTCGCCCGTACGTGGGTCGGCTTGCGATGGGCCAATGGCAAAGCCCACATCAGCACCTGTGAACCAACGGATGGAAGCATGTTTGGCATCCATGTTGTTGAAGTCGTCCGTGGCTTGTTGTTGTTTAACCACCAAGGCGTTTTTAAAGCCTGCACGCTCGAAGGCTTTGTTCCATTCCAGAACACCCTGCGCCACACTGGCCCGGTATTTTTCTGGAATGTTTTTGTCTAACCAATAAACAATGGGTTCTTTGGGTTCAGAGACTGTAACCGCAGCATCTTTCTTTTCTAAACGCCAACGCTTCAGCAAATGCGTTTTGGATTTGATGTTGAGATCGGTGGTGTAGTCCGTGCGCGCTACTGTAAAGAACCCAACGCGTTCATCCGCCATGCGTGCCAGCATGGGTTCAGGCAATGGCATGAAGCTGTAATAGAAAGACACAAACAAGCTGCGTGGATCGGGTGTGGTGCTGGGCGGTGGTGGCGTAGGCACTGGTGAGGGCGTCATGGGAGGCGCCGAAATTTTGGGCACTGAAAAATGCGCCTTCACTTCCAAGCCTGTTAGCTTGTCTGTGTTTTTGATCCCAGAGAAAGACGTGTTACGTGTATCCAGCGCAAAAGGCATTCTGTAAGAAAATTCTAGGCGCGTTTGGTAGCCAGGAATGTCGGCAAACAACAAGCTATTAGCTTCAATCAAAATTGATTTGGTGTCTGGATGGGGCTGCGTGAGCACAGCGGTACTGGCCATCAAGCTGTCAGAGAAAGACTCAGATACAAACTGCGCTTGTGGCGTGCCAGCTTTGGCAAAAAACTGAGTGTTCTTGGCGATCAATTGAATTTGATTGCCAATCTTGACAAATTCAACCAACTTTGAGCCACCCATTTGGCTGCCGTACAAACCGCGCTCACCCACCGAGTTTGGAATGTTGTAAGAAAAGAAAAATGGTTTGTTAAGTTGGCTGGGCAAAATTTCAAGCCAGACCTTGTCGTCTTTTTGGTGAAGCGTGAAATAGCCGGGTGTGGCTTTTGAATCCTTTAAGAAATCCTTCATGGGGCGCAAGGCACCGGGTGCCGCTGGGGGCGTTGCAGGTGCTGCCGGCGCTGCGCCTGGAGTTGCCGCGGCAGGTGGCGTTGCTGTTGGCGCTGGGGGCGCTGGAGGTGTTTGAGCATGCGCTGCTGACAACACCAAAAGTCCAATACAGGCGGTCGACAAAGCGGAGCGCTTGAAAGTTGTTTGACGTGAGCTCATCGTGCAATAGTCCCCAATTAGGTTGCGTAAGAATTGGAAGCATTCTAAAGAACGGGATGTTGGGGTTACCACTAGGTTCTGACATACACGGCAAAATTCGACCATGAGCGCAATTATTTTGATCAATCCCCATGCTGCAGGTGGCAGGGCCCGCAAGCTACAACCCTTGATACAGACATGGTGCAAGTCTCAAAGTGCCGTGATGCAACATACGCCCATCGTCATGCCCGAGTCTATTTATGAAGCTTTGCTCGTTATACAAAAAGCACCCTTTGGCTCTCGCATCATTGTTGTGGGCGGCGACGGCACCTTGAATCAAATGTTGCCTGGCTTGATGCAAGGCAATTTTCAAGTGGGATTGGTGCCCTACGGCAGCGGCAACGATTGCGCCCGTGCCTGGGGTCTGCACAAAATGCATTGGCAAGAGGCATTGGCATTTACTTTGAAGGCAGATACAAAACCGACCGATGTGGGGCAAGTCAAATTAGCCGATCAATCAGTTCATTACTTTCATTCAAGTTTGGCCCTCGGCTTTGATGCATCGGTGGGTAACAAGGCGCTTGAAGGACCCAAATTTCTGACGGGCTTACTGCGTTATCTAGTGGCCACATTTCGGGAACTCTCATCACTGAACAATTGGCCTGTGCGCATTGCACTTGATGGCCAGCACTTGACCGAAGGTTCATGCTTATTGGCGTCGACCCTCAACACCCGTACTTATGGCGG
>JBDLWA010000164.1:0-17560 GCA_039804505.1 Pseudomonadota bacterium
GGCACGGCTTTGGGGCCTGTGCCATATTCTTTGACGATGTTTTGAAGTGTGATGGCAGCCATTATTTTTCAGTATCAACCAGGCCCTTGACGAACCATTTTTGCATCAAGATCACCACGAGGGCGGGCGGGAGCATGGCCAGAATGGCCGTGGCCATGACGATGTTCCATTCGGTATAGGCCTCGCCCGCCAACATGCGTTTGATGCCCATCACGATGGGGTACATGTCTTCGTTGGTGGTGACCAGCAAGGGCCAGAGGTATTGGTTCCAGCCGTAAATGAATTGAATGACAAACAGCGCCGCAATGTTGGTGGCCGACAAAGGCAACAAGATGTCTTTGAAAAAGCGCATGGGTCCGGCACCGTCCATGCGGGCGGCTTCCACCAATTCATCGGGCACCGTTAAGAAAAATTGGCGCAATAAAAAGGTGGCGGTGGCGGACGCAATCAGGGGCACCGTCAAGCCGGCGTACGTGTTCAGCATGCCCAAGTTGGAAACAACCTCATAGGTGGGGCTGATGCGCACTTCAACAGGCAACATCAGGGTGATGAAGATCATCCAGAAAAACAAGGTGCGAAACGGAAAGCGAAAATAAACCAGTGCAAAAGCAGACAACATCGAGATGCTAATTTTGCCGATGGAGATGACCAGCGCGCTGATCAAACTGGTTTGCAGCATGGGCCAAACGGCTGGCACTTTGCCGCCCATGGCTGTTTCCCCGCCAAACAAAGCCAGTTGATAAGAGGCCCAAAAATTGGAGCCCGGCACCATTGACATGGGAATGCTGCGAGAAATTTGTTCAGCCGTTTGGGTGGAGGCCACAAACGTGAGGTACAAGGGAAACGCCACAATCGACACGCCAATCAGCAAGATCACGTGCGACAAGAGGTCGAGGCCAGGACGTCGTTCGATCATGTCAGTACTGCACTTTCTTTTCAACAAAGCGGAACTGCACCACGGTCAGGGCCACCACAATGACCATCAACACCACCGACTGTGCGGCGGAGCCGCCCATGTCCATGGCTTTGAAGCCATCGTAGTAAACCTTGTAGACCAAGATGGCGGTTTCTTTGCCAGGGCCACCGTGGGTGGTGGCATCAATGATGGCAAAGGTGTCAAAGAAGGCGTACACCACATTGATCACCAACAAGAAAAAGGTGGTGGGCGACAACAAGGGAAACACGATGGTCCAGAAGCGATGCCAAGGCGACGCGCCGTCAATGGCGGCAGCCTCGATCAGCGATTTAGGAATGGACTGAAGCCCCGCCAAGAAAAATAAAAAGTTATAGGAAATTTGTTTCCACACCGAGGCCATGACGATCAGCGCCATGGCGTGATTGCCGTTGAGCAAATGGTTCCACTCAAAGCCCAAGGTCCTCAGAAAATAAGCCACCACCCCCATGGGCGAGGCAAACATAAAAATCCAAAGTACGCCGGCCACCACAGGGGCAACGGCATACGGCCAAATGAGCAAGGTTTTGTAGAGGCCTGCGCCGCGGACAACGCGGTTGGCCATGACCGCCAAAAGCAAAGAAACGGTCAAGCCTGTAGCGGCGACCAAGATTGAAAAGAAAGCCGTGGTTTGAAACGCAAGCAGGTAACTGCTGTCGCTGAAAAGTCGGTCGAAGTTTTCCATGCCGACGAACTCGACCGAGCCGCCAAATGCATCTTGCATCAGCACACTTTGGTACAAGGCTTGGGCTGCAGGCCAAAAGAAAAAGACCAAGACCACGGCCATTTGCGGTGCAATGAGCAGCCAAGGCAACCCAGTCGATTTGAAGCGTACGCGCTTTTCCATGAAACTCTTTGTGAAACTTCGGTCAATGAAAAGGACAAAAGCAGAGGATTGATCCTCTGCTTTTGTGGGGTCAGCACGCTATTTTGATTGGCGTGTTGACCTAGAGAACTACAACGAGTTTACTTGTTGGCTTTTTCGAAGCGCTCCAACTGCTCATTGCCGCGTTTGATGGCTGCATCCAAGGCTTCTTTGGGTTGCTTCTTGCCGCTCCACACGCCTTCGAGTTCTTCGTCAATGATGGTGCGAATTTGGACAAAGTTGCCCAGACGCACGCCACGTGATTTGTCGGTCGTTTTGCGGATCATTTGCGTCACAGACACATCGGTCCCGGGGTTCTTTTTGTAGAAGCCTGATTTTTCAGTCAACTCAAACGAAGCCTTGGTGACGGGCAAGTAGCCGGTGCGCTGGTGGCTGGCCGCAGCCACGTCGGCCTTGGACAAGTAGGCAAAGAATTGGCCCACGCCTTTGTACTCGGGGGCTTTTTTGCCGCTCATGACCCACAAACTGGCACCGCCAATGACGGTGTTTTGCGGCGAGCCGGCCACGTCAGGGTAGTAGGGCAGTGCGCCAATGCCGTAGGCAAACTTGCCATTGCGAACCACGTTGCCGTACAAAGCAGAAGAGCCTGTGGCCATGGCGCATTCGCCAGACACAAAGGTGGCATCGGCCGCATTGCCGCGACCTTTGTAGATGAACAAACCGCTCTTGGCCATGTTGGCCAAGTTTTCAATGTGGCGCACGTGCAAGGGGGTGTTGAAGCTCAGGCGAGCGTCCATGCCGCGCATGCCGTTGCCCTTGGTGGCGAACTCGGTGTTGTGCCAGGCAGAGAAGCTTTCGAGCTGGGTCCAGCTGATCCAGCTGGTGGTGAAGGGGCACTTGTGGCCGCTGGCTTTCAATTTGGCAGCCGCCAAAGCCACTTCTGGCCAAGTTGTGGGGGGCTTCTCGGGGTCGATGCCCGCCGCTTTGAAAGCATCTTTGTTGTAGTGGAAAACAGGTGTAGAGCTGTTGAAGGGGAAGCTCAGCATTTGACCGTTGGGGGCGGTGTAATAACCCGCCACCGCAGGTACATAGGCGTCTTGGTCAAACTTAAGTCCGGCGTCTTGCATGACTTTGCCCACGGGCACGATGGCGCCTTTGCTGGCCATCATGGTGGCCGTGCCCACTTCGAAAACTTGCAAGATGTGGGGCGCATTGCCAGCGCGGTAGGCGGCAATGGCAGCGGCCATCGATTCGTCGTAGTTGCCCTTGAAGGTGGGCACAATTTTGTAATCTTTTTGGCTCGCGTTGAAATCTTTGGCCAGGTCATTGACCCATTCACCCAGGGCGCCGCCCATGGAGTGCCACCATTGAATCTCGGTTTGGGCTTGTGCGCCCAAGCTGAATGCAGCAACCGCTAGGGCTGCCAAGGACTTTTTGTAATTCATAAGTACTCCTAATGTTGCGAATCGTCAGTACGCTGACAAGTCTTGCAGATCCTATTACAGCCACATGACGGTTGGGTGACAACCCGGGGTTTCCATAACTCAGCGCAAACCTGGGTCGGCTACCCCCACCTTCGGTGCGTGATTGCCCCCCTGCAGTAAAATCGCCTCCAAATCTCATGAACGCACCCACCACGCTCCAACACCTGATGCAAGCGGACGATTCGTCGCCCCGTTTGCGCGAAATTCCCTACAACTACACCAGCTTCTCAGACCGAGAAATTGTGATTCGTTTGTTGGGCGCCCGCGCCTGGGATTTACTGAACCAACTTCGCGAAGAACGCCGTACCGGTCGTTCCGCCCGCATGCTGTACGAAGTGCTGGGCGACATTTGGGTGGTTCAACGCAACCCTTATTTGCAAGACGATTTGCTGGACAACCCCGACCGGCGCAAATTGTTGGTCGAAGCCCTGAACCATCGTCTGGGCGAAGTTCAAAAGCGACGCACCCCTGATGCCGATGCCCTCCGCGATGGCTTGGTGGCCGAACTCTTGGTGCTGGCCACGGGTGCTGTGAAGGCATTCGACCAAAACTTCAGTGACATGGCCCAGTTGCGCCGCAAAGCCCAGAAGGCTTTGGGCAAAGTGACTGCCAAAGACAACATCAAATTTGATGCGCTCTCCAGAGTGAGTCACGTCACAGACGCGACCGACTGGCGAGTGGAGTACCCCTTTGTGGTGTTGACGCCCGACACCGAAGCCGAAATGGCGCGTTTGGTCAAAGGCTGCTTCAGCTTGGGTCTCACCATCATTCCGCGTGGGGGTGGCACGGGCTACACCGGCGGCGCTGTGCCCTTAACGTGGAACAGTGCGGTGATCAACACCGAAAAACTCGAAGCCCTGTCTGACATCGAGATGGTGCAGTTGCCCGGTGTTGACAAGCCTGTTCCCACACTGTGGACCGAAGTGGGCGTGGTCACGCAGCGCGTCACCGACGCCGCCGAAAAAGCCGGCTGGGTTTTTGCGGTCGACCCCACGTCCGCTGAAGCCAGTTGCATTGGCGGCAACATTGCCATGAATGCCGGCGGTAAAAAAGCCGTTTTGTGGGGCACTGCCCTCGACAACCTGGCCAGCTGGCGCATGGTCACGCCCGATGCGCAGTGGCTTGAAGTCACGCGTTTGAATCACAACTTGGGCAAGATCCACGATGTGGAAGTGGCCAGTTTTGAGCTGAAATACTTTGAAGCCAATGGCACCACGCTGATTCGTCAGGAGCGCCTCGACATTCCTGGCAAAACATTCCGCAAAGAAGGTCTGGGCAAAGACGTCACCGACAAGTTTTTAGCAGGCTTGCCAGGCATCCAAAAAGAAGGCTGCGATGGTTTGATCACCAGCGCACGCTGGGTGTTGCACCGCATGCCCGACCACACCCGCACGGTGTGCATGGAGTTTTTTGGCAATGCCAAGGACGCTGTGCCCAGCATTGTTGAGATCAAAGATTTCATGTTTGCAGAGCAAAAACGCTCAGGCGTTTTGTTGGCAGGTCTAGAGCATTTGGACGATCGCTATTTGCGCGCAGTGGGTTACACCACCAAATCCAAACGCGGTGGCTTTCCAAAAATGTTGTTGCTGGCCGACATTGCCGGCGACAACGCCGACGATGTGGCCAAGGTCACCTCTGAAGTGGTGCGCATTGCCAACTCGCGCAGCGGTGAAGGCTTCATTGCCATCAGCCCAGAAGCGCGCAAAAAGTTTTGGCAAGACCGCAAAAAAACAGCGGCCATCAGCCGCCACACCAATGCCTTCAAAGTCAATGAAGACGTGGTCATTCCCTTGCCGCGCATGGCCGAGTACACCGACGGCATTGAACGCATCAACATTGAGCTGTCACTGCGCAACAAAATCAAGCTGTGCAACGAACTTGAGCATTTCTTGCGCAAGGGCAACTTGCCTTTGGGCAAAGACGACGACACCAGCGAAATAGCCAGTGCCGAGTTGCTACAAGAACGTGTTTCGCAAGCTTTGGCCATGGTGCAAGATGTGCGCGACCTGTGGCAAGGCTGGCTGCAAAACGTGGCCACGCTGTTTCCCCAGTTGCAAGATCACACGCTCAGGGCCAGTTGGAAAACGCAAATTAAGTTGCCGTTCCAAAGCATCTTTTCTGGGGCGGCGTTCCAACCTATTTTTGACGAGTGCGTGGCCATTCACCAGCGCGTCTTGAAGGGCCGTGTGTGGGTAGCTTTGCACATGCACGCGGGTGACGGCAACGTTCACACCAACATCCCTGTCAATTCAGACGACTACGACATGTTGCAAACCGCACACGAGGCGGTGGGTCGCATCATGGTGTTGGCGCGCAGTCTCGATGGGGTGATCTCTGGCGAGCACGGCATTGGCATTACCAAGCTAGAGTTTTTGAGCGATGCCGAACTCAAGCCTTTTGCCGATTACAAACAACGCGTGGACCCAGAAGGCCGCTTCAACAAAGGCAAGCTGATGCGTCAGGTGGCGGGCCCAGAAAATCTGCAAATTCATGCCGATTTGACCAACGCCTACACGCCTAGTTTTGGCTTGATGGGACATGAGTCCCTCATCATGCAGCAGTCTGACATTGGCGCCATTGCCGACAGCGTGAAGGATTGCTTACGCTGCGGCAAATGCAAACCTGTGTGTGCCACTCACGTGCCGCGCGCCAATTTGCTGTACAGCCCGCGCAACAAAATTCTGGCTACGTCACTGTTGGTGGAAGCCTTCTTGTACGAAGAGCAAACACGCCGCGGCGTGTCTATCAAGCACTGGCAAGAGTTTGAAGACGTGGCCGATCACTGCACCGTGTGCCACAAGTGCCTCACACCTTGCCCGGTCAAAATTGACTTTGGCGATGTGTCTATGAACATGCGCAATTTGTTGCGCAAAATGGGCCAAAAGTCTTTCCGCCCCGGCAATGCTGCGGCCATGTTCATGCTCAACGCCACCAACCCCGAAACCATCAAGTTGGCCCGGGCAGGCATGGTGGGTGTCGGCATGAAGGTGCAGCGCTTTGCGCATGATTTGCTCAAAACATTTGCGCGCAAACAAACCAAGGCTCCGCCTGCCAGCATAGGCACAGCGCCCATCAAAGAGCAGGTGATTCACTTCATCAACAAGAAGATGCCTGGGGGCTTGCCCAAGAAAACAGCGCGTGCTTTGCTTGACATTGAAGATCAAGACTACGTGCCAATCATCCGCAATCCGAAGGTCACCACGCCCGAAACAGAAGCGGTGTTTTACTTCCCAGGTTGCGGCTCCGAGCGCTTGTTCAGTCAAGTGGGTTTGGCCACGCAGGCCATGCTGTGGCATACCGGTGTGCAAACCGTGTTGCCGCCTGGCTATTTGTGCTGTGGCTACCCTCAAAAGGGCAGTGGCCAGTTTGACAAGGCCGAGAAAATCATCACCGACAACCGCGTGTTGTTCCACCGGGTGGCCAACACCCTGAACTACCTCGACATCAAAACCGTGGTGGTCAGCTGTGGCACTTGTTATGACCAATTGCAAGGCTACGAGTTTGACAAGATCTTCCCGGGCTGCCGCATCGTCGACATTCACGAGTACCTGCTTGAAAAAGGCATGACGCTGAACAACAACGGTGCTTACCTGTATCACGACCCTTGCCACAGTCCCATGAAGTTGCAAGACCCCATGAAGACGGTCAAGTCATTGCTGGGCCCGCAAGTGCTCAAGTCCGACCGCTGCTGTGGTGAGTCGGGTACTTTGGGCGTGACACGCCCCGACATTGCCACGCAAGTGCGCTTCCGTAAGGAAGAAGAAATCCGCAAGAGCGAGACTCAAATGCGAACCACGGGCATGGTCGGTGAAAAAGACAACATCAAGGTCTTGACCAGCTGCCCCAGCTGTTTGCAAGGTTTGTCGCGCTATGGCGACGATTTGCAAAACGGACTGCTGGAAGCCGACTACATCGTGGTGGAAATGGCCAAGCACATCTTGGGCGATCAATGGATGCCCGAGTATGTGGCGGCTGCCAATGCCGGTGGCATTGAGCGCGTTTTGGTTTAAAGAAAGCATTGCATGGCCGGTTTGACTGCAGGCGCCCCCACGCCAGAGGCTTTGACCCTTCACGGTCAAAGCCGTGCTTTGGAAATCAGTTTTTCCGATGGCAAAACATTTCGCATTCCCTTCGAGTTGATGCGCGTGTATTCACCCTCTGCCGAGGTGCAGGGTCACGGCCCAGGCCAAGAAACTTTACAAACCGGCAAGCGTGACGTCGATGTGACGGCCTTGGTGCAAGTGGGCAACTACGCCGTACAACCGACGTTTTCTGACGGCCACGACACGGGTATTTTTTCCTGGGATTACTTGTATTTTCTGGGCTCGCAACAAGACCAGCTTTGGACCCAATACAAGGAACGTTTGCTAGCCGCCGGCGTGCAACAAGACGACCCCATGCCTGAAAAAGCGGGCAGTGCCTGCGGCCATTCACATTGACGGACAAGTCACCATGAGCTCAACACATTTCGGATTTAAAACCGTTGACGAAAAAGAAAAAGCCAAGCACGTGCGAGGCGTCTTTGATTCTGTGGCTTCCAAATACGACATCATGAATGACTTGATGTCTGCGGGACTGCACCGTGTGTGGAAAGCCTACACCGTGCAAGTGGCCAACCTCAAAGAAGGCGACCAGGTGTTAGACATCGCGGGCGGAACGGGCGATTTGTCTTTGGCTTTCTCTAAGAAAGTGGGCGCCACGGGGCGCGTGGTGCATACCGATATCAATGAAGCCATGCTTCGCACGGGCCGCGATCGTTTGGTCAATTTGGGTGTGGCGTTGCCAACCTTGGTTTGCGACGCAGAGAAATTGCCTTTTCCCGACCATCATTTCAACGTGGTCAGCGTGGCATTTGGCTTGCGCAATATGACACACAAAGACCTGGCGCTCAAAGAGATGTGCCGAGTTCTGAAACCAGGCGGCAAATTGTTGGTGCTCGAGTTTTCTAAAGTGGCCAAGCCCCTCGAAAAAGCCTACGACTGGTACTCTTTCAGTGTGTTGCCCAAACTGGGCAAGTGGGTGGCTGGTGACGATGCCAGCTACCGCTATTTGGCCGAATCCATTCGCATGCATCCAGGCCAAGAAGAGCTGAAAGCCCTTATGAAAAATGCCGGATTTGGACACGTTGATTTTCACAATCTGAGTGCAGGGGTGGTAGCCTTGCATGTCGGCATTAAATGCTGAGGTTTTATTTCTGATTTTTCGGAGACAAAGTGAAAAAATTATTTAGCCTCTTACTCACCCTGGTTTTGGCTCTCGGCGCCTTGAATGCTGAAGCTGCACGTCGCTTAGGTGGCGGTAAATCAATGGGCCAACAGTCCAGCAATGTTTCTCAGCGCGAGGCCGTCAAGCCTGCCGCGCCTGCAGCGCCAAGTCAAGCTGCAGCAGCGCCCGCTAAGCCTGCAGCGCCTGCGGCCGCGCCCGCAGCGGCTCCCGCCAAGCGCCCATGGGGTGCTATGTTGGGTGGCTTGGCAGCCGGTTTAGGTTTGGCCTGGTTAGCGCACAGCTTGGGCATGGGCGAAGCTTTTGGCAACATGTTGATGTTTGCTCTGTTGGCCATGGTCGCCGTGGGTGTGATTGGTTATTTCTTGCGCTCACGCAGCCGCAATGCCTCATCGGGTCAAAGTGGATTGGCCTACCAAGGTGCAGGTCAGAGTGCAGAGTCGCCTGCAACCTTGCGCCAGTACAACCCCGAGAAAGTGGGCAACGACGCTTCAGCACGTCCTTGGGAAACTCAAAACACAGCCTTCGACAGCACACCTGAGGCCAATGCGCAAACCAGCTCACAAACCAACCCACAATCGGGCGGCTCCATGATTGGTTCTGCCATCGGCGGTTCTGTGCCCAGTGCATTGCAAGGCTCACAAACTTGGGGCGTTCCAGAAGGCTTTGACACCGAAAACTTCTTGTCAGCTGCCAAAAGAAACTTCATCACTTTGCAAGACGCTTGGGACCGTGCCGACATGGCTTCCTTGCGCGCCATGATGACTGACAGCATGCTGTCTGAAATCAAGAGCCAGCTGGCCGAGCGCGAAGCCAATTCCCCCGGTCAACCCAACAAAACCGAAGTGGTCAAGTTGGATGCCCAGTTGTTGGGCATTGAAGAGTTGCCCGACGTTTACATGGCCAGCGTTGAGTTCAACGGTGTCATCCGTGAAGAGGCCGATGCCGCACCTAGCCCCTTCCGTGAAGTTTGGAACATGACCAAGCCCAAAAACGGCAACAGCGGCTGGTTGGTGGCAGGCGTACAAGCCCTGCAATAAATTCCAGGCTATCTTTCTAGAAATACTGGCATCGGCCGGCCTTTCGGGAATAATTGGGGACTATGGCAACACAGTCCCCTTTTTCTTTGGTGAGCGATGCGCTCACGCAATTTGCAGCGCAAACTCAACCCCCTGCTTGGGTCATTGACGAGACCCTCAACCGGGTGGTGTTGTTTTTGAATCATGTCATCAGCCGCGAGCCTGAGGCGCAAAGTCGTTTGGCGCGTCAAAAAGGCCGCTGCATTCAATTGCAATGGCAAGACAAGCTCATTCAGCTGTCGCCCACACCTGCGGGCTTACTCGAACGCGTCAATGGCCAGTCCACCGATTTAAAACTCACCCTCACCGACACATCGCCTATTGCCATGGCAGCGGCAGTGTTAAAGGGCGAGAAGCCCCGTGTGCACATTGAAGGCGATGTGCAACTGGCGGCCGAAGTCAATTGGCTTATCGACCATGTGCGTTGGGATGTGGCGGAAGATCTCTCTGGGCTGATTGGTGACGCAGCAGCGCACACGTTGGTCAGCATGGGGCAACAAGCCGTTCAAGCCCTTCGACAATTTGCGCGCAAGGCTGCGCCCGGCACCGATCTTCATAAGGCTGCACCATGAACCGATTTTTTCGGGGCGCTTTCATCGTCTGGACCGTTTGGCGCTTTGGCCTGCACGAGTTGGTGCTGTCCAATTTCAAGCAACCCCTGTTGCGTTTACTGTCCCGCATTCTCAGTTTAGGACGCGTGCACTCACAGCCGCGAGGCGAACGTTTGCGTTTGGCCTTGGAAGGTTTGGGCCCTATCTTTGTGAAGTTTGGTCAGGTGATGTCCACGCGGCGCGATTTGTTGCCCGAAGACATTGCAGAAGAGTTGGCCCGATTGCAAGACCGTGTGCCGCCCTTCAGTTCAGACATTGCCGTGGCCACCATCGAGCGCGCTTTTGGCCGCACGGTGTCAGAAATTTTTGTCGAGTTCGATCATGTGCCCGTGGCCAGTGCCTCTATTGCACAGGTTCACTTTGCCTTGCTCAAAAACAAAGCGGGAGACGTGCAAGAGGTTGCGGTTAAGGTGCTGCGCCCCAACATGTTGCCCGTCATTGAAAAAGACTTAGGCCTCATGCGCATGATGGCTGCATGGCTTGAAAAACTCAGTGCCGATGGCAAACGCTTGAAGCCACGCGAAGTGGTGGCCGAATTTGACAAGTACCTGCACGACGAATTGGACTTGGTGCGCGAGGCCGCCAATGCGGCGCAATTGCGACGCAACATGCAAGGCCTAGACTTGGTCCTCATTCCCGAAATGTATTGGGATTACTGCCATCCCGAAGTCATTGTGATGGAGCGCATGAAGGGCTTGCCCATCAGCCAAGTCGATGCCCTGCGCGCAGCCGGTGTCGATATTCCCAAGTTGGCCAAAGATGGTGTGACTTTGTTTTTCACACAAGTGTTTCGGGATGGTTTTTTCCATGCCGACATGCACCCTGGCAACATTCAAGTGAGCATCGAGCCCGAAACATTGGGTCGCTACATCTCTCTTGATTTTGGCATTGTGGGCACGCTCACAGAGTTTGACAAAGAATACTTGGCACAAAACTTCACAGCCTTTTTCCGCCGTGATTACAAACGTGTGGCCGAGTTGCACATTGAATCGGGCTGGGTGCCCGCCACCACGCGTGTCGATGAATTGGAATCGGCCATTCGTTCGGTGTGCGAGCCTTACTTTGACCGCCCGCTCAAAGAAATTTCTTTGGGCATGGTGTTGATGCGTTTGTTCCAAACCTCACGTCGCTTCAATGTCGAAATTCAGCCGCAATTGGTGTTGTTGCAAAAAACCTTGCTCAACATTGAAGGCTTGGGACGTCAGCTCGATCCCGAACTTGATTTGTGGAATTCGGCCAAGCCTTTCTTAGAACAATGGATGTTGGACCAAGTGGGCCCTAAACGCTTCTTCATGCAGCTGCGTGACCAAGCCCCTCAATACGCCAAACTGCTGCCGCAGTTGCCACGCTTGCTGACGGACTATTTAAAACAAACCAATGCCACTGCGCATGAGCGCAATCAAATGGCAGCCTTGCTGGCGGAGCAGCAGCGCACCAATCGCTTGCTGCAAGCCATTGTGTATGTGGTCATCGGTTTTGTTTCTACCCTCATCGTGCTACAAGCATTCGAAAGATTCCATCAAATCTAAGGAGCCTTGCTGTGTTGTTGACATTGGTCATTGCCTATTTATTGATCACCATCGCCATTGGTTTGGTGGCCGCCAAACGGGTTAAAAGTTCAGCTGACTTTGCCATTGCGGGTCGGCACTTGCCATTGGCCATGATTGTGACCACCACTTTTGCCACCTGGTTTGGCTCGGAAACGGTGCTGGGCATTCCCGCCAAGTTCGTCAACAGCGGCTTGAATGGTGTGGTGGAAGATCCCTTTGGTGCAGGCAGTTGTTTGATTTTGGTCGGGCTGTTTTTTGCGGGCAAGTTGTACCGCATGAGCTTGCTCACCATCAGCGATTACTACCGCGAACGCTATGGCCGTTCAGTCGAAGTCATTTGCTCCATCATCATCATGGTGAGCTATTTGGGTTGGGTCTCCGCGCAAGTCACCGCCTTGGGCTTGGTGTTCAATTTGCTATCGGGCGGCGCTATCAGCATGCCGATGGGCATGGTCATTGGCGTGGTGTCGGTCTTGGCTTACACCTTGTTTGGCGGCATGTGGTCTGTGGCCATCACCGATTTCATGCAGATGATCATCTTGGTGGTGGGTTTGAGTACATTGGCCATCTTTGCCGGCAATCAAGCGGGTGGGGCCGACAAGGTCATCGCCTTGGCGATCAGCCAAGACATGTTCAAGTTTTTGCCAGAGCCCAACTTCAAAGATATTTTGTTTTTTATCGCGGCCGCCATCACCATCATGTTTGGCTCCATTCCGCAGCAAGACGTTTTCCAGCGCGTCATGTCGGCCAATAGTTTGAATGCCGCCACCAAGGGCCCCATCATTGGTGGCATTTGCTACATCTTGTTTGCGTTTGTGCCCATGTTCTTGGTGGTCAGTGCATTCATCATCATGCCCGAGAAGGCCGCGGCATTGATCCAAGAAGATCCGCAGAAAGTGTTGCCCACACTGGTCATGGAACAAATGCCATTTGTGATGCAAGTGTTGTTTTTTGGCGCTTTGTTGTCGGCCATCAAATCCTGTGCTTCAGCCACCTTGCTGGCTCCTAGCGTGACGTTTACCGAAAACATTTGGCGCCAGTTTTTCCCGCACCAAGGGGACAAACAAGCCCTGTTGGCCATGCGTGTCACGGTGCTGGTGTTCAGTGGCCTGGTGTTGGGCTATGCCATCTTGATGCAAGGCAGCTCCATCTACGAAATGGTGTCTGGCGCCTATCAGGTGACCTTGGTGGGGGCTTTCATTCCCTTGCTTTTTGGCCTCTACTGGAAAAAAGCCAGCACCCAAGGCGCTATCTTTTCAATCGTTTTGGGCCTCACGGCTTGGCTTTTATTCCTCATGACCCCTGCGGGCGAAGAGTTTCCAGCACAGTTGGCAGGCGTTTTGGCCAGCTTAACGGGCATGCTGGTGGGCTCTTTGGGGCCACAAGCGCTGAAGAACAAGCACGGCTCGCACCATGCTTTGCAAGGTAGCTGACTATAATTGAAGGTTTTGTGATTACCACGCGAGAACCTTCACCATGCCCATCTACGCCTACAAGTGTGATTCCTGCGGCCATGCCAAGGACGTTTTGCAAAAAATGTCAGACGACCCTCTGACGCAATGCCCTTCCTGTGGTGCGCCCACGTTTAACAAACAACTGACCGCTGCTGGTTTTCAGCTGAAGGGTTCGGGTTGGTATGCCACCGACTTTAAAGGTGGTTCTTCCGGCTCTTCCGGCACGTCAGCCCCAGCAGTGGCCGCAGGTACCGCCGGTGCGGCGGCTACATCGTCCGATGCCGGTGGTGCTTCGTCGTCTTCTGAAACCAGTGCTTCAGCAGCGCCCGCCGCTTGTGGCGCGTCCTGTGCTTGTCATTGACCTAGATATTGCAACTGATATTGCAACTGAAACTGAGATCTCCTGAATGAACCTGAAAATCCGTCATTACTTCCTCACCGGTATGCTGGTATGGCTACCCATGGGGGTGACTGTCTGGTTGCTCACCTGGTTGGTGGGCACCATGGACGGCATTTTCTTGGCCGTTCTGGGTGCCTTAGATGCCGTCATTCCTGGCATGCATGCCTTGGCTGACTCGCTGCGCAATGTGCCGGGTCTGGGCGTTATTTTGGTGGCTGTGGTTGTTTTTGCCACGGGTGTTTTTGTGGCCAATATTTTTGGCCAATGGTGGTTGCGCCAGTGGTCCAAGGTGATCACTCGCATACCTGTGGTTAACAGCATTTACTCCAGCGTCAAACAAGTGGCCGACACCTTGTTTTCTGGCAGTGGCAATGCGTTTTCCAAAGCCCTCCTGGTTCAATATCCGCATCAGGGTTCGTGGACCATTGCATTTTTAACGGGTGCGCCAGGCGGCCAAGTGGCGCGTCATTTGCCCGAAGAATGCGTCAGCGTTTATGTGCCCACCACACCCAACCCAACCTCTGGTTTCTTTTTAATGATGCCCAAAAGCAAAGTGGTTGAACTCGACATGAGTGTCGACGATGCGCTCAAGTACATCATTTCAATGGGCGTCGTGGTGCCCGGTGGCCCCGATGCCTTGCCCGTGAAAACAGAAGCCACGCTTGGCAACTCTGCTTCCTCCAATTCTTTGTAAGTGGTGTTTTAGCCCACTTTACTTTTTCTACTGAAAGTACCTTCCCCATGTCTATGCGTTCACACTACTGCGGTCTTGTCACCGAAGCCCTGATGGGCCAAACCGTCACCTTGTGCGGTTGGGTCAATCGCCGTCGTGACCACGGTGGCGTGATCTTCGTCGACGTGCGTGACCGCGAAGGTTATGTGCAAGTGGTGTGCGACCCCGATCGCGCCGACATGTTCAAAACGGCTGAAGGCCTGCGCAACGAGTTTTGCATTCAGATCAAAGGTTTGGTCCGTGCACGCCCAGAAGGCACCACCAACGACAACCTCAAAAGCGGAAAGATTGAAATCTTGTGCCACGAACTGACGGTGCTCAACCCATCGGTCACGCCCCCGTTCTTGCTTGACGACGACAACCTGTCAGAGACCACGCGTCTCACACACCGCGTGCTGGATCTGCGCCGTCCTTACATGCAAAACAACCTCATGCTGCGCTACAAAGTGGCCATGGAAGTGCGCAAGTTCTTGGACGAAAACGGCTTCATCGACATCGAAACCCCCATGCTCACCAAGAGCACGCCAGAAGGCGCGCGCGATTACTTGGTGCCCAGCCGTGTGCACGATGGTCAGTTCTTTGCGCTCCCCCAGTCGCCCCAGTTGTTCAAGCAGTTGCTGATGGTGGCAGGCTACGACCGTTACTACCAAATCACCAAGTGCTTCCGCGACGAAGACTTGCGCGCCGATCGTCAGCCCGAATTCACGCAGATCGATATTGAAACGTCCTTCTTGGGCGAACAAGAAATTCGCGACATGTTCCAGGGCATGATCAGCAGCGTGTTCCAAAAAGTGTTGAACATCGACCTGGGCGCCTTCCCCGTCATGGCCTATTCAGAAGCCATGCACCGCTTCGGTTCTGACAAGCCCGACTTGCGCGTCAAGCTAGAGTTCACCGAGTTGACCGACATCATGGGCGACGTGGATTTCAAAGTGTTCAGCACACCTGCCACCACTCCAGGCGGCCGTGTCGTGGCATTGCGCGTGCCTGGTGGCTCTGACATCAGCCGCGGCGAGATCGATGGCTACACCGAGTTTGTGAAGATTTACGGCGCCAAAGGTTTGGCCTGGATCAAGGTCAACGAAGTGGCCAAAGGCCGTGACGGTTTGCAAAGCCCGATCGTCAAAAACTTGCACGATGCCGCCATTGCCGAAATTTTGAAGCGCACCAATGCACAAGACGGCGACATCTTGTTCTTTGGTGCCGACAAAGCCAAAGTGGTCAACGATTCAATCGGTGCCTTGCGCCTCAAAATTGGCCACAGCGAATTTGCCAAAAAGTCTGGCTTGTTCGAAAACCGTTGGGCGCCAATGTGGGTGGTCGATTTCCCCATGTTCGAATACGACGAAGAATCACAGCGTTACACCGCTGTTCACCACCCCTTCACAGCGCCCAAAGACGGCCATGAAGATTGGATGGTCACAGCCCCCGAGAAGTGCATTGCCAAAGGCTATGACATGGTTCTGAATGGTTGGGAAATTGGCGGTGGTTCTGTGCGTATTCACCGTGCCGACGTGCAGCAAAAGGTGTTTGACGCATTGAAGATCACCCCTGAAGAAGCGCAACTGAAGTTTGGTTTCTTGCTCGACGCATTGCAGTATGGTGCGCCCCCACATGGCGGCTTGGCCTTTGGTTTGGACCGCATCATCACGTTGATGACTGGCGCCGAATCTATTCGCGACGTGATTGCCTTCCCCAAAACACAACGCGCTCAGTGCTTGCTCACGCAAGCGCCAAGCCCTGTGGACGAGAAGCAATTGCGCGAGTTGCACATTCGGGTGCGCAACCCCGAAGCCGTCAAGGCTTAAAGCAAAAAGGCCGCATCAGCGGCCTTTTTTCATGAGGGCAAGAGATCCTCGTTTTGCTGGGAAGTTGGAAAATTATTTGGCAACAAGGCGCCACAATGAAGTGAGCTCTGCCGCGCGCGCCGCATGCAAGGGATCGGTTTCATCTTGAACCTTCTTGTGCTCGGCTTTGGTATCGAGTTTGCCAATTACCTTCAAGCCGGCGTCTGCAATCCATGTTTCGAGTTCTGCGCGAGTTCGCAAACCCAAATGCTCTGCCAAGTCTGACAAGATCAACCAGCCCTCGCCCTTGGGTGCAAGGTGCGCTGCCAGTCCTGCCAAGAAGCCCTTCAACATGGCGCTGTTTTCATCGTAGATGGCCCGTTCAATGGGGGCGCTGGCACGTGCAGGCAACCAAGGTGGGTTGCAAACGATCAGGGGTGCTTGGCCCTCTGGAAAGAGGTCGGCTTGTACCAATTCAACTTTGTCTTTCAGGCCCAAGCGCTGGATGTTGTCTTTGGCACAAGCCAAAGCGCGCGGATCGAGGTCGGTGCCCACCACGCGTTTGACGCCTTTCTTGGCCAAGACGGCAGACAGCACGCCTGTGCCCACACCAATGTCAAAGGCCAATTCGGTGCTGGGCAAAGGTGCGTCGGCCACCAGCTGAATGTACTCACCGCGCACGGGTGAGAAAACGCCATAGCTGGGGTGAATGCGGTTGTGGGGCGCGTTGCCCAAGGCAGAAATTTCCATGCCCTTTTGATGCCATTCATGCGCGCCGACCAGTCCGAGCAATTCACGCAAAGAGGTGATGCAGCCTGTGGTGCCTGCGGGGCCCCAAGCTGCCTTCATGGCCTCACGCCAATCAGGCGCACGACGCAGGCTGATCTGTCGGTCTGGATTGACTTGAATCAAGATCATGCTCAGGGTGCGGGCTCGCTGCGATTGGGCTTGGCGGTGCAAATGGAAATTCTCTTGAGGGGTGTGCGTCACCTCGGGATTGGTTTTGGACGCGCGACGCACTTTTTTAGGCGCATCACAACGGCGCGCCAATGCTTGCAGCAACAAGCGGGCGTTCTGGAAGTCACCTCGCCACAGCATGCCGGTTCCGGCACATGCCAAGCGGTAGGCACTGTCGGCACTGAGGGTGTCATCGGCCAAGACCACCCGTTTGGGAACGGGCGCACCACGTTCGCTGCGCCATTCGTCCTGACAGTCATGGCCATTTTCTTGCCAAGTCAGTTGGGTGGCAGAAGCGCTCAAGGCCACTGAAGAGGAGGGGGTTGTTTCTGAACGGTGCATGGGGTGATCATAGGCGTTTCATCAACCTGTCTGTGAAAATGCGGTTTGAACCTGAAAGTTCATGCAGAATGTTCATGACATGAATGCCAGTTCCTACAAAATTCCAGAGTCTGTCTTGGTGGTGATTTACACCGCCCAAGCCGATGTCTTGCTGATTCGCCG
>JBDLWA010000165.1:0-2819 GCA_039804505.1 Pseudomonadota bacterium
GCCCCAAGGTGTTTGGCAATACCGCCAAAGTATTGCGGTCATTCAGCAGCTCATGGGCAATCGCATGTTTCCGCTCACCCTCAAGGGTTTGGAAGATGCCATGCGCATGATGAGCAAATAATTGTCACGTCGCATCAAATTAGGAGTCAAGATGGCCAAAGCCTACGTTATCGGACAAGTCACAGTTAACAGTCCTGAGGGATACCTCAATTACTCACAACATGTGCAAAGCACTCTGGACAAATATGGTGGCAAATATTTGGTGCGTGGTGGCAACAGCACCCAAGTTGAGGGTACAGAGCAGGGCAACCGCAAAGTGGTCATTGAATTTGCTAGCCGACAAGCTGCAGAAACTTGGTACAACAGCCCCGAATACCAGGCCATCGTGCCTCATCGCAAAGCCAATTCAGTGGGTCATATTGCCATAGTGGACGGGTTTGAAGGCTAAAATCCCTGTGCCGCCGCCGTAGTTCAATGGATAGAACGAGTGCCTCCTAAGCGCTAGATACAGGTTCGATTCCTGTCGGAGGCACCAAAAATTATTTTTAGCAAAATCCCATACCCGCAAATCAATGACTGTTGCGGGTTTTTTTTGGCCCAATCAGCGGTGTTGAAACTGTCTTTACATTCAAAGAATGTATGGAGGATTGGTTCACTAAAACAAGCTCAAAACGCAGGAAAATCAAAATGAAATTTAGAAAATTTTTATTTTTAATGCTGACTTTTACTGCGCTGGTAGCAGTTGCGCAAACTGAAAAGCAAGGGCCTGTTGAAAAAATCTTAACTGTTGAAACCAACAATGGCGCAAAGCAGGCTGGGGTACTCTCTGTGCTTTCTAATGCAGCAGCGCCAAGCATTCTGGTTGCAATCATCCCGGGTCATCCTGTTCTAGCAAAGGCCAGCGTCAGTTTTACCGGCAAGGTCATGATTAAACAAGATGCGAGTTTTGTTGTCAGAGAAAGACTTCGCTTGCTTGACCAGGACATCGCAACTTTAGTGATTGACTGCAGGTCTGATTTTGGGACAGCCTGTGACGATAACTACCAAATGACAGAAGAGCGATTTTTGGATATCCGCCCTTTAATGGATTTAGCCAAAGCTAACTTTCCCGCCATCAAGCGGGTATGGGTTCTGTCAACTAGCCGGGGATACTTTACTTCTGCAGCTATTTCCAAATATTCAAGCGACTACTTTGAGGGCGTGATACACACTTCGGGCGTAGTTGATATGGTGTTGAAGTACCCAGACGCCATTAAAAAAACTGCCACGCCACAGTTCTTTGTTCATCATGCTGATGATCCCTGCAAGTTCACACAATATGCGACTGCGAAAAATATGGCCGAAAAAGTGGAAGCACCCATGATCACTGTTTTTGGAGGATCTGGTTTTTATGGTGGTGCTTGCCAAGCACATACGCAACATGGCTTCAAGGGTATGGAAGAAAAGGTGATGTCTAATATTTCAAACATCATCAAAACGGGTTCAGCCGAGAAAATGGAAATTAGGTAAAGCCAGTTAATTTTTCATGCAAAGAAGTTTGAGCAGAGATACTTCTCGATGCAAGTCTTGAGCCCATGCCCGTCGATCTCTATCTTGTGCTATTTGTAGCTCCCCAAAATTCACGACAGCCTTCAAGCCACGCGCATTCAAGGTGGACCACACAGAATCCAGCAGCGTATCGTCATCGATATACCTGGCCGCCATGCTGATCTCATTGGTTTTGGCATTCACAAACTGCAAAGCCAAAGGCTGAATCGGCGCTTCCGCTTCAATGGCCGATTGAATAAGGTTGGCATGAAACGGCAACATGCCAATGCCATCACCTGTGGTGCCTTCTGGAAACACAGCCAGTACATCCCCCTCGCGCAACGACTTCGCCATGTCTTTCACCATGCGCATGGCGTCTTTGCGCTGCGCACGTTCTATGTACAAGGTGCCACCGCCCGTGGCCAAGGTGCCCAACACAGGCCAATCTCGCAACTCCGATTTGGAAACAAAGCGACAGTGCCGCGTGGCATGGATCACCAAAATATCTAGCCAAGAAATGTGATTGCAAACCAACAAGGCTGGGCCTACGGTCACCGGCTTGCCGCGCACTTCTAGGTCAATGCCCCAGATACGCAAAAGCTGCATGGCCCACACTTGCACGCGCGCATCACGTTGCTGCTGGTTCAGTTGTGGAAACCGAAAGTAGATGGTGAACCACCCCACCACCACATGCCACAGACCCCGAAGCAGTTTGAAGACTGCGCGCATGCTTAGGCTTGATAGGCCACTTGTCCGCTGACCAAGGTGCACTGCACGCGGCCTGGCAAGTCGTAGCCAGAGAACGGTGTGTACTTGCCTTGGCTGCGCAAATTGTCGGAGGTCACTTGCCAGTGGGCTTCTGCATCCAAGATGCAAACGTCGGCTTGCGCGCCCACTTTTAACTGACCCATGTCTTTGCCTAGCACACGGGCAGCTTCGCTGGTGACGGTGGCAATGGCGCGAGGCAATGGCACTTTGCTGTCTTGCGACCACTTCAAAGCCAGACTGAGCAACAGTTCAAGGCCAGTCGCCCCAGGTTCTGCTTCTGCAAATGGCAAGGCTTTTTCATCTTCGCTCACGGGGCTGTGGTCGGACACCAAAGCGTCGATGGTGCCATCGGCCAAACCTTCGCGCAGTGCATCACGATCGCGCTGTTGACGCAGCGGTGGCGACACGCGCGCGCGGCTGTCGAAGTAACCCACATCGGCATCCGTCAGGTGCAAAGAGTTGATGCTGACATCGCAAGTCACTGGCAGGCCTTCTGCCTTGGCTTGGCGTACCAAGGCCACACC
>JBDLWA010000166.1:0-3702 GCA_039804505.1 Pseudomonadota bacterium
ATCGCAGGGCTTTTTGACTTGGTCTTTTCGACCTCGCGCCCCTGACGCACCAATTGATTGATGGTTGGCATTTAAAAAAACGTCCCTAAACGTTTGGAATGAACAAAAAAATCTTCTCCGCCCCAAATGCGGAAAAGCCTTCTAGTATAGCGTCTGAATGTGGCCTGTGCAAAAAAATCTACACCAAGCCGTTGTAAGCCAAAGTTGGCAAGTACCAACTTTTCTCATTTGATCCACAAACGCACGGCATCCCAGGCACGGCCCAACACGCCGGCTTGCTCAACCGTGTCCAAAGCTTGCAGCGGCATGTCGACCCAAAACTGCTCGCCACGGTAAATTTTCAAGCTGCCGATGGTTTGCCCCCGGGTGACGGGCGCCACCAATGGGTCGGGACGGACCAATTGCGTTTTGATTTGAGCGGCAGACCCTTTGGGCACAGCCACCACCAAGGCATCGGCTCGGCCCAACTTCACGTTGGAAGCCTTGCCCTTCCAAATCACCGGCGTGGCCACAGCCTGACCCGGTTCAAACAATTTCACAGCCTCAAATGCGGTGTAGCCCCAATTGAGTAACTTCTGGGCTTCATTGGCGCGTGCAATTTCGCTGTTGGCGCCCAAGACCACGGCCAACAAACGTCTTGTGCCCACAATGGGGAACTCGCGTTTTGCCGAAGCCACCAGGCCATAAGCAGAAGCTTCGGTATGACCCGCTTGCAAGCCATCGACGGTGGGGTCTTTGAAGATCAACAAATTACGGTTGCTGTCGTTGGCCGCGGGCGTGCCAGGGTAACGGTATTTTTTAATGGCATAGGTCCCTGTGTAGTCGGGAAAGTCGCGCATCAGTCGCGTTGCCAAAGTGGCCAAATCTCGCGCCGTGGTGCTGTGACCCGCTTCTGCCAAGCCATCAGGATTTTTGTACGTGGTGTTTTGCATGCCCAAGACTTTGGCTTGGTCATTCATCATTTGCACAAACCGATCGACAGAGCCACCCACCCCTTCGGCCAGGGCCACGGTGGCATCGTTGCCCGATTGAACAATCATGCCTTTGATCAAATCTTCAACGGGCACTTTCATTTTGGGATCGATGAACATGCGAGACCCAGGCATTTTGGAAGCACGCTCACTGACCCCCAAGGTTTGCTTCATGTCGATTTTTTTCGACTTCAAGGCATCAAACACCAAATATGCCGTCATCAATTTGGTCATGGATGCGGGCTCGACAGGCATGTCGATGTCTCGCGAAGCCAAAATTTGATTGGCGGTCACATCCAACAACAAATAGGCGCGTGCCGCAACTTCCGGGGGTTCAGGCGCGGCGCCTTGCGCTTGACCCTGCAACGGCATGGCGACAAACGAAAGAACTGACAGCGCAGCAGCCAGTTGCATAAGCCTGCGCACAGCATGGCGACGCGATTTGGAAAATAGAGAAGTCATGCGAATTGAATGAAGCCCTTAAGCTCGTAAATGCCGGCTCACCAATGATCTGAGCAAGGGCAATTGGCCGTGGAAGAAGTGCTCTACACCGGGAATGACGGTGACAGGTAGGAATTGCGGACGTGCCCAATCCATCACACGGGTCAAAGGCACGGTGTCGTCCACTTCGCCATGCACCACCAATGTTTTGTCATGCAGCTCTTGCGGAACCTCAGCCACCTTGAAGCGCGAGGCCGCTGTGCCGACCAACACCACCTTGTCCAAAGTGCCCAAATTGCCCAAGGGCATCACGCGCGCAATGGCATGGCTTGTGACAAAAGCACCAAACGAAAATCCAGCCAAAGCCAGTGCTGGCTTGACGCCTTCTGGGGTCTCGGCCACCTGTTGACTTTGCGCAATCACGCTCATCAAATCTTCTAGTTCGCCTCGGCCTTCGTCGTAAACACCTTCGCTCGCGCCCACACCTCGAAAATTAAAGCGAATGGCGCGCCAGCCGTTTTGAACAAATGCTTTGGCCAAGGTTTGAACCACTTTGTTTTGCATCGTACCGCCAAACAAAGGGTGCGGGTGCGAGATGACGGCCGTTCCTTTGTAGGCGCCACCCTCTGGCACATCGCACAGCGCTTCGATGGCACCGGCAGGGCCTTGAAAAGTCAAAAGCGAAGTGGCTGAATTCATCAGCGGCCCACCTCTGGGGGGGTCAAAAGACGCGTCACCACTTGGCCATTTTTCAGGTGCTGGTCAACGATTTCATCGATGTCATGCTGGTCAACAAAGCTGTACCACGTGCCCTCTGGGTAAACCACCGCAACGGGTCCTCCGGCGCAGCGGTCTAAGCAGCCGGCTTTGTTCACGCGAACTTTGCCTTGGCCCGACAAACCCATCTCTTTGATTCGCATTTTGCAATGGTCAAACGCGGCTTGAGCGCCCTGCTGGGCACAACACGCCTCGCCATTTTTTCGCTCGTTCAAACAGAAAAAAATGTGGCGCTCGTAATAATGATTTGTGTTTTCACTCATCCACCCATTTTAGAGGGGCGGGCGCCAGCCAAGCTGCGCATCAAATAGACCAGAAAAACAAAGGGCCATAGCCAGCCGATCCACTGAATCAGCCCGTGAAAACGAATGAATTGACCCTGTTCCCAAGTTTGCAATGTGAGTGCAAAGTAAGCACTTGCTGATGCGTTGTTGAGCATTGTCAGTTGTAAGACTAAGCCAACCAAGGCCAAAACTTGGAGTGTTTTTTCGGCAGCCCACATGAAGGGGATGGCCAGCACGGCGGCCAACACCCAGGCCAGTTGAACCGGCGTGTTGGCCCAGCCCCAAGCATGCGCAGGACCATAGGTTAACGCTGCCGACAAAGCCGTGAAACACAAACCAGAGGCCATCAACATCAACCACGCGATGACTTTTTGATGCAAATGACGAATCAAACTGAAGGCCAATAAGCAGGGCAACAATTGACCTAAACACACACACAGCACTTCATAAAGGGGCAACAGCGGTTGCAACTCCACCTCCCGCACTGGCAACCAATCTAACCATGGCGTGTCTTGCAGCCGCAAAGCCAGCGCCTCTTCGGCCCGTTCAAGAATTTGTCCCAAGCCAAAAGGCACGGGTACTGGAAACAACAAGGCCACAGGCCACAAAGCCAAAAGAACCAAAGACCCTCTGGCATCGGGCATGAACCAATTGGCCCGAAATCGACTCCAGCGATCCAAAAGCCCAAATCGTTCTAAGACCCAGGCTGAACTTGCCCCCAATAAGGTCCCCATTGAATTGAGGGCCCAATCAACATTTGAAGGCACACGGGAAGGCAAAAACAGTTGCAATGACTCCATCGACAAGGACAAGGCCGCACCTGCCAAAAAGGTCAGGGCGACAGCGGGCAAGTGCCTGGCACTTCGCCGCAATGCCAGAACACAGATGAAGCCCAGCGGGGCGTATCCCAAAATATTGGAGAGCACGTCAAACCCGGTCCAATAGCGTGGCCACGGTGCCACTAAAAAAGAAGTCCACGCAACCCCTTGCGCTCGCCACTGCTCAAATGGATACAGACTGGCGTAGATCACCAAAGCGGCATAAATACCAGCCAAGGGCCATGCCGCCGTCTTCTTCATGGGCTTTTAAAAGGGTTTGACCACCACAAAAATAACCACCGCCACCAACATCAAAACAGGCGCTTCGTTGAACCAGCGGTACCAAACGTGGCTGTACGTATTTTGATGGGCTTCAAACTTTTTGAGAATGCGGCCGCACAGATGGTGGTA
>JBDLWA010000167.1:0-5214 GCA_039804505.1 Pseudomonadota bacterium
GACGTGCGTTAGATGAATCGATTGTCTGGGCCAAGCAGCGCAAAATGTTTGGCCAAGCCTTGGGCGATTTTCAAATCACGCAAAGTAAGTTGGCACAAATGGCCACCTTGTTAGACGCTGCCACACTGCTGACCTATCGCGCCGCCTGGCTGCGCGATCAGGGTCAACGCATTACGCAAGAGGCTGCCATGGCCAAAATGACAGCCACCGAAAATGCACAACAAATCATCGACATGGCCGTACAAATGCATGGCGGCATGGGGGTGAAAAAAGGTTGCATCGTCGAGTCGCTGTACAGAGAAATTCGGGCGCTGCGCATTTATGAAGGCGCCACCGAAGTGCAGCAATTGATCATTGGTCGCGATTTGCTCAAGTGAGGTTGGCAATGACGCAAGTTCATCCCTCTTCATTGGCACCTTCCTCGCATGTGGACACGTTTACGCGCGACCGCTTGCCGCCACAAGATCAATGGCCCGTGTTTGTGTTTGACCCACCCGAGGTCCAGTACCCTGAGCAGCTCAATTGCGTGCAGGGCTTGCTAGACGACCATGTGCGCAAGGGGCAAGGTAATCGCGTGGCTGTGCGTGGCAAAGATGCGGCCGGTGATATTTGCTGGACCTATGCAGAGTTGCAGGCCAAGGTCAATCAAATTGCCCATGTACTGATCACTGACATGGGCATGAAGTCTGGTCAGCGCTTGCTGCTGCGAGGTGGCAACAGTCCCATGATGGCCGCTAGTTTTTTAGCAGCTCTCAAGGCGGGATTGGTGGTGGTGCCCACCATGCCACTGCTGCGTGCCGCAGAGCTGAAACAAATCATTGACAAAGCGCAGGTGAGTGCCGCTTTGTGCGACAGTTTGCTGGCAGAAGAACTCAGCCATTGCACCGATGCTGCGCATCCGCATCATGCATCAGCCTTAAAGCAAGTGCTTTGGTTTCGGTCTGAAGAGCTGGACGGCGTTGAAGCGCGCATGGCAAAACATCACGCAACGTTTGAGGCGCATCCCACCAGTCGAGACGATGTATGTCTGATTGCCTTTACCAGCGGCACCACCGGTCAGCCCAAAGGCACGATGCATTTTCACCGCGACGTTTTGGCCATGTGCGATTTGTTTCCACGTCACGTCTTAAAAATGGACGCCAGCGACATCGTTTGCGGTACACCGCCTATTGCCTTCACATTTGGCTTGGGTGGCTTACTGGCATTTCCTCTGCGTTACGGTGCTTGTGCGGTGTTGCTTGAAAAGTACACGCCTGAATCGTTGTTGCAAGCAGTGGCGCATTACGGTGCCACACAGTGCTACACAGCGCCCACCATGTACCGCCAAATGGCCATGCTGGTGGCGGACAAGCCACAAGCTTTCAATTTGAAATCTTTAAAACAGACGGTCTCGGCCGGTGAGTCTTTGCCGGATGCCACCCGTCAGATGTGGAAAAACGCCACAGGTTTGGAAATGACCGACGGCATTGGTGGCACCGAGGTGATTCACATTTACATCTCTAGTGCTGGACAGGACGTGCGTGCCGGCAGTATTGGCAAAGTGGTGCCAGGCTACCAAGCGCAAATTGTGGACGAGGACATGCAGCCTGTGCCGCCTGGCGTGGTGGGGCGATTGGCGGTGCGGGGTCCCACAGGGTGTCGCTATTTAGACGATCCACGCCAAAAAGATTATGTCAAGGAAGGCTGGAATTTACCGGGCGATACGTTTGTGATGGATGCCGACGGGTACTTCAGTTATCAAGCGCGCAACGACGACATGATTATTTCGGCTGGCTACAACATTGCCGGACCCGAAGTGGAGAGCGCTTTGATGCAACACCCCGCGGTGGCGGAGTGTGGTGTGGTGGGCGCCAGCGACATCGAACGAGGCCAAGTGGTGATGGCTTTTGTGGTGCTCAAACCCGGTTACGAAGGTTCGCCCAACTTGGAAAAAGAAATTCAAGAGTTCGTGAAACAAACCATTGCACCCTTCAAATATCCAAGGCGTGTGGTGTTTTGCGATGTCATGCCAAGAACCGAAACCGGTAAATTGCAGCGCTTTAAATTACGGCAGCAAGCGACTGCCTTCAATTCAGAAAAATAAGGAGCAGAAGATGTCACACGAAATGTTGCGAGTTCTTCAGCCTGAAGGGTGGGCACCTGCCAAAGGGTATGCCAACGGCATTGCGGCGCGCGGCGAACTGATCTTTGTGGCGGGCATGATTGGCTGGAACGGCCAGTGTCAATTTGAAACCGATGACTTTGTGGCGCAGTGCAAACAAGCGCTGCAAAACATTGTGGCCACGTTGGCGTGTGCCGGTGCCGGCCCCGAGCACATGGCCCGCATGACTTGGTATGTGAAAGACAAAAAAGAATATGTAGCCCGTGGCCGTGAGTTGGGCAAGGTCTACCAAGAGGTGATGGGCAAAAACTATCCTGCCATGACCTTGGTGCAAGTGGCCGACTTGGTGGAAGATCGCGCGTTGGTGGAGATTGAGGTGACCGCCGTTAAGCCTTGATCACCAGTTTTTGCAAAATGGTTTTGAGCGCTTGACTGTGCGTCGGGCCCAATTTTTTTAAAACCTGCTGCTCATGCATGGCCGCTTTTTTCAAAAGGGGTTTGACGCACTTCTGACCGCTTGCGGTGAGGCTGACCCAAGCCAGCCGTTTGTCTAGCGTGCAGGCTGTCCGTGTGAGCAAACCTTCGGCTGCCATGCGCGACAACATTTTGGTCACCGTGGGTTGTTTGGCCAACACAATGTCGGCCAATTCACCTACCGTGCGTTGCTCAACGCCCGACAGGGCGGCCAGAATGCGCCATTCAGCCACCGTCAAGCCTGCTGCCTCAACCTGTGCGTGAAACTCAGAAGAAATGCTGAAACTGGCCCGCGCCAACAAGTAGAGCAAATAGCTGTCAACAAACTCTGATTGCGGCATGCTGTTTAGCCTGGCAGTTTCTGGACTGACCCAAAGCCACCTTGCTGGTACACCAAGGGGGCGCCTTCGGTAAAGCCGCAACGCTCAACTTCACCCACAAAAATGATGTGATCGCCTTCTGGGTATTGGCTTCTGTTGCGACATTCAAACCAGGCCAGTGCACCCTTGAGGATCGGCAAGCCAGCGTGGCTCAGGTTGTAATCCACACCCTTGAAGCGATCGCCCTGACCAAAGGCAAACTGGTTGCACAAGGCCAATTGCGCATCACTCAGGATGTTGATGACGTAATGCGACGACTTCTGAAAAGAGGGCACGGTGCGCGAGGTGAGCCCCAAACTCCAGACCACCAAGGGCGGTGTGAGGGACACGCTGTTGAAGGAGCTGGCGGTGAGACCGACAAACTGATGTCCCCATTCAGCCGGATTGGCATCGCCTTGTTGATGGGTGGTGATGACCGAAACCCCTGTGGGGAAGCGCGACAGCGCTTGCTTGAAGTGAGGGGTGTCGAGGGCGTTGGTAGGGGAATTCATGAGCTCATTGTATGAAATTTCATATAAACTGGTTGGCGAATACAAAAGTCACTTGCAAAAATGATGGCAAAAGCCATCTGCAAAACAGTGGCATCTAGGAGTTGACATGCTGATAGAGCAAATTGAACACCGCTGGCTAGACGCTTTTGAGCGCACCTTTGCGCTTTGCAAAATTCAAGCTGGTGATGTGGTGGCCTTGCTGACAGAGAGTCAGTCGAGGCGGGTGAACGTTGATTTGGCACGCATCACCCTGCAACGCATGGGTGCCAAAATATTTGAAGTGAGTTTGCCCACTCCCGCATTGTCTGCGCCGGCCCCAGTTCGCTCCACGGGGGCGACCGATGTCATCCAAAACCTGTTGCCGGTGGTGGCGGCCTTGCAGCGGGCCCATGTGGTCATTGATTGCACAGTCGAGGGCATGTTGCACGCGCCAGAATTGCCGGCCATCTTGAAAGGTGCCGACGGTGTGGTGCCCCGCTTGTTCATGATCTCCAATGAGCATCCAGAAATTTTGGAGCGCACCGTGCCCGACCCGGCACTGGAGTCGGTGGTGCGCCAAGCCATGAAGAAATTACGTGGCACACAGCAAATGCATGTCACTTCCAAAGCAGGCACCGATTTGCAAATTCAGTTGAAGTCCGCCGTGGTCGGTGGGGTCTGGGGATTTTGCAGCAAGCCAGGCATGGTCTCGCACTGGCCGGGTGGCTTGGCTTTGGCTTTTCCGGCGGCTGGCAGTGTGAACGGCACGCTGGTGATGGCGCCCGGTGATGTCAATCTCACCTTCAAACGCTATTTGCGCGACACCATTCACCTCACCATTGAAAACGACACCATCACACGCATTGACGGCGAAGGTGTGGATGTCGACATGATGCGATCGTATTACCAAGCATGGATTGACAAAGAAGGTCACCGCGACGCTTGCGCTGTGTCTCATGTGGGCTTTGGCTTGAACCCGGCAGCACGCTGGGATGCCATGACCTTTTACGACAAGCGCGATTGCAATGGCACTGAGCTGCGTGCGTTTGCGGGCAACTTCTTGTATTCCACGGGCGCCAATGAGGTGGCTGGACGTCACACCCTGGGTCACTTCGACTTGCCCATGCGTGGCTGCACCATTCAGCTCGATGGTCAGTGCGTGGTCAATGAAGGCACGCTGGTGCCTGGCGTGTTTGAAAGCCCAGCCCCATGACGGCCGACCTGCCCGCTTGGGTTGAAGCTGGTCCTGCCGATGCCAAAACCACCTTGGTGTTTTTGCATGGCATTGGTGGCGGGAAAAAAGGGTTTCAATCCTCAGTCGATTATTTTGCCGGCTTGGGTTATCGCGCATTGGCGTGGGACATGCCAGGGTATGGCGACAGTCCTTTAACTGGGACCCTCAGCTTTGCCAGTCTGGCGCAATCCCTCGAGCAAATGCTCGATGCAGCACAAGTTAAAAAAGCGGTTTTGGTGGGCCACAGCATGGGCGGCATGGTGGCCCTGCAAGCCTGGACACATTGCCCGCAACGCATTGAAGGCTTGGTCATTGCGGCCAGCAGCCCTGCCTTTGGTCAGCAAGATGGCGACTTCCAGCAGCAGTTTGTGGCCCAACGCTTGGCGCCATTAAATGCTGGCAAAACAATGTCACAAGTGGCCGATCGATTGGTGCCCAGCATGGTGGCACCCGGTGCCTTGCCTGAAGGTGCCAACCTTGAAGATTACCCTGCAGGCTTGGCCTTGGCGCATGCCTGTATGTCCGCAGTACCGCCCGACACCTATCGCGCCTCTT
>JBDLWA010000168.1:0-3073 GCA_039804505.1 Pseudomonadota bacterium
ACAGAAAAACGCGGCACCGAAGTTCACTTCTTGCCCGACACCGACATCTTCACGCAGAACAACGATTTCCATTACGAAATTTTGGCCAAGCGTTTGCGCGAACTCAGCTTCTTGAACAATGGCGTGCGCATTCGTTTGAAAGACGAACGCACCGGCAAAGAAGACGACTTCTCTGGCGCGGGTGGCGTGAAGGGCTTCGTTGATTTCATCAACGCCAACAAAAAAGTATTGCACCCCAACGCGTTCATTGCCATGGGCGAGCGTCCTGCCGATTCCTACGGCGGCATTCCTGGCACCAGCATTGGTGTGGAAGTGGCCATGCAGTGGAACGATGGCTACAACGAAAGCGTTTTGTGCTTCACCAACAACATTCCACAACGCGACGGTGGCACCCACCTCACCGGTTTGCGCGCCGCCATGACACGCGTCATTGGCAAGTACATTGAGAAAAACGAAATTGCCAAAAAGCAAAAAGTCGAAGTCAGTGGCGACGACATGCGCGAAGGTTTGTGCTGCGTCTTGAGCGTCAAGGTGCCCGAGCCCAAGTTCTCTAGCCAAACCAAAGACAAGTTGGTGTCCAGTGAAGTGCGCGCACCCGTGGAAGACATTGTGGCCAAAGCACTGGGTGACTTTTTAGAAGAGCGCCCCAACGACGCCAAAATTTTGTGCGGCAAGATTGTGGAAGCTGCACGCGCTCGTGAAGCCGCGCGCAAAGCTCGCGAAATGACGCGTCGCAAAGGCGTGCTCGACGGCATGGGCTTGCCCGGCAAATTGGCCGACTGCCAAGAAAAAGATCCAGCGCTTTGCGAAATTTACATCGTCGAGGGTGACTCCGCCGGTGGCTCTGCCAAGCAGGGCCGTGATCGTAAATTCCAGGCCATCTTGCCACTGCGCGGCAAGATCTTGAACGTCGAAAAAGCTCGCTACGAAAAATTGCTCACCAGCAATGAAATCGTCACGCTCATCACTGCTTTGGGCACCGGCATTGGTAAAGCAACGGCTGAATCTGGCAAGAGTGGTTCTGACGATTACAACGTCGACAAACTGCGCTATCACCGCATCATCATCATGACCGACGCCGACGTGGACGGCGCGCACATTCGCACCTTGCTGCTCACGTTCTTCTACCGCCAGATGCCCGACTTGGTCGAGCGCGGTCACATCTACATTGCACAGCCACCGCTCTACAAAGTGAAGGCCGGCAAAGAAGAGTTGTATTTGAAAGATGCGCCGGCCCTCGATGGTTTCTTGTTGCGCATTGCTTTGAAAGACGCCAGCATTGCCACCGGAGGTGCATCACCCCAAGTGCTCAGTGGCGACACGCTCGAGTCTTTGGCGCGCAAGCACCAAGTGGCCGAAGCCGTCATTCACCGCTTGTCCAACTTCATGGATGCCGAAGCCTTGCGCGCCATTGCCGATGGCGTGGCCCTGAACCTCGACAACCTCGACAACGCCGCTGAATGCGCGCCAGCTTTGCAAGCCAAGCTGCGCGAACTCAATACCACCGGCGTACCCGCCGAAGTGAACGCTGAGTTTGATGCCCGCACCGACAAGCCTCTGCTTCGCATCAGCCGCCGCCATCATGGCAACATCAAGAGCAGCGTGATCACACAAGACTTTGTGCACGGTGCCGACTATGCCGCCTTGGCCGAAGCGGCCAACACCTTCCGTGGTTTGCTGGGAGAAGGCGCCAAGGTCATGCGCGGTGAAGGCGAGAAGCAAAAAGAAGAAAAGACTTCTGACTTCCGCCAAGCCATGCATTGGCTCATTGGCGAAGCCGAGCGCACGACCAGCCGTCAGCGTTACAAAGGCTTGGGCGAGATGAACCCCGCACAGTTGTGGGAAACCACCATGGACCCCACCGTGCGCCGCTTGTTGCGCGTGCAAATTGACGACGCCATTGAAGCCGATCGCGTGTTCACCATGTTGATGGGCGACGAGGTGGAGCCACGTCGCAACTTCATCGAAAGCAACGCACTGCGCGCTGGCAACATCGATATTTAATTCGAGACGCTAGTCGGTCGCTAGTCGGCTGTTTGACGCTGACCGGCAGTCATGGCGCTTCCCATGGAAGCGGCCATGATCAAAGCAATGGCACTCACTTGCTGGGTGCTCAATTGCTCTGACAGCACCAGCCAACCAGCAACAGCACCCACAGCGGGCTCAAGGCTGAGCAGGATGCTGAAGGTTTGCTTGGGCAAATGTTTGAGGGAATACATTTCCAAGCTGTAGGGAATGGCACTCGACAGCAAGGCAATGCCCAAGCCCATCAACATCCATTCCACGTTGAACAAAGAAGTGCCTGCTGCGCTGATGCCAAAGGGCGTCACCACCATTGCGGCAACCAACATGCCCATCGGTGTGGCAAAAGCGCCAATGCGATCGGCCACCCGTTGCCCCACCACGATGTACATGGCCCAACAAGCACCCGCTCCCAAGGCGAAGGCAATGCCCATGGGATCTAAAGTCGCCGCTGTGCTGCCCAAGCCGATGGACTGACCCAGTGGCAGGATCAAGCCCATGCCAATGACAGCCAACACGATCCATAAAAAATCGAGTGGTTTTTTAGAAGACCACAAAGCCACGGCTAAGGGGCCGGTGAATTCAATGGCAATGGCCAAGCCAAAGGGCACGGTTTTGATGGCGCTGTAAAACAGCAAGTTCATGATGCCCAAAGTGGCGCCAAACAAAATCAAGAGCGGTGCGTCCGCCCACGTCCATGCGCGGCGCCAGGGGCGCCAAAAAGCCATGAGCAAGAGGGTTGAAAAAATCAGGCGGTATGTGGTGGTGCCTTCGGCGCCCACAAATGGAAACAGGCTTTTGGCCAGCGACGTGCCAGCACACAAGGTGATCAAACTGCCCATCAGGGCGGCCACAGGAAGGATGGGGAAGCGCAAGTGTATTTTTCCGAAAGATGGGCGCATCATAGCGGGGTGTTTGTTATTTGAAAGTCACACGCCATGTCGCAAAACAATGCTTATGCCAATTTCGCCAAGAAAGTGGCCCATGTGTGTGGCCGGCCCCGCACGTTCTCGATGGCGGTCGCCGTCATTGCGGTTTGGATTTTGACGGG
>JBDLWA010000169.1:0-8417 GCA_039804505.1 Pseudomonadota bacterium
GCTTTGAATGAAGCGATGTACTTAGTACAGCTTCTTGGGCAATTGCATGCTGCGCACGCGCTTGTAGTGGCGCTTCACAGCGGCCGCTTTTTTGCGCTTGCGTTCTGTGGTGGGCTTTTCATAAAACTCACGGGCACGCAGGTCGGTCAACAGACCGAGTTTTTCAATGGTGCGCTTGAAGCGGCGAAGTGCTACGTCAAACGGCTCGTTTTCTTTCACGCGAATGGTGGTCATGGATTTCTGTGTTTCCAAATTATGCCGACTGACATTGAAAGGGAAGATCGAGCCCTCACAAGCAGTTTCGGCGGGGTCCCCGTCACGAACTAGTATTTGGCAGACGGAGGATTGCCAGCAAAGCCTGAGATTATAGCCCTAAGTTTTGGGCTGTTTCTGGCCAATTAAGCGGCAGTTTCTTGTTTTTGTTGAATGGCTTGGGCGCAGGCAAAGGCACTGGACCAGGCCCATTGGAAGTTGTACCCCCCCAGCCAGCCAGTGACATCGACCACCTCGCCAATGAAATACAGGCCAGGCTGCTTGGATTCCATGGTTTGAGACGACAGATCTCGGGTGTCCACCCCGCCCAGGGTGACTTCAGCCTTTTTGTAACCCTCGCTGCCGTTGGGGGTCAGGGGCCAGTGGCTCAGTTTTTGGGCCAACTGGGCCAAGGCTTTGTCGCTGGCCTCGGCCACCGGACGCTGCCATTGGGGGTCTTGGGCCACCCAGGCATCGGCCAAGCGGTGGGGCACCCAGGCGCCCAGTTCGTTGGCAATCAACTTTTTGGACCTGACTTTGGCGTGCATCAGCGAGCCTTCAATGTCCGCTTGGGGGGACAAGTTCAAATGCAGCGCTTGACCTTCGCGCCAATAGCTGGAAATTTGCAACACGGCAGGACCCGACAGACCGCGGTGCGTGAACAGCAAGTCTTCGTCAAAACTCATGCGCGCTTTTTTGACGCCTGTTTCAATGCTGACGGGCAAGGACAAGCCGGCCAAGCTTGCATACGGCGCCCAGTCATTACCGTCAAAGGTGAGGGGAACAAGTCCAGGCCTGCGGGCGATCAAGCGCATGCCAAATTGTTCGGCGATGCGATAGCCAAAGTCGGTGGCACCAATTTGTGGAATGGACAAACCGCCCGTGGCAATTACCACAGATCCCGCCTGCACATCGCCTTGATCGGTTTGCAGTTGATAGCCCGCGTCAGTGTGAGACATGCCCTTCACACCGCAACCTTGCCATCGCAACACGCCGCCTTTGTCGCACTCTTTCAAAAGCATTTGGATCAAGTCCTCGGCAGACCTGTCGCAAAACAATTGACCCTTGTGCTTTTCATGAAAGGGGATGTCATAAGACTTCATCAACTCAATGAAGTCTTGTGCGGTGTAACGCGACAAAGCGCTTCTACAGAAGTGCGGGTTCTCGCTTAAAAAATGTTTGTGGGGTGTGCTGGGGTCGATGTTGCGATTGGTGAAATTGCAACGGCCGCCCCCCGAGATGCGAATCTTTTCAGCCACCTTGTGGCTGTGATCTATCAGCAAGACAGACAAGCCCAGCTGGCCGGCCACGCCTGCACAAAAAAGGCCGGCAGCACCGGCACCCACGATCACCACATCACATGTTTGCATGCAGTGGGAGTGTAGGGGCAGTTTGATGGTTTTGATCGGTTTGAAAAATTTGAGCGCAGGCTTGCACCACATCGCCCACCACCAAGACGCTGGGGCTTTGGAGGCCCGTGGTTTGAATCGTGTGGGTCAATTGATCCAGTTGCGTGAGGGCTTGGCGCTGGTGCGGCAACGATGCGTTTTCAATGATGGCCACAGGCGTGCGCGCGGGCAGGCCCGTGAGCAATTCGGCTTGAATCATATCTGCGCCACTCACACCCATGTAAATGACCAAAGTGAGTTTGGCGTCGCGGGCAGTGGCTGCCAATTGGCGCCAGTCGGTGCCTTGGTCGCCGGGTTTTGCATGGCCGGTCACAAACACCACGCCATGCGCATGCTCACGGTGCGTGAGTGGGGCGCCTAAACTGCTGATGGCCGCCAAGCCAGAGGTGATGCCGTTGACCACGCTGACGTTGATGCCAAGCGCTCTAAGGTGTTCAACTTCTTCGCCACCACGGCCAAAAATAAAGGGGTCACCGCCTTTGAGGCGCACCACGGTTTCGCCTTCTTGAACTGCATTGATCATGAGCTTTTCAATGAAGGCTTGTGGTGTGCTTTTGCAGCCGCCGCGTTTGCCAACATAAACAATGCGTGCGGAGGGCGAGGCGTGTTGCAAGATGGCCTCGTTCACCAAATCGTCAACCAACAAAACCGTGGCCGATGCGATGGCCTTCACTGCTTTAAGCGTGAGCAACTCAGGATCGCCAGGGCCTGCGCCGACCAAAGTGCAAGACCCAATGGCTTGCGGTTTGTGATTTTGAAATTCGTTGGTGTTCATAAAGATTTCAACGCTTGTAACAGATGCTGAACTTGAAGTGCAATGGGCGCAGGGACTTCACGTTTCTGATTCAAAACGTCGTCAATGTAACTGGCCGTCGCCTCTGCATTGCTGGCGGGTAATTCTGGAATATTTTGCAATGCGCCGGCTTGCGTTGTTTGGACGGTTTGCATGTGGCCATTGTGAAAGAAATCCATTTGAGGCGTGCGGCGAGCATCCGCCACGGGCTCACCCTCTGTGCCCCGCAATAAAAAGGCATCGGCTTGTGTCAGCTGAAAAGTTTGCGCCATCGAAATGGCGTACTCTGGGTGGGTGTAGCTGCTGACAATCAGGCTGCGCCCTTTGCAAGGGTTCATGAGTTTGACCAAGCTGTGCGCAGGGTTTCGCAAATTCACCACGCGGCGCACTTCCAGCAGCTTTTTCAAAGCAGGGCTCAGGACTTCGGTGGGCACAAGGTTCAAACCCTTTTGTGCTTGCCGACTGTGTGTCAGTGGCTGGTGGCCTAAGGCGGCCAAAACGTCAAATGAGGTGGTGCGGCCCGATTCAGTGGGCGTGCCGTGCACGCAAACACGAACACCCTGTTGGACCAGTAGCAAGGCCAACAAAGGGGCCAAAGCCGGTAACTTGCGTGCACCGTTGTAGCAAGGAATGACGACGGTGGGCTGCAAAGGGTCCTCAGGCAAAGTGTCGAGCCGGGCATGAACAGCATCTAAAAAGCCGGCCATTTCTTCAGGCGTTTCACCCTTGATGCGCATGGCCAAACAGAAGCCGCCAATTTCAAGGTCAGTGACTTGCGCATCCAAGACTTGGCCCAATAAATCAGCAGCTTGCGCACGCGTTAAGGCCCGAGCGCCATCTTTGCCGCGGCCAATTTCTTTGAGGTAGTGTCCAATGCCCATGTGCGTATTGTCGCAAAGCTCAGATAACCATTGGCTATAAGGTCAATGAAGGGGCTGCGCTGAGCCCCTTGTCAGGCGTTTTGAGCGCAATGATCCGCTTCAGCTGGGGGACGCAAGAGCCGCATTGGGTGCCACATTTCAAGCCAGATTTCAGTCCGTCCAGTTGCTGCGTTTCAAGTCCGGGGTTGGCCTGCAACCATTCCTGAATGGCCAAATCTTTAACACCCACGCAGGTGCAAATGATCTGTCCAGCCTCTTTGAGTGCAACTGGCGGCTTTTGGCCCGTCATCAAAAGGCGACGGCCATAGCTTTCTGTGCTTTGTTGCGTTTGCAGAAGCGCTTTAAGCCAAGCCTCTGCCGACGTGTCGCCGGCCATCACGAAAGCCTCAAGCTGTGGCAATGCATGCTGTCGGTTGAGCTTGATGCTGCGCAGGTGACTGCGCTTGGCGTCGGCATATCGAAGGCCAGACTGGGCATCAAGCTTCAGCAAATTTTCAATGGCCTGAACCACCGCCATGTTGGGCGCCTCTGAGCTGGCTGCCCTGAACAACACACCCTGTTTGGGAGCGCCTGAAATGGGCGTGTTGGCGTCGGGCATGTCCGCTGCGAAGGGGACACAACTGGCAAATTCAAAATGCGCCATGTGCGCGCGAAGGGTTTGCAAAATGGTCAGGGCTTGTTCGGCAGGTAGCCATGCCATGGCCAGTAATTTCCAGGGCAGATCAGCCTTGAGTACTTTGACCGCGGCGTGCTTTAACTCTGGCTGCTTGGACGTTGGGCAATACGCCGAGTTGGTGATGGCATTCACGCCGCCTAAGGGTTTGCCTTGGTGGTCTCTGCCGCTGATAAAGCCGGGTCCCCAATGCATGGCCATGAAGGCTTGCTGCGGCAGCAGTTCATCGGAGGCTTGTGCTGGCGCCAAGAGGGTGCCGCGCTTGCTGGTCAGATGAACCAAGTCGCCATTTTGCAGGTGCAAGGCTGCCATGTCTTGTGGGTGCAATTGCACGCAGGGTTCGGGCACGTGCCCAAACAATTTAGCGATGGTGCCAGTACGCGTCATGCCATGCCATTGATCACGCAGTCGGCCCGTGTTGAGTGCAAATGGAAAGCGCGATTCACAAGGTTCAGCAACGGGTGCATAGTCAATGGCCATGAATTTGGCTTTGCCACTGGCTGTTGGAAATTGCCCATTGGCGTAAAGACGTTTGAGGCCAGTGTGGGTGCCCTGCGGCATGGGCCATTGTTCTGGTTGTTGTTCTAACTGTGCGTAGCTCAGCCCTGTGATGTCCAAGTCGCGGCCTCGGGTACTTTCACGGTGTTCATTCCAAATGGCCTCTGGCGTGACATACGCGAAGTTCATGGCCTGTGAACGCGCTTTGAAAACATCGTGTTGTCCCAATTCAGCAGCCAAGGCCAATGCAATTCGCCAATCGTGCTGCGCTTGTCCTGCGGGTGGTACCGCGGTTCGAACGCGGGTGATGCGACGTTCACTGTTGGTCACGGTGCCATCTTTTTCGCCCCATGTGGTGGCGGGCAGCAGGATGTCGGCAAATGCACAGGTCTCTGCAGTTGCAAAGGCCTCTTGAACCACCACCAGCTCTGCGCGCGCCAAGGCTTTTCTAACCGTACGCTGGTCTGGCATGGATTGGGCAGGATTGGTACAGGCAATCCACAGGACCTTGATCTCACCCTCTGCAGCGGCTTGAAACATCTCAATGGCTGTTTTGCCTGGCTTGGCGGGGACGTCGGGCAGTCCCCACAAAGTTGCAACCTCTGCGCGGTGATCAGGGTTTGCCAGGTCGCGGTGCGCACTGAGTAAATTGGCGAGGCCACCCACTTCACGTCCACCCATGGCATTGGGCTGACCTGTCAGAGAGAAGGGGCCCGCACCCGGCTTACCGATGTGGCCGGTTGCCAAGTGCAGATGAATCAATGAAGCATTTTTGGCCGTGCCACTGCTGGACTGATTCAAGCCTTGGCAATACAAACTGAGGGTGGCTTTGGCGGTGGCAAACCACTCTGCGGCCAAGTGCAATTGCGCTGGGGTGATGCCGCATATTTCTTGCACGCGTTCGGGGGTGCAGGGCATGACCTTTTCGACCAGCGCTGCAAAACCTTCGGTCGATTGTTGAATGAAATTGGGGTTGGTCCACGCGTTGAGCAGCATGACACGCAACATGCCGTGAAACAGCATGACGTCGGTGCCAGGCTTTAGCGCTAAGTGCAAATCAGCTGCGCTGGCCGTGTCTGTTTTGCGAGGGTCCGCTACGATGATTTTCAAGGCTGGGTTTTTGGCGCGAGCGTCTTCAATGCGTCGGAACAAAATGGGATGCGCGTAGGCCGTGTTGCTGCCCGTGATGAACAAACAATCTGTTTCAGCGATATCTTCGTAGCAGGCCGGCGGCGCGTCTGCGCCCAAGGTCGATTTGTAGCCCGCTACGGCACTGCTCATGCACAGGCGCGAGTTGGTGTCGATGTTGTTGGTGCCAATCAGGCCTTTGACCAATTTGTTGAATGCGTAATAGTCTTCTGTCAGCAACTGCCCTGAGACATAAAAGCCCACAGCATCAGGGCCGTGCTGCGCCACCACCTGCGCAATTTTTTGCCCTGCATGTTGCAGAGCGGTGTCCCATGGCACATCTGCAAAAGCGGATGCGCGTTGTGTTCTGATTTGAGGCAGCAGCAGTCGTGTTTGCTGCGTCACCGCCTTTGTCGCAGACAAGTGCAAGCTTGCCCCCTTGCTGCACAACCTGCCAAAGTTGGCCGGGTGATCAGGGTCGCCGCGAACCCCTGTAATTTGCCGACCCTGCGACTCAATGATCACACCGCAACCCACGCCGCAATAGGGGCAGGTGGAGCGCGTCTCGCGGCGATCTAGGTTAGGCATGTCAAGTCGGTAGAAAGTGTCTGTCAAACTTGGCGCTTTAAGAATCAAGTGCCAGCGTGTTGACTTCGTCAAAATCAAGGGCGACTTCATCGTTCTCGATCTGCACCGAAAATTTGATGGCGCAACCCACGTCGGGTGCGTGCGCCACACCATCAGTCAATTTAATTTGCCAGTTGTGCAGTGGGCACGCCACACTTTCGCCATAGACAATGCCTTGGCTGAGGGGGCCACCTTTGTGAGGGCACTTGTCGAGCAACGCAAACACCTTGTTGTTTTGCGTCCGAAAAATGGCGATTTCAGCACCCTGTTTGCGAGCGACGCGTCGGGCGCCCATGGTTGGAATGTCTTCAACCTTGCAGATGGTTTTCCAGTGAGTCATGCGCTAGCTCCTAAACACTCAAGGCGTTAAATTGGCGTGTGTCCACACCGGCTTTGTCAAAATCAAACCACGGATCGGGTTCGCCTTCTAAGGCAAATTGCAATTTGGCCCAAAGTGCTTTGCGACCGGCTTCGTCTTCCAATATTTTTTTCTTCACGTAGTCCATGCCCACGCGTTTGACGTAGTGCACGGTGCGCTCTAAGTACCAGCCTTCTTCGCGATAAAGTTGCATGAATGCACCGGTGTATTCCATCACCTCTTCGGAAGTTTTGACCTTGGTGAAAAACTCGGCCACTTCGGTTTTGATGCCGCCGTTGCCAGCAATGTACATTTCCCAGCCGCTGTCGACGCCAATGATGCCGACGTCTTTGATACCGGCTTCAGCGCAATTGCGAGGGCAACCCGACACTGCAAACTTCACCTTGTGCGGGGCATACATGCGCCACATGGCGCGCTCCAAGTCTTTGCCCATTTGGGTGCTGTCTTGGGTGCCCATGCGGCACCATTCGCTGCCCACGCAAGTCTTCACGGTACGCAAGGCTTTGGCATAGGCGTGTCCGGAAGGCATGCCAATGTCTTTCCAAACATTGACCAAGTCTTCTTTTTTGACGCCGAGCAAGTCGATACGCTGGCCGCCAGTCACTTTGACCGTTGGAATTTTGTACTTGTCGACCACGTCGGCAATGCGGCGCAATTCATCGGCGGTGGTTTCGCCGCCCCACATGCGAGGAATGACGCTATAGGTGCCGTCTTTTTGAATGTTGGCATGGCTGCGCTCGTTGATGTAACGGCTTTGCGTGTCGTCTGCGGCCTCTTTGGGCCAGCTGCTGAGGCGGTAGTAGTTGATGGCGGGCCTGCAGGTGGGGCAGCCATCTTCAGTGCGCCAATTTAAGAATTTGAAGACCGCCTGTTGCGTCAGCAATTTTTCATCGCGAATGGCGTCTCGAACATCCTGGTGGCTGTGTTCAGTACAGCCGCAAATCGCTTTTTTCTTGGGGGTGGCCGAATAATCACCACCGGCCGTGAACATCAAAATTTGTTCAACCAAGCCCGTGCACGAACCGCAGGAGGCACTGGCCTTGGTTTGCTTGCGTACCTCGTCTAAGGTGAACAAGCCCTTTTCTTGAATGGCTTTGCAAATGGTGCCTTTGTTGACGCCGTTGCACCCGCACACCTCGGCATCATCGGGCATGCTGGCGGCTTTGTTGTGGCCCTCATGGCCAACGTCTCCAATGTTGGATTCGCCAAACATCAGTTTGTCGCGGATGTCTGCGACATTGCGACCTTCGCGCAACAATTTGAAGTACCAGCTGCCGTCAACGGTGTCGCCAAACAAACAAGCGCCAACCAATTGGTCGTTGCGAATCACCAGCTTTTTGTAAACACCATCATGGGGGTCACTCAGGATAATTTCCTCAGTGTCATCGGCCAACCCCTGAGAGGCGCTGCCGTTGTTGCCCATGAAGTCGCCTGCAGAAAACAAATCAATGCCCGTGACTTTCAATTTGGTGGAGGTGAGCGAACCGGTGTAACGGCCAATGCCCATTTGTGCCAAATGTGTGGCCAGAACTTTGCCTTGTTCAAACAAGGGGGCGACCAAGCCGTAGGCAATGCCGCGATGGCTGGCGCATTCACCCACTGCATAAATGCGGGGATCGGTAACCGTTTGCAGGGTGTCACTCACCACAATGCCGCGGTCGCAATGCAAACGCATGCTTTCGGCGAGTGCTGTGTTGGGCCGGATGCCCACAGCCATGATGACCAACTGCGCATTGACATGCGAGCCGTCCTTGAAGCACACCGCACTGACGCGGCC
>JBDLWA010000170.1:0-12701 GCA_039804505.1 Pseudomonadota bacterium
GGCGGAACTCATGAACCGCCGACAAATCTTGCTCAAGGGAAGCACGCATTTGAACTTGCACGCCATGCGCCGCCAGCCATTGCCTGTCGAGTTCATTCCAGGGGGTTGCAGGGCAAGCAGATCCCACGTAACGCAAGTCTGCACCGCATTCCACCAACAAGCGTGCCACCAACAACTCCGAGCCTTCATAGCCACTGAGCGTGATACGACCCTTGATGGGTTTTTGCGACAGCAAACCGCGCATGGCTGCCAGCTGTTGGTTGCGCGAAATGTCGATTTGATCTTGCGAAATACCGGCAGAGATCCCAATGTTTTGCAACCAGTCTTGTGTGCCTTCTAAGCCCACAGGCGCTGAACCCACCACGGGGCGACCTGCCGCTTGAAACTCACGCACACTGGCGGTGTAAAACGGGTGAATGACAGCAGCTACCGAGCAATCCAAGGCAGCATACAACTCGCGCCATTCGCGTGTGGGCACCACAGGACCTGCAGCCAAGCCCATCGGCGCGAGCATTTGTCCAATGATGACGGGATCGGCGGGGAACATCTCGCCAAGCAAAGCCACTGTGGGTACGGCAGAGCGTCCGCCTTTGGGCGAAGCAACGGGACCATTCATGACTTCTTCACGTGCATATTTCAGCATCGCGCCAGCCAATACGTCTTTGGCTTCTGCATGCGTTGGGACGCCAAAGCCCGGTACATCAATGCCAATGATGCGAACGCCGTTGATCTCTTTGGGCAGCAACTGTAAGGGCACGCCACTGGCTGTGGGCACACACAAGTTGATGATCACAATAGAGTCAACTTTGTTGGGGTCTGCCTCTGCATGAACGGCATCTCGAATGTCTTCAAACAGCTTGCCAGTGACCAATGATTCCGAGTTGAATGGCACATAGCCCACACTGCGGCGTGCACCATAAAAATGCGACGTAAATGTCAGGCCATACACACAGCATGCTGAACCCGACAAAATAGTGGCGGTGCGCTTCATGCGCAAACCCACGCGCAAGGATCCAAACGCAGGGCACATGCTCTGCGGTTGATCATGCGGTCCTGCATCGGCTTTACGGGGATAGTCTTTGGCGTATTGATCGAGCACCTCGGACTTGCCGGCGCTGCGAGCAGCTTCTAGCATTTGGTCTGCCCCCGCGTGACAACCTAAGCCGTCTGCAGGTGCCTGTGCAGCTTGCGCCGCTACAGCTTGGATGGGGATGGTGCGTGCCATGTTGTTCAGACCTGGTCGTACACAACTTCGAGGCTGGGCTTGATGATTTCGTTTTTGCCCACCATGTCAAACATGGTGGCTGGCTCCAACACCACATTGCGACCCACCGTGTCAGCGCTGAATAATCCCAGCAACTCATCTTGCGTTTGGGGCTTGGGACGCATCGGTGGCGCTTCGGCCACGTTCTTGGCCAAGTCAGCAAACAACGAACCCCACTCGCTGTCGGGCTTGCCAATGATTTCGTAACTGGCACTCTTGCGACGGATGTCTTCGTTGGCAGGAATAGCAGCCAGAACCGGGATGCCTGCGTTAGCTGCAAACGCTTGCGCTTCGCCGGTGCCATCGTCTTTGTTGATCACCATGCCAGCTACGCCCACATTGCCACCCAGCTTGCGGAAATATTCCACGGCAGAGCAAACATTGTTGGCCACGTAGAGGGACTGCAAATCGTTGCTGCCCACCACAATCACTTTTTGGCACATGTCACGGGCAATGGGCAAACCAAAACCGCCACACACCACGTCACCCAAAAAGTCGAGCAAGACATAGTCAAAGCCCCAATCGTGGAAGCCTAATTTTTCAAGCGTTTCAAAGCCGTGGATGATGCCGCGGCCACCGCAACCACGACCCACTTCAGGACCGCCCAGCTCCATGGCAAATACGCCATCGCGCTTAAAGCAAACGTCGCTGATGCTGACAGCTTGACCGGCCAGTTTCAAACGCGATGACGTTTCGATGATGGTGGGACAAGCCTTGCCGCCAAACAGCAAGCTGGTGGTGTCACTCTTAGGATCACAACCAATCAGCAAAACTTTTTTGCCTTGTTGCGCCATCATGTAGCTGAGGTTGGCCAGCGTGAAGCTCTTGCCAATGCCGCCCTTGCCATAAATGGCAATGATCTGCGTTTCCTTGGTGACCTCTTTGGTGCTGATGGGTTCGGGGGGCACTGAAGCCTCCTCACGAAGTCGATCAACAAATTGAACTTTGTGTTCTGTAGCTGTTTGTGTGTTCATGCGTGTGCGCTCCAATCAAGGACCATCTTGAGACAAGAAACATCACCGAACGCGGTCTCATACGCAACGGTGGCACTGTTGGAGGTTTGGACGTGAGTGACCAAACCCTTGAGGGAAAGTTGACCGTTGTTCACCAACTCGTTGACGGCCAATAAATCAGGACGCTTCCATTCGGCAGCCACACGGATGCGGGCTTCGCGCATGAAGGCAGGGGCGTATGCAAACTGCAAGTTGTCTTTGTAAAAACCTGCCAGAACCACTTCGCCACCTGGGCGAATGCGTTGAATCAATTTGTCGAGCAATGACGAGTCGCCACTAACGTCGTAAATGGCTTGGTAGTCTTTGCGTGCGTCGTCATCGGGACGAATCACGTTGTAACCCTCGCCGCCTTTGGCACGTTCTGCATTGGTTTCCCAAACGGTGGGGGGTGGGTAGCCAGCCGCCACTGTGAGACGCGCCAGCAAGCGGCCCATCACACCGTGACCAATGATCAAATCAGGCGGTGTATGAGGGTCGTGTTGACCCCCACCCGACACCGCGTGATACGCCGTGGCTGCCAGCGCTAGCAACACGGCCTCAGATCCCAAATGATCGGCTACGGGCAAGGCTTTTTGATCGGACACCACCAGACGAGAGGCGGCACCTCCAAACAAACTGCGAACGCCTGTGAAGCAATTGGCCCCCGGCACAAACACCGTTTGACCCTCTTTGAGTTTTGCGCCTTCGTGGGCTTTGGTCACCCGGCCCACCGTCTCGTAGCCCGGCACCAAGGGGTAGCCCATGCCCGGGAAAGCCGGCATGCTGCCGTCCCACAACATGCGCTCTGTTCCGGTGCTGATGCCGCTAAATTGAACAGCCACTTCCACCTGACCTTCCTGCAATTCAGGCAGGTCCAGTGTCTTCAAAGACAGTTCTTTGGGATTGTTAAAAACAACAGCGGTGGATTTCATAGGTGTATTCTTTGCGTTACATCAACTTGTGTCAAACTAGATTTACATATTATGGTGTAAATTAGGGTAAACACTTAGTTTTTCGCGCCACAATGAGCTGAGCATGAATCGGCATGGCATTGGGTAGCAGCTCAACGCCGCCAAAGCCAGCTTCAGAAATGAGCCGCATCAATTCCTCAGGGGTCCGAAGGCGTCCTGCCCCCATGGCAAGCAAATAAAAGTGAAAGTAAGCATCTGTCTGCGTGGGACCCTGGGCCGCATCCGACAGGGTTTGGGCCATGGGTTCAGCCAACAAGAACACGCCCCCCACAGGCAGTGCCGCATGGATTTTTTTGAGCAACTGAATCACGACCTCGTCCGGGTGATCGTGGGCCACTCGAACCAAGGTGATCAGGTCAGCGCCCGCGGGCAACTCGTCGTGCAAGAAACTGCCTGGATGGAAACTCATCCGATCCGTCAATCCACGCGCTTGAACATTGGTTTTGGCCAATTCCAAGACCGGCGGCAAGTCAAACAATTTCAATTTCAAATGGGGCGCATGCTGCGCCAAATCGCTGGCAAATCGCCCCTTGCCGGCACCAATGTCCATCACGCAGCGGTGTTCGCCAAAGTAAAACGTGGACAAAATTTCTTGCACCACAAAACTCTGTGAGGCGGCCATCAAATCGGAATAGCGACTGAACTTTTCCTGCGCGGCGCGCTCTGCCGCCTGTGCATCGTGCGCATAGGGCCAATACTCAGCCATGCTGCCTTGCCAAGCATTGTTCAAAAACCCGACCGGGTCTTGCATGTCTTTGTAGAGCAAATGGTTGTGCTCCACCATGGCGGCAATGCCGTCGTGGGTGGCCAATGGCACGCCCAGTGGGCCTAAGCCAAAGCGCGACTGGCTGCGGTATTCCAACAAGCCCAATGACACGGCCGACAACAGCAAGCGTTGCAAGATGGGCTCGGGCATTTGCACGCGTTGTGCAATTTGCTTCAAGTCTGCAGGCGACTTGTGCAGCATCTTGAACAAGTCCAAGCGAATACAGCCCAGCATCACCTGGGTGTGCACAAAGCCCGCCATCAGGTCAAACAATTTTTGTGTTCTGCGCCTTGTGACCCATCGCGTGAGCGGGTTGGTTAGCGACAGTTTGTACAAGGTTGGATTGGCATACAGCTGCTCCAACCACTGCAGAAAACGGTCATGCCACGAGTTGGTGCCAGGCAGATTGCCAGGCAGTTGAGCCACGTCTAAATTTTGGTTCATGGTCTAGAACCTACTCAGCGGGGAACGTTCTGAAGCTTGGCCGCTACAGCTGGCAACTTCACCGATTTGGCAACTTTCTCGGCCTTGCTAGCCTTCACTTTGCCAGTGCGTTTGCGGTAGCCTTCACACATGGACTTGGGCACCAAACGCTCCGATTCCAAAAGGACCAACTGACGCAACATGTCGCGGGCATTGCAAGCCGGAATCGATTCACCCGCCTTGGCAATGAGCGAATCAAAATGTTTGATGGCACCTTCCAAACCCAAGGCTTGTGCTGAGCTGGGGCGCGCATTGAGCACGTCTTGACCTGCTGGCTTGCCCAAACTAGCCACATCACCCAACACATCGCGAATGTCATCGGCCACTTGATACGCCTCTCCCAAGTACGAGCCCAAAGGCGCCCAAGGTTCATGGGCGCTGCCGCTGGCAATGGCGCCAGCACAGGTAGCGGACACAAACAAGGCCCCCGTTTTGGCGCGTTGGTACTGACCCAAATCGGCGGTGGTTTCGCACTCCCAAGCCTGACCGGCCACGATGCCGTTGGGCAAGCCAACGCCTCTAGAGAGGTTGTCCATTAAAGCGACCAAACGATCGGGTTGCGCCCTGCCCGCATTGAGCAGCACTTGATAAGCCATGACGATCAAACCGTCCCCGGCCAGCAGGGCCAAGGGCTCAGAGAAAGCCTTGTGCACGGTGGGCTGGCCGCGCCTGAAATCGGCGTTGTCAAAGGTCGGCATGTCGTCATGCACCAAGGAGGCGCAATGCATCATTTCCAAGGCCACAGCCGCCGCGTTGGTGAGCTCTGGCGTGTCGTCACCGCAAGCGGTGGCCACGGCCATGCACAACTGAGGGCGAATGCGTGCGCCCCCCGAAAAAATGGCGTGCTGCATGGCCGCTTGCAATCTTTGGGGTGCACCTTCCCCCACTGCCTTCTCAAAATGCGATTTCAAGGCAGTTTCGGCGCGTGTGAATAGGCTCATGGCATCCCCAAAGGTCACCGTCAACGAAAATTGACAGATTTAGATGTCAATATAGTAATACATTAAGAAATGTCAATAGAGGTTGACACTATGCTGTTTTTTTCATAAAACAGGTCCACTAGTGGGCAGGCCAGCCCAACAAGGGAAACGCATGAATGACCAGACAACAACCTACTTACCTACCAATGAAGGGCAGCGCCTGGTCCTGCACAACGAAATTCACACGAGGCCCTCAGCACTCATCAAGTTGCCAGCGCTGATCAATTACGTGGCAGTTTTGAATGCTGATGTGAGCGTTACAGACGAATGGACCCACCTCAAGCAGCTAACAGGTCAAGGCGAATTGGACTTGGCGGACATGAAGGGCAACTTTCTGCAACTTCAAGGCGAGTCCTACAAGTTGATTTGGGAGCGACACACCGAATTCACGCGCTACACCATCATTCAGCCGCTGCCCAGCCATGCGCAGTGGGGCAGCACCCTGCCTGAACTGGTCGAACACACAGCCACTGGCGTCGAGTGGCTCAAAGGTATTCCAGGCAAAACCATCAGCGCCATTCATTTGGGCATGCTCAACGAGGGCATGGACGATGACGACACCATCTACAAATCAAAGCTGTGGTTAGGTGACGGCACCGTCATTGGCGCCAGGATGGGCCGTTCTGCCAGCGGCCAATCGCATTCGCACATCATCACCAATTTGCGAATTGGCGCCGATGGGTTTGAACGCATTTTGGTCATGGCAGCACCGGGCACCTCTGAAAACCGCGCAGGCCGAATTGCACAGCGACTGCTGGAATTGGAAACGTACCGCATGATGTCTTTGCTCAGTTTGCCAGTGGCCAAGAAACTGGCCAGCAAATTAGCCGCAACTGAAGTAGAGCTGGTAGAAATTACCGCCAGACTAGAAGCCAACACCGACAGCGATGAAGTTTTGCTGAACCACTTGGCACGCTTGGCGGCACAAGTCGAAAGCACCACTGCAGAACACAGCTACCGATTTTCTGCTGCGCGCGCCTATGACGCCATTGTGAGAGAACGCATCTCCGAAATGCGCGAGCAACCTTTGTCAGGCATTCAAACGCTAGGCGAATTCATGCAAAGACGCTTGGCGCCAGCCATGGCCACCGTCAACGCCACCTCGGAACGTCTGGCCTCGCTCGCACAAAGGGTGTCGCGAGCCAGCGCATTGCTACAAACACGCGTTGAAATTGCAGCTGAAGCACACAACCAACAACTGTTGGAGAAGCTCACACGCGGACAAGCCTTGCAACTCCGTTTGCAAACAACGGTGGAAGGTTTGTCCATTGCCGCGATCACCTACTACGTGGTGAGCCTCGTTTTGTATTTGGGCAAAGCTGCCAAAGCGGCTGGCGTCAACCTCAACCCGGAAATTGTGGCCGGCTTTAGCACGCCCATTATTTTGTTGGTGTGCTGGCGAATGATTCAACGCATTCACCAAGGCTTAAAAGAGCTTTGAAAACTACAGCGTACGTTTCTTTTTAATATCAATCGCATTACAACAACATGGATACTCGGCTCGTTAAAAGCTACCTCATTTCATTGCAACAAAGCATCACAGATGCCGTTGCAAAACTTGACGGCGGCAGCTTTCTTTCGGATGAATGGCACAAGCCGCCTGGCGAAACTTTGCAAGGCAACGGCATCACCAAAATTTTAGAAAATGGCGCTATTTTTGAGCGAGCTGGTTGTGGCTTTTCGCATGTCACCGGGCCCAAGCTACCCCCCTCAGCCACTCACGACCGGCCCGAACTGTCAGGTGCGCCCTTTGAAGCGATGGGGGTGTCATTGGTTTTTCATCCCCGCAACCCGTACGCCCCCACGGTACACATGAATGTGCGCATGTTGTCTGCCAAAACTGCCGATGGCAATACGGTGGCTTGGTTTGGTGGCGGTATGGATCTCACACCCTACTACGGGTTTGAAGAAGACGCCGTTCATTTTCATCAAACGTGCCGTGATGCCTTGGCACCGCATGGCGAGCATTTGTATCCGCGCTTCAAAACTTGGTGCGATGAGTATTTTTGCCTCAAGCACCGCAACGAACAACGCGGCATTGGCGGCATTTTCTTTGACGACTTCTCGGAGTTTGGCAGCGAGAAAAGTTTTGACGTATTAAAGAGTGTGGGCGACGCTTTTTTAAAGGCCTACATGCCTATTGTGGAGAGAAGAATCCACATGCCCTACGGCGAACGCGAGCGCGCACACCAGCTGTATCGACGCGGAAGATACGTCGAATTCAATTTGGTTTGGGATCGCGGCACGCACTTTGGTTTGCAATCGGGGGGGCGTACAGAGTCAATTTTGCTGTCTATGCCGCCCTTGGTCAGTTGGTCCTACCAACACCAAGCTGAAGCAGGCACGCCAGAGCATGACCTGATGCAGCGCTTCATTGTGAAGCGCGACTGGCTTTAAATCTATTCATTCATCTCACGCCACTCAAAAGAACAACATGACCACACCGTATCCCTTCCATCGCCCTCGCCGCTTGCGCCGTACAGACTTTAGCCGTCGCTTGGTGCGCGAACATTCACTGAGCGTCAACGACCTGATCTACCCTGTCTTTGTACTGGAAGGTGAAAAACGTCGTGAGCCGGTTTTATCGATGCCCGGTGTAGAGCGCGTTAGCCTCGATGTGTTGCTACACGTGGCTGAAGAATGCGTTGCGTTGGGTATTCCCGTGATGGCACTTTTTCCGGTGATCAGCTCGCACCTCAAAACGCCCGATGGCATCGAAGCTACGAACCCTAATGGTTTGGTGCCACATGTGGTGGCTACCCTCAAAAAACATTTCCCATCGCTGGGAATCATGACCGATGTGGCGCTCGACCCCTACACCAGCCATGGGCAAGACGGATTGCTCGACGATGCTGGCTACATCTTGAACGATGAAACTGTCAAAGTGCTCACACAGCAAGCCCTCACGCAAGCTGCCGCAGGCGTCGACATTGTGGCCCCCAGCGACATGATGGATGGTCGGATTGGCGCCATTCGCAGTGCCCTCGAAGCACACGGCCATATCAACACACAAATCATGGCGTACAGCGCCAAATATGCCAGCGCGTTTTATGGCCCCTTCCGAGATGCCGTAGGATCTGCAGCCAACTTGGGTAAAAGCGATAAAAAAACCTACCAAATGGATCCAGGCAATTCGGATGAAGCACTGCGTGAAGTGGCGCTGGACATTGCTGAAGGCGCCGACATGGTGATGGTCAAACCAGGCATGCCTTACCTCGACATTGTGCGACGCGTGAAAGATGAATTCAAAGTGCCCACCTTTGCATATCAAGTGTCGGGTGAGTACGCCATGCTCAAAGCAGCTGCGCAAAACGGATGGCTCGATCACGATGCCGTGATGATGGAAAGCTTGCTGGCCTTCAAGCGGGCTGGTGCAGATGGCATCCTCACTTACTTTGCAATCGATGCTGCCAAGAAATTAAAGTCTTCAACATAAAGTTTTTCACACATGTCCAGCAAAATTACCATTGCCACGCGCGAAAGCCGTCTTGCCCTTTGGCAAGCCCACCATGTGAAGCAATTGCTTGAAGCCCAAGGTCACGAAGTGTCACTGCTGGGGATGACCACCCTGGGTGACCAAATTCTTGATCAGCCTTTAAGCAAAGTAGGCGGCAAAGGCTTGTTTATTAAAGAGTTAGAAGTGGCGCTGGCCGATGGCTCTGCGCACATTGCTGTGCACTCCTTGAAAGATGTGCCCATGGATATGCCGCCTGGCTTTGCCTTGGCGTGTATTCTGGAACGTGAGGATCCGCGCGATGCTTGGGTCTCGCCACATTACGACAGTTTGGAGAGCTTGCCACAGGGTGCTGTGGTGGGCACCTCTAGCTTAAGACGAACTGTGTTGCTGCATGCCCTCAGGCCCGACTTAAAAATTGAGCCTCTGCGCGGCAATTTAGATACACGTCTGCGCAAGCTAGATGAAGGCCAATATGCCGGTATTGTGTTGGCCACAGCTGGCCTAAAGCGTTTGGGATTGTCAGAACGAATTAGGCACAGCTTTGACCTTACCAAGATGATGCCCGCAGCCGGTCAAGGCGCCATTGGCATTGAGATTTGCGCCGACAGGCCCGATCTAGCGCAAATATTGTCGCCCTTGAATGACACCCAAACAGCCATTGCGGTGTATGCCGAGCGCGGCGTGAGCCGCACCATGGGTGGCAGTTGTTCCATGCCTTTGGCAGCACATGCAACTTTGAACAATGGAACCTTGTCGATTGTGGCTGCTTGGGGCGACCCCTTGAACAGCCATGCGCCCCTCATAGAGGCAGCCGATCAATGTCCCCTTGATATCAACAGTGGCAATGCACTTGAGGTGGCGACACAGCTAGGTGTGCAGGTCGCCAAAAAGTTGATGGCCAAAGGCGCTGTTGGCGTCTAAATTGAAGTTTTAAGCCCCGTCTCGCAAAAGAACCTGCGGTTCAATTTGAGAAGAATACGCACAAATATTCAGTTTTTTACGAAGTAAATCATGCATTTTGTTAAATAAAAACTGATCTTATCGGGCTACACTTTGCGAAGGGTCTACCAGACATCCACCTCATAACAAATTGGTAAGGTCACCATGCAAACAATCGCTCCTTTATGGCTTTGGGCAACATTTGCCCTCATCGTCGTCTTTTCACTGTTCATTGACTTTGTTGTGCTTCGCAAACAAGGTGCCCAAGACATAGGCGTCAAAGAAGCCTTAAATTGGTCCTTGATCTGGATTGCCGTGAGCTTTTTATTCAATGGCCTTTTTTGGTGGGCTATCAAAGACGCCACAGGCTCCACAGAAATTGCCAATACCAAATCGCTTGAATTTCTCACGGGCTACCTGATTGAGAAGTCCTTGGCGGTCGACAACATTTTTGTGTTCCTGTTGATCTTCACCTACTTTGCCGTGCCCTCTCATTTCCAGAAAAGGGTGTTGATGATTGGTATTGTGGGTGCCATCATTTTGCGCACCATCATGATTTTGGTGGGTGGCTGGTTGCTCGCAGAATTCCATTGGATTCTTTATGTGTTCGGCGCCTTCTTAATTTTGACGGGTCTCAAAATGTGGTGGGCAGCTGGCCAAGAACCCAATTTGGATGACAACCCAGCACTGAAGCTGTTGCGCAAGCTCATCCCAGTTAGCAAAAACTACGACGGCGAAAACTTCTGGACTTTGGAGAATGGCAAGAAAGTGGCCACGCCCTTGTTCATGGTGATTTGCTTGATTGCCTTGACAGATGTCATTTTTGCTGTGGATTCAATCCCCGCTATTTTTGCCATCACCAGCGACCCCTTCATCGTATTGACCAGCAATGTCTTTGCTATTTTGGGTTTGCGCGCCATGTACTTTTTGCTGGCCTCTGTTGCCAACAAATTCCACCTTTTGAACTACGGTCTGGCCGTTATTCTGATGTTCATTGGCACCAAAATGTGTTTGATTGATGTCTACAAAATTCCAGTGATGGTGTCTTTGGGTGTGGTCATCGGCATCTTGGCAATCACCATGGTGTTGAGTGTGAAGACTGCCAAGCCAGAGAATTAAAAGGACTACGCCGACAGCTTCTGCTTCAGAAGCTGCTGAACCAGAGGGTGGTGCACTTTGCGTTCTGTGCCAATGGCATAGAAATGCTCAGTGACCCCCTCGCAGGCGCCTAGCCGCTGCACTGCGTACTGGGTTGTCAAATCTTCTTGAACACACTCGGCCGCAGGGAACACCCCCATACCGTTGGCACCAAAAGTCTTCAAAAGCGCACTGTCTTCAAACTCACCCACAATGTGGGGTTTGATGGCGCGCTGATCAAACCACTGGTCAATGCGATCTCGTACGGCGGTGTGCTTGGTGGGCAGTAGTACAGGCACCGTCGCCAAACATTCAGGAAAGTTTTTGTGCGCTTTCTTGACCATCTTGGCAGAGCCAAACCAGGCCATTGTTGTTTCGCCCAAGCCATGGCTGTAAAGCTTGATGTTGGGATTGTTGGGTGCTGGCTTGTCAGACAACACCACATCCAAACGGTGCAAGGCCAAGTCGCCTAGCAAGTCTTCCAGCTCACCCTCCAAACACATGAGCTTCAAGTTTGGAACTTCAATGACAGGCATCAACAAGCGATGGGCCACCATCTTGGGCAGACTGTCACAAATACCCACCGTCAGGCGAACTGCAGGTGTGCTGCCAGCATCCCTCACCAAGGTCTGCAAGGATTCACCCAGTTGAAAAATAAGATCGGCTTGCTTCATGGCCGCAATGCCAGCCTCCGTTAAAACCAAGCCTCTTCCGGCCGGTTTTAACAAGGCATAGCCCAACGATTTTTCCAACTCTCTGACCTGCGCGCTCACAGTTTGAACGGCCATGTCCAACTTTTCGGCGGCCCTAGAGATTCCGCCTTCCTTGGCCACAACCCAGAAGTAGTACAGATGTTTGTAGTTAAACGTCGTGCTCATAGTCAGCTTTTTTAGGAGTGAATTTACACAATTATCTTCTTTTTTAGAATTGATTAAGCGCTTATCTTTCGCTCGTGACGTCTCAAAAAGGAGAAAACATCATGAGCAACACATACAACGACAAACCTGAAAACATGGGCCCAGCCTCCCAAGAGCTTGCGCTGGGATCTGCGTCTGTCATAGACGCTCAACCGATTGAAGTACGCCGCGTACTTCGAAACACCTATGCATTGCTGGCACTCACGCTGCTGTTCAGTGCTGGCGTTGCCGCCACCAGCTTGACCCTTCAATTGCCAGCACCAGGCTTGATCCTCACACTGGTGGGCTATGTGGGCCTGCTCTTTGCAGTTCATCGATTGCAAAACAGCGGATGGGGCATCTTGGCCGTCTTTGGACTAACAGGCTTCATGGGTTACACCTTGGGCCCCGTACTTAACCATTACCTCGCCATGCCTGGTGGTGCGCACACCATTGCTTTGTCTTTGGCCAGCACGGGTGCAACCTTCTTGGCGCTGTCACTTTATGTTCTAACCACGCGCCGCGACTTTAGCTTCATGGGTGGCTTCCTGTTTGTGGGCATGGTCATCGCCCTGATTGCAGGTTTAGCCGCTGTGTTTTTGGAGATGCCTGCCCTGGCATTGGCTGTGTCGGCGATGGTGGCCCTGTTGTCTGCCGGCATGATTTTGTTTGAAACCAGTCGCATTGTGAACGGTGGCGAAACCAACTACGTGATGGCCACTGTTAGCTTGTATGTCTCAATCTTGAACTTGTTCACAAGCTTGTTGAACCTGTTTGGCATGGGTGGCAACAATGATTGATATGGAAACACCTCAT
>JBDLWA010000171.1:0-3451 GCA_039804505.1 Pseudomonadota bacterium
AAGCACGACAGCGCAATCAACAACCACTTCACAATTTGCGTGGCAGGCGGCAGGGTGGGCCGAAAGCGCATTTCAGGATCGAACTGCTCTTCAAGTTCTTGCAGCTTTTGATCGTCGGGTAGCAGGGAGGCAGCGGTCATGTGAATACTCTTCAAACTTCAAGTAGTAACGGGCGAGTTAACTGGTCGTTAACTCGCCCGTTGGCATTTAACGCAAGTTAAATTATTTCAATACACCGGCTTCGCGGTAGAACTTCTCAGCACCTGGGTGGAAAGGAATACCAGCACCTTGCACGGCATTCTTCAAGGTGATCAGCTTGCCCTTGGCGTGGCCAGCGGCCAATGCTTTTTGGGTGGACTCGCTGTACAAGGCCTTGGTGATTTGGTAGATGGTTTCTGTATCGGCTTTGGCACTGGTCACCCACTGGGCGCCCACTGACAAGGTGTTCACAGCGTCAACATCTTTGTAGGTGGCAGCGGGAACGCTGTCGTTGGCAAAGAAGGAGCTGGTGCTGCGCAAGGCTTGTGCTTGTGCACCGTCGATGGGCAACAAGGCAATGCCACCGCCGCTAGAGGCCAATTCGGCAATGGCACCAGCGGGTGCACCACCGACGAAGAAGAAGGCATCCAAAGCGCCGTCTTTCATTTTGTCGGCCGCTTGGTTGGGCTTGATGTACTCGGGCTTGATTTCGGATTCTTTGATGTTGTAGGCGGCCAAGATCAAACGGGCATTGACCAAGGTGCCAGAACCTGGCTCGTCCAAAGCCACGCGCTTGCCTTTGAGCTCGGCAATGCTCTTGATGCCCGACGATTTTTTGACCACCACGTGGATGGTTTCGGGGTACAGGTTGGCAATGAGGCGCAAGTCTGGAATATTGGGCTTGCCTTCGTAAATGCCGGTGCCTTTTTGGGCCCATGTGGCCACGTCAGACTGGGAGAAACCAGATTCCATCGCGCCACTGGCCACGCCATTGACGTTGGCCACAGAGCCGTTGGTGGCTTGTGCGGTGGCAATCAATTTGCCGGGAACTGACACAGCGTTGGCAATCATGCCGCCCACGGGGTAATACGTGCCGGCTGTACCGCCCGTGCCAATTCGGAAGAAAGCTTGCGCTTGTGCGCTGGTGCTGACTGTCAAGGCCATCGGGAGGGCAACAGCCATGCCCAGTGCGAGACGACGTGCAATGCGATTCAGGGTCATAAGTACTCCAAGTAAAACCAGTTGAAACAAAGTTGCAGTAGACCTCATTCCCCACATTTAGGGCATAGGACTAATACCGATGAGTTTGACAGTGTATAGCCCCAGGAAGGTCAGGATCAATGAACCGACCAAGTGAACGCTGGCCGTCCCCAAAGCCAGAACGAGACGGCCTTGTTGAAGCATGCCGACCACTTCTGCCGAGAAGGTTGAAAAGGTGGTCAGTGCACCTAAAAAGCCCGTGACGCACAAAAGTCGCCACTCAGGATCGAGTTGCGGCAGGCTTTGAAAAACGCCCACACACAGGCCAATCAAATAGCCGCCCATCAAATTGGCTGCCAAGGTGCCCCAAGGAAAAATGCCGTCAGTGGGCGATGCAGGGTTGAGCCACAAGCCCAACTGCCAACGGGCCAGGGCGCCTAGCGATGCACCGATACAAATGGCAATGACAGACAACATGGCGGTGTCCTTTGATTAAAAGGGTGGGCCTTCTGCGTCGGAGGCCGCTTCTGCGAACACGTTCTCGCCGCCCAGTGCATCAATCACATCTTTGAGCAGCGGGCCCAACATGCCAGTGCTCAGCACCACATCGGCATCGAACTTGTCTTCGCCTTCCGCACTGAGGGCTTCGGGTTCGGTGCCATCCAAGAATGCAACTTTTTTGAGTTGCAAGCCTTCCGTGAGAACAAAACTGGCTTTGCCTTCCCAACTGAGCGCCAGCTGTGTGGGTAGCTTGCCTTCGCGCACATGCTTTCGCACTTCCTCGGTGCTGAGGATGTGGCGGGTGTACTTCACCATGGGCTGGTCTTCTGAGCCCGATTTCAAAACACATTCTTTTTCTACGCTTAAAGATCGGGGCAGTTCGTCGGGGTCTGTGGCCAGAAGCCAAGACGCCATGGCGGTTTGCGGTGAGGTGGCGGTTTGCAGCAAATTGAGATCGAGTCCGGGCAAGGCGCGAACCAATTGCGTGATGACTTCATCGGCCTTGCCTGTGCTGCCGGCATCGATGGCCAACAAGCGGTCCTTGGGATTGATCCAAACCATGACGGCGCCTTGTTTGGCAAAGGCTTGAGGCAAGAGGCTGTGCAAAATGTCTTCGCGCATTTCGCGCGTTTCTTTTTTGCCAGGTTTGCGGCCTGTCTTGGCTTCGATCTCTTGGGCTTGCAATTCTGCTTTGCGTTTGACGACGGAGGCCGGAACCGCTTTGGTTTCGATCAAAAGTTTGGCAATCAATTGGCCGCCAATGGACTCGATCAAGGGGCCGTGGGCAACGCCGCGAGGCTCGGTCCAGCCAACAGACTTGTCCTGACCGGGGGTGCACTCGACAAAACGGTTGGTCGACAAAGCGCTTTCAATTTCTGGGACGGTGGCGTTCCAGTTGGGCCCAATACGGTAGGCCATCACATTTTTAAACACAAAATTCCTTTGAATGTCTTTTGACTTTGCGTCAAATCATTCGACATCATAGAGGATCGTGGTGAAGCCCAAAACGCAGCAGGCTGGCCCTCAGCCAGCGCTGCCGCGATGTGTCAAAGTTTCATTTGTTGGGGCATCCAAGTGACAATGCCTGGGAAGAAGTAAATGAGCAACACTGCCACCACCATGAGGAAAAACATGGGCAGTGTGGCTTTGGCAATCCAGAGCAAATCTTTGCCAGTCATACCCTGAAGGACGAACAAATTGAAGCCCACGGGTGGGGTAATTTGCGCCATCTCAACCACCAGCACAATGAAGATGCCAAACCACAGCGGATCAATGCCTGCTTTTTGAACCGTGGGCATGATGACGCCCATGGTGAGGACCACCATCGAGATGCCATCTAAGAAGCAGCCCAGTACCACGTAGAAAACAGTCAGTGCCAAAATCAGTTCAAACTGACTCAGTCCCAAGGTGGCAATCCACTCCGCCAAGTGTCGTGGCAAGCCGATGTAACCCATGGACAAAGTCAAAAACGAAGCGCCCGCCAAAATCAAGGCAATCATGCAATACAGGCGTGTGGCACCCATCAGAGATTCTTTGAAGCTGGCCCAATTCAAGGAGCCTTGAACGGCAGACAACACCATGGCGCCTACTACGCCCACCGCGGCCGCTTCTGTGGCCGTGGCAATCCCTGCATAGATGGAGCCCAGCACAGAGGCAATGAGACACACCACAGGAATTAAGCTGCCCGACTCACGGATTTTTTCCATGAAGGTGTATTGGCGATCATTGGCGGGCACTTGGTCGGGGTGACGCAAAGCCCAATAGATGATGT
>JBDLWA010000172.1:0-15500 GCA_039804505.1 Pseudomonadota bacterium
CATCGGGGTGGGCGAACAGCTCGATGATTTGCAAACCTTTGATGCGCAAGAATTTGCGCAAGCCTTGCTCAACTGAACCTAGCAGGGCTGAAGGCGCGTGGGTCAATGCTGGTGGACTCGCTGCCCATCAATTCTGACAATAAGACGCCTGTTCCAGGCCCCGTGCTAAAGCCAATGTGCTGATGACCAAACGCCAGCCACAAACCTGGACAGCCTGGCATTTCACCAATCACAGGTCGGCTGTCGGGCGTGGTGGGGCGTGAACCTTGCCAATCTTTGCCAGCCACGCTGGCCTTCATGGGCATCACACGTCTGGCCGCATTTTCTGCAGCCTCTAGCTGCGTCCAATTGGGCTTGGCATCTCTAACGGCCAACTCCACACCCGTGGTCATTCTCAGAACCGAAGCCCCACTGTCGTCTTGCATGGGCGACAACACATAAGCGCCAGCGGTGTCGTAGATAGGACGACTGAGGGTGATGCCGTCTAGCGTTTGAAAATGTCGGTGATAACCACGCTCAAACCCCATGTGGGCTTTGAACGTTGAGGGCAAACGGCTGGCCATTAACAAGCTCTCAGACCAAGGCCCCATCGCCAACACCACATTGGGCGTGGCGTGCTGCTTGCCTTGCGCATCTTGCCATTGCCAACCCACTGCTTGCTGCGACAAGGCTGTCACCTCTGCGGTTTTGAACACACCACCCTGCTGCACAAACAATTGCGCATACGCTTTGACCACGGCACCAGGGTTGTCGACCGACGCTGCGTCTTTGATCCACAGGGCATGGCTGAATTGCGTTGCCAAGTGCGGCTCTAAGGCTTGAATATCGGTGCCCTGCAATATTTCGGTGGCCACCGAAAATGCACTCAAAGTGTCTCGTGCGAACGCGCTGCCATCAAAGGCTGCTTGGTGTTGAAACAGCCACAACCAACCTGTGTCGCGCCATCGGTGTTGTGCTTGCGCTTGACCGAGCCATTGTTTATGAACCTGTGTTGAACTTTGAATCAGTGCATCCAAAGCCACGGTACTGGCGTCAAAAGAGGCGCGCTTGGCATGCCACAAAAATCGCCACATGAAAGGCCACAGTGCGTATGCACTGGGCCGCAGTTGAAATGCGGGCCCAGGCTTGAGCAACATGCGCGGCAGGCTGTTCAACAAGCCCGGCCGATTGAAAGGCAGCAAGGAGCTGCGCGACAACACGCCCGCATTGCCTTCGGAGGTTTCTTCACCGGGCAAGCGCCGATCGACCAGGGTCACGCGCCAGCCTTTGGACTGAAGGGCCAGTGCACAAGATACCCCCACCATGCCAGCACCCAGCACGGTCACTTGTCGACTGGTTTCGTAAAAGTTCATGCACTTATTTTGCTTGAAAAATCAAACGCCGCAGGTCAATCAAGCACTGGGTCTGTGGCCATCACATGGATGACGAGCCACTTCACTGACAAAACCAGCTGGCACGCCTCTTCTCACAATAACAATTACACTGGCGCCTACCTCAGATGTTTGCAAGGGATCACACCTCATGATGTCGAAACAGCGTTGGCTCACAAGCGCGGCTTGTGGCATTTTGGCCATGGCCTTCGCTTGGTACATCGGCCCTTCCAATTCATCGCGCAAGCCACCCGCAGAGTTGGTGCCCGCCAAACTTCAGTGCAGCTTGCCCGAAGAACAAGGCCACCCGCCCCACCCTGGCATGGTCTGGGTACCTTCGGGACAATTTGACATGGGCGACAGTGTGTACGCCGAAGAAGCACCCGTGCGCAATGTAAAGGTCCAAGGCTTTTGGATGGACCGCACCGAGGTAACCAATCAAGCCTTTGCCGAGTTTGTCAAAGCCACTGGCTATGTCACGGTGGCCGAACGTCCTGTCGACCCTAAGCTGGCGGCCAGCTTGCCCGTTGAGATGCGTCAACCGGGTGCTGTGGTTTTCAAAATACCGGCACAACTGACCAACGGCGATGACCCTAGGCAGTGGTGGCAATACATTCCCGGAGCCAATTGGCAACACCCAGCGGGACCACAGTCCAACATTGAAAAATATGCCCACTTCCCCGTGATTCACATCACCTACGAAGACGCGATGGCCTACGCAAAATGGAAAGGTCACACCCTGCCCACCGAAGCCCAATGGGAGTGGGCCGCACGCGCCGGCGCCAAAGAATTGCCCACTCAACACGATCAACCGGCTCACGCCAACACCTGGCAAGGCATTTTTCCCATGGCCAACTCAGGCGAAGATGGCTTTGCGGGCATCGCGCCTGTGGGTTGCTACGGCGCTAATGCCTGGGGTTTGTTTGACATGATTGGCAATGTCTGGGAACTTACCGCAGATGTGTTTGTAGCCGATCGGCCCCAAGCTCAGGCGCAGGCTGCCAAACAAGCGCAAGGTCTAGACCCAGACGCAGCACAAAAACCACCTCAATTTCGGCCTGCGCAAACACAATCGCGCGTGATCAAAGGCGGCTCGTTTTTATGTGCTCCCAACTACTGCATGCGATATCGAGCAGGCTCAAGACAGCCCCAAGAAGAAGATTTGGCAGTCAGTCATTTAGGCTTTAGAACCATTCTGCAGCCCTGAACAGAAAGAATCACCTCATGTCTCAAAACAGTCTTGTGAAAACAGGCTTCAAACGCTTGTTGTGGACGCTGCTTATTTTCAGCCTATTGGTAGCTGGTACTTTGTGGGCCTACAAAGACAAAATTGTGTTGGGGGCAGAAGCTTATTTGTTTGGCTATCCCTTGGTCATGATGGAGACCACACGCGTTCACAGCCAAAAATACATTGGTCCTGAAAATGAACTCAGGCGTGTGCGATTGTTTCCCGATGCCACTTTCAAAGATGTGGTCCGGCCTAACGTCGACACCCTGTACACCACAGCCTTCATCAGCATGAAAGAAGGCCCCTGGGTGTTTGAGATGCCCGCCAATGATGAGCGCTACGAACTCATGCCCTTCATGGATGCCTGGACCCATGTCTTTGCATCGCCAGGCACCAGAACCAGTGGCCCACAAGGCAGCACCTACTTGTTGGTCGGTCCGCAATGGCAAGGCCAAACGCCCGCAGGGATGAATCTCTTGCGTGCCCCCACCGACATGGTCTGGCTCATTGGCCGCACACAAACCAATGGCCCCGCCGATTTTGAACGAGTCCATCGTTTACAAGATCGTTTGAAACTCTACCGCTTAGGTGGACCAAGCAACACGCCCTCCACTTGGCAAGCCAGTGCACAAAAATCTGCACCGCCCGTGGTTCAAATGAAAGAGATGAGCACGCGCGAGTTTTATGAGCGCTTGATGCAATTGATGGTTGAGAATCCTGCCAAAGCAGAAGACAAGGCGATGCTGGATCGCTTGGCGTCGCATCAGCTCGAACCCGGCAAGCCCGTGCAACTCAGTGCCATCGACACCGCTAGCTTTGCTTTAGGTCGATGGATTGCCAATCGCAAAGTGATGCAAGCGTTGCAACAAAAAGTCAAAGATGGCACGTGGTCCACGCCGCCCTTGAGCTTGGGCAATTACGGCACCGACTACAACATTCGCGCCGTGGTGGCCATGGTGGGCTTAGGTGCTAACTTGCCTGAAGATGCGCTATACCCCAACACCAGTCTCGATATGCAGGGGCAAGCGCTCCATGGACAACATCGCTACCAATTGCACTTTGATGCCGCAAAGCTCCCTCCCGTCAAAGCCTTTTGGTCGATCACAGCCTATGGCGCCGATGAATTTTTAATGGCCAACGAATTGAAACGTTTTGCACTGGGCGACCGGGACAAGTTGGTTTACAACGCGGATGGTTCGCTGGATATTTGGGTTCAAGCCACACGCCCCACCGACGCTGCGCAAGCCGCCAATTGGCTCCCCGTCAAAGCCGATGCGCCGTTCTTGTTAAATGCGCGTCTGTACTGGCCAAAACCCGAAGCACTACAAGGCACATGGCAAATGCCTGCCGTGAAACGACTCAACTAATTTGCTGGTGTAACAGGTAACTAGAAATCAGTGTGCGCAAATACGCTTGAATGTTGGGTGGATTGACGGGACGACTCAAGGCCTGATAACTGCCGGCAATGGCCAGGTACAAAAGCGCTGCAAAATCTCTGGCCTTCTTGTCATCTTTGACCACCACTTTGAATTTTCCTTGGAGCATTGCCACTCTCGCTTCGTCCACTTCAATCAGCAAATTGGCCGCTTCGGTATGGTGATGTCCAAAGGCTCTGAGGGCTTGTTCAAATCGAAGGTTTTCAAGTTTTTCGCCAGCTTGTACAAAGGCGGCATCCAACACCGAATCAAGGTCTTTCAAAGGCTCATGGGTCTGTGTGGCCATCAAGCTGTCGTTGAAAGCAATTTGCGTTTCTTTCCATCGCTTGATCAAACTGCTGATCAAATCTGAGTGGTCAGCAAAATGCCAGTAAAAACTGCCTCGTGTCACTTTCAACTTGTCAGCCAAAGTCAAGACTTTGACATTCTCAAAGCCACCTTCCACCACGGCCTGATAGGCCTCATCCAACCAATCATCGCGTTTGAGTGGCGCTGACACCACAGCATTGGGTTTGCTTGGAGATTTTTTTGGAAGCCTGGCCTTAAATGTCATGCCTCATTCTGCAACAGCCTGAAGCATGCGAAAAAAGGAGATTCGCTAGCGGAAACCCTAAATAGGCATTTAATTTGCTGTGCTAGAGTGAAATATCAATACACCCGTGTACTGATCTCATCAAACAACAATTGGAGACACCCATGATTCGTTCTAGCCACTTTGCAACGCCTCGTCAGTTCATTTTTGCATCGCTGCCTTGGGTCTGTTTACTGGCATGTGGCTTGAGTGCACAAGCGGCCGAAAGCTACAAACTGCGTCAGGCACCTGTTGGCGCTTTTGGTGGCGAAATTGCAGCCTCGGCCGACAAGCCCGGTTTCTTCGGCACAGCCAGTCTCACGCAATTACAAATTTACAAACTTGCCGATGCCGCCGGCAATGACATTGCGCCTGCGCCCATTGCCCCCATTCAACTCAATCCTGCCCTGCCCTACAAAGTCAGTTTCCCCACAGGCAGCCTGGCGTTCAATCAAGACCAAACCCAACTCAATTTGGTCGGTGGCTACCTCACTGAAGGTGTCTATGGCGGTGGCCACGTCGCCTTCGCTGTGAATGTGCCTTTCATTCAGCAAAAGCGTACGTTTGTGGTCACGCAAGCCGCAGGCACACTCACCCCTGCCGCCACCACACCCCCGCTCAGCGCTGCTGTGGTGACGCAATTGACGGCAGGTACCGCACAGGCCAACGCACAAGTTCAAGCCAAAATTTTGGCAGCTTCTGCCAATCAAAATCTAGAAACCTCCGGCGTGGGTGACACCGAGTTGTCAACCGTTTGGGTTCGCCACGTCGATCGTCTGAAAGTGGCAGCGGGTGTCTCCCTGTTTGTGCCCACAGGCTCTTACGACAAAGACCGCGGCCCCAACCCTGGCTTCGGCAATTTCCTCACCATCCGTCCCGGTGTGGCCGTCACTTACAACTTGAATCCCAAACATTCCGATGAATCATGGGACTCTGGTGTGACCATTGCAGGTCGTGTGTCCTATGGCTTTAACACGCGCAACAAAGACACCGATTACAAGAGCGGCAACTTTATCTATACCGAGGGCGGTTTGGTCAAGGTCAGCGGCAATTGGGCCTACGGCGTCAATCTGTTTTCCATTCAACAAATTTCAGATGACACCGGCAGTGGTGCCGCCTTGCTAGGCAGCCGTTACAAAACCAATGGCGTGGGCCCCTTTGTATCGTTCAAGTTGCCTGGCCAAAATGCAGGTCTCAATGTGCAATACAGCGACAACTTTGGCGGTCGTAACGCCATCGTGGCCAAGTCACTGCAAATGCGTCTTGTGAAAGCTTGGTAATCAAAGCGAGGTTTCTTCGAGAAGGCACGACCCTCATGTTCATTGATTGCCATGTCCTTCAGAAGCCTTAAAAGTTGGCTGATGCCCGTCATCAGCCAACACTTTCTCTCTCGGCAAAGACTGCTCAAACTTCGCGAAAAAGCAGAGGCCAAAAGAAAAGCACAAAGCAGGTCTCATGTTCTGCATGTTTTTCTGCAAACAGACGATCCTTATTCTCAACTATTAGCCCAAGCCTTACCTCTTTTGCAAGCGCGCTATGCTGTGTCCGTCTTGCAGCACATCGTGGCCGAACCCGATGCATCGGCAGTCCCTGAACGCGACAAACTAACCGCCTACAGCCAATTGGATGCCCAAAGACTGGCGCAACAATATGGCCTGCGCTACCCCTTCACCATTGACGCAAAAGCGACCACGCGGGAGTCCTTGCAAGAAGCACATCGGCTTCGAAAAAAATGGGGGCACTATCTCAGTGCCATGATTTATTACGAAGGCGAGTGGTATTGGGGCATTGATCGCTTGCATCATCTCGAAAGCAGGCTGACTGATTTAGGCTTGTCAAAGCGCGTCAGAACGCACAACACAGCCACCCAGCCACCGCTGTTTTACACGCCGCAATATCAAACTTTGGGGCCTGTGCCAGAAGGCACTAGCCTTGACTTTTTCATCTCGTTTCGCAGCCCTTATTCAGCCATTTGCGCTCAGCAGGTTTATAGATGGGCCCAACAAAATGGCGTTCAAGTCAATTTGCGCTATGTCTTGCCCATGGTGATGCGCGGTTTGCCCGTCCCAGCAGAAAAAAGGCAATATATCAGCCTTGATACAGCCCGTGAGGCACATCACCAACACATAGACTTTGGATGCGTCAACGACCCCGTGGGCAAACCCACCGAACGCGGGCTGGCCCTCATTCCGTTTGCACAAATGCACCAACGTGAACAGGCCTATGTTGAATCGTTCATGCATGGCGTGTGGGCAGAAGGGCTCGATGCCGGCACCGACGCTCACTTGAAGCTCATCATTGAGCGTGCTGGCCTCAACTGGGAAGCCGCCAAAGATATTTTGAAAAGCGAAACCAATGACGCGCATTGGCGCGCTGTCGCCGAACAAAACAGACAGGCTTTGTTGGCATTGGGTTTATGGGGTGTTCCCTCTTTCCGTTTCGAAGACACGGCCGTCTGGGGCCAAGATCGATTCTGGGTCATTGAAAAAGCCATGCACAACAAGTTCGACCTTAGCCCCACTGAATAAATGATGCGCTTCTCAAATCACTTTCATCGCCAAACATTGCGTGTTCTGGTCGCTTTGGCCCTTTCTGTTGTTGCCATCAGCCTGCCGGCATGGGCCAAGCGACCCAATATGGTGGTGCTACTGGCCGATGACTGGGGTTACAGCGATGTGGGAGCCTTTGGCAGTGAAATCAATACACCCCACCTCAACCAACTGGCCCAAACGGGCGTTCGTTTTTCTAATTTTCACGTCAGTGCCTCTTGCTCCCCGACACGCTCTATGTTGTTAACAGGTGTTGACAACCATTTGAATGGCGTCGGCAATATGCGCGAAACCATTCCGCAATCGCACGTGGGCCGTGCTGGTTATTTGAGTGTGCTCAATCAACGCGTGGTCACGGTGTCTAGCTTGTTGCAAGACAGTGGCTACCGCACCTATGTTGCAGGCAAATGGCATGTGGGCAAAGAGCCGCACAACTTGCCTCCCGCCCGTGGCTTCGACCGCTCTTTGGTGATGGGCGACAGCGGTTCTGACAATTGGGAAACCGGCAAGCTTTACCTCGACTTGACCGACAAAGTTTATTGGTACGACAACGGGCAAGAGGCCAAGATGCCCCAAGAGTTTTACTCGTCTGAGTACTACATCAACAAAACCCTTGAGTACCTCAAAGCAGATCAAAAATCAGACAAACCATTCTTTGCCTACATTGCCTTTCAAGCCAATCACATTCCACTTCAAGCACCTCAGTCCTTCATCGACAAGTACAAAGGACGTTACGACAAGGGTTGGGATGTCTTGCGACAAGAACGCCGCGACAAAGCCATTGCTTTGGGCTTGGTGCCTGCCAATACCCCCATGGCCCCACTCCCTTCCACGCACGTGGCATGGGAGTCACTCAGCGCACAAGACAAGGCTTATCAAGCCAGGCGCATGGAAGTTTATGCCGCCATGGCAGAAGCCATGGACTTTCACATTGGCCGTTTGTTGGCACATTTGAAGCAAACCGGTGAATACGACAACACCGTGTTTGTTTTCATGTCGGACAACGGCGCAGAAGCTTCCGATCCCTACGCCTTGGCCGTGGGTCGCTGGTGGTTGGATCAAAACTACAACCGTGACATCGATCGGCTGGGCAGCAAAGGGGCATACAGCATCATTGGTCCGCAATGGGCTCGTGCGGCAACCGCACCCTTGAACACCTACAAATTTTTTGCAGGCGAAGGCGGTATTCGTGTGCCTTTGATCATTTCGGGTGTGCCGACGCAAGCTCATCATTTGAAGAACAGTGTCAAACACAGCTTGACGCACGTCAGTGATGTGGTGCCCACCTTATTGGATTTGGCAGGGGTTCAACACCCTGGCACCTCTTATAAAGGGCGAACTATTTACCCGCTCACGGGCCACAGTTTGATGCCTGTTATTCAAGGCAAAGCCAATCGTGTTCGCGGCCCAGATGAAGTGCTCGGCTACGAGCTCTCAGGCAATCGCGCGCTATTCAAAGGCGATTACAAATTGCTCAGCAACCTAGCGCCTGTGGGTGATGGCCAATGGCACTTGTTCAACATTGCGCAAGATCCAGGCGAGACACATGACTTGCAACAGCAGATGCCCGAGTTGTTTCAAAGCATGCAAGACGACTATGCGAAGTGGGCTAAAGCCAATGGCGTGCTGCCCATGCCAGAAGGTTACGACCCAATTCAGCAAGTTGTCATCAATTCTTTGGTATTTGTGTATTGGCCACGATACCAATGGCATTTGGCAGGCTTAGGGGTCTTGTTCGTGTTGGGCGGTTTTGTGTATTGGCGCCGTCGTCGGCAGCGTCAGCGAATGTTGTTCACTTGAATGACGCCCTCACCATGACAGCACGTGGCTACTATGCCAGCCCTTGGCCTTCGGAAGATGCTGGCCCTGCACGACTGCAAACACCCCTGCACAGCCATGGCTTCAATTTACAAAAGCATGAAGCTCTGGCCTGTACCGCCAAGCGAACGCGCCTGTCCACCATGACCGTGCTGGGCGATCCAGGTGAAGTGTTTCTGCTGACTCACTCTGCTTTGCGCGCCCACATTGGATTGGCCACCACAGCGCAAGTGAGTTTGATCGACCCCATCACACTAGAAACACGTTTGCAATCACCTCGTTTGCCAGGTGGCCCCATGTGGCCGGGCGGCATGGCTGTTCATGCCAACGGCCATCTGATCGTGGTCTATGGTCAATACGCGCACCAACTCAATCGGCAATGTGAGCTCTTGCGCTCGTACAAGCTCCCAGTGGCTGAAGCCTACAACTCGTTTGTGGTGTTAGCCAACGGCAAAGTGATCACCAAAAATTTGTCGAGCACCACGCCAGCCAAACTCACCACCCTTTGTCCAGATACCCTGCAAGCGGTGGCACCGCACATTGACGTGCCGCAACCATCCATTGCGCGCTTGAGTGCCCAGGGCAACACGGTCTATGTGGTGGGCGTTCAATCGGTCTTTCGATATCACTGGGACGATGCCACCCACAGCTTAAAACTTGATACCGATTGGCGCTACGACTATTTGAAAGATGCGCCCCAAAGCTACGGCTGGGACTTGGTGCTGGATGGCGAAGCCGCTTGGTTCATGGACAACGGCGCGCACAACTACAAGTTCAGCATGTTGGGTGCCGGCCTCAACAAGTTTGAAAACCGATTGCACCGCGTGTCTTTGCACCGTTCCTCTTGTTCTCAAACTTGGTCAATCAGTGGCTTGCCGGGCGGTGCCATTACTAACCCGCCCCTGATCGATCGACAGCGTCAAATTGTGGTGGCTTTTGATTCTGCCAATCGCCATTTGCGCGCTTGGCGAATCCAAGCTCATACAAGCGAACCTCATCGGGTTGAGCTGCAAGCGCTTTGGCACCATAAAAACTTTGGTGCAGCCAGTCATCTGTTGCTGATGGCCGACACGGGTGAGCTGTGCGTGAATGACTACACTCGATTCAAGGAAGACGTTGTGCTCTTAGACATCGAAACTGGACAAGAAAAATCACGCACCCCCACAGGCGGCCAAATGCAAGGCGTGGTGTTCCCCAGTCTAGGCTGGCACCGAGATATTTATTGGTGCTCGATGGATCGACTCGCGCGTATTTACCCCTCAGCTATCAAGCCATAAGGCCATCAATTCACAAAGCCATCTTTACAAAGCCATCTTTACAAAGCCATTTTCACAAAGCCACAACATGTCCAAAACCATCTTAATCACTGGCTCAGCCACAGGCATCGGCAAGGACACGGCCATGGCTTTGGCCCAGCGTGGCCATCGTGTTTTAGCCACCACACAAACCACTGAGCAAGCGGCAACATTGCGGCAAGCCGCAGCGCAGGCGGGGGTGGCTTTGGAAGTGTTCAAGCTCGACATCACCTCGGAGCCAGATCGTGAGCAACTGGATCAATACGCCCTAGACGTGTTGATCAACAACGCGGCGCTTGGCGAATCGGGCTCATTGGCCGAAGTCGACATGAACCGTGTTCGCAAGTTGTTTGAAGTCAATGTGTTCAGCACCTTGGCACTGACCCAAGTGGCCTTGCGCCAAATGATTCCCAGAGAAAAAGGCACCGTGTTGTTTGTCAGCTCCATTGCTGGCCGCGTGCCCATGCCTTTCTTGATGCCCTACAGCATGAGCAAGTTTGCCCTGTCAGCCGCAGGTGCTGGCTTGCGCGCTGAAATGGACCAACTCAAAAAGAACATCCAAATTGCGCTGATCGAGCCGGGTGCCATTCATACTGGTTTTAACCAAGCCATGACCAACAGCAAATATGCCTGGATGGGTCCCAACTCTTACTTTGCGCACCAAGCTGAGCGCATCAAGCAGCAAGAGCGCACCACCTTCAAGTGGTTAGAAGCCAAAAGCACTCAATCCATTGTGAACCAAATCATCAAAGCGGCTGAAGCTGATCGCCCCAAGTTGCGCTATGTGGCGCCTTGGATTCAAGGGTTTGGCGTGCGCGTGGCAAGAATTTTTGGAGTCTAGGCATGAAAAAATTTGGCATTGGTTTGCTCATCGTCGGCCTGCTGGGTGCAGCCTTGTATGTGTTTAGGGCACCCATCAGCTTGGTGGTGGCCAAGCGTGTGGCGGCCCAGCGCTTGGCCAGCGACCCTCTCAAAGGTTTACCCGATGGCTTGCACGTTGCCATTTGTGGCGCAGGTTCGCCCATGCCCGACGAACAGCGCGGAGGTCCGTGCACCTTGGTCATTGCAGGCCAGCAAATTTTTGTGTTTGACGCCGGCAATACCAGCGCGCGCAACATCAACAAAATGGGATTTAATGCGGGCCTCATTGATGGCATCTTTCTGACGCACTATCACTCTGACCATATCGATGGTTTGGGTGAACTTCTGCTGCAGCGGTGGGTTTCCAAATCAAATTCAGAACCCGTCAAGGTGTATGGTCCCAAGGGCGTCGATACCGTGGTGAATGGTTTTCTGCAGGCCTATAGCCTAGACCAAGGTTATCGCGTGGCGCACCACGGCGATCATGTCTTGCCCCGCAGTGGCTTTGGTGCTACGCCCAAAACGTTTGAGTTGCAAGACAGCAAAGCCACCGTCGTTTTTGAAAATGCCGACACGCGAATCACTGCCTTCAGTGTGTCGCACGCGCCCATTCATCCTGCAGTGGGCTATCAAATTCGGTACAAAGACAGAAGCCTGGTCATCAGTGGTGACACCACACCATCAGCCAATGTGCAACGTGAGGCGCAAGGGGTGGACTTGTTAATTCACGAAGCCATGTCCACCGAACTCATGCACATCATTCAAGATGGTGCGCAGCAAGCCCAACGGGGCAAGCTAGAGCAATTGATGAAGGACATTCTCAATTACCACACCACGCCACAAGAAGCGGCCGCCATCGCTCAAAAAGCGCAGGTGGGCTATTTGTTGCTCAACCATGTGGCGCCCCCACTGCCCTTGCCTGGCTTGGTGGATGTGTTCTTAAAAGGCACCTCGGACATTTTCAAGGGAAAAATTCAAGTGGCCAAAGATGGTGATTTTTTAAGCTTGCCCGCTGGCCAAAAAGTCATTCAAACCAGCACCCGTTAAACAAAGATTTTTATGCGCGCCTTACCTCACATTGAAGAATTTCTTCGCACGCCTGAAGCACGATTTCAAAATCTGCCCGATTTTCCGTATCAGGCGCACTACACCCAAATTGGGGGCCTGCGCATTGCACACATTGACGAAGGCCCTCGCAATGGCCCCGTGGTGCTGCTCATGCATGGCGAACCTGCCTGGTCGTTTTTGTATCGCAAGATGATTCCCATTTTGGTCAACGCGGGCTTTCGAGTGTTGGTGCCCGATCAAGTGGGATTTGGCCGCACTGACAAACCCGTCAAGCGCTCAGACTACACCTACGACAACCATGTGCAATGGATGAGTGCCTGGCTTGAATCGCTCAATGTGAATGGCATCACATTGTTCTGCCAAGACTGGGGCTCGCTCATTGGTTTGCGCATGGTGGCCGAAATGCCTGATCGCTTTGCGCGCATTGCTTTGAGCAACGGCGGCTTGCCCACCGGCAAGGAAAAAATTCCTATGGCCTTTCACATTTGGCGCGCCTTTGCCATGTACAGCCCTTGGTTCCCCATTGGCAAAATTGTGCGCACAGGCTGTGCGCAAGGTTTGTCGGATGATGCTGTGGCGGCCTACGATGCCCCCTACCCCAACAGTCGCTACAAAGTGGGTGCCAGAGTGTTTCCCACACTGGTGCCCATCGACCCCAGCAATCCTGCACGAGAAGCCAACGAGCGCGCATGGGACTTGTTCAAGAACTGGCACAAACCCTTCATTACCTTGTTCAGCACACGCGATCCTGTGACCAAGGGCGGGCAAGTGATGTGGCAGAAAAAAGTGCCAGGTGCCGCGGGTCAAAATCACACCCAAATTAGAGGAGCGGCCCACTTCGTTCAAGAGGACAAAGGCGAGGAAGTGGCGCAGGCTTTGGTGGGCTTTATTCGTACCAACCCAGTGGCTTTAAACTAGGCGCCATTGAACTGTGCACCTTTCAAATTAGTTACCGTAGTAAACGTATTCGTCACCCGGCACCATTTTTTCACGCAAGTTTTTGTCAATGGCAATGGCTGCTTCCGCCATGGACGGCCAGCTAGGCTTGACTTGCGTGGCGTTGAAAGCTTCTAACTCTTTCTTCATGCTGGCCAAGCGCTCTGGCTCTTTGTCGGCCAGATTGATTTTTTCAGTGGGATCGGTGGCCATGTTGAACAGCCAATTTTTTCTGGGGTTTTGCGACACTTGCAGCTTCCAATCGCCTTTGCGAATCACGCGATAGGTGTCTGTGCGCCAGAACAAGGCGCGCTCGGGGCCTTTGTCAGCTGGCTTGCTCAATTGAGGCAATAGATTGACACCGTCAATGGGTCGATCGGAAGGTAACTTAGCACCCGTGGCTGCAGCCACAGTAGAGAAGATATCCATGTGATTGACAACCATTTGCGGCTTGACACCTTTGGGAATGCCGGCTGGCCATTTCATAAACAAAGGCACACGGATACCGCCTTCAAAAAACGTAGCCTTCCAACCGCGATACGGTTTGTTCAAGCCATCCAGGCCCACGTAATGCGCACCGCCGTTGTCGCTGGTGAAGATCACCAGGGTGTTGTCATCCAATCCCTTGTCTCGGAGCGATTGCAACACGCGTCCAATGTTGCGATCGAGGTTGCGCACCATGGCGGCGTACACACGCAGCGTGTGGTCTTCAATGTGAGACAGGGCTGCGTAGTCTTCTTTGGTGGCTTGCAGGGGCGTGTGAGGCGCGGTGTAGGCCAAGTACAGAAAGAAGGGTTGCTTGCGATTGGCCTCAATGGCTTTTTCAGCTTCATCGGTGAGGTAATCGGTGACGTAGCGCTTGGGTTTGAAAGGTTCGCCGCCATTGAAGTGCATGCCAAAGCTGCCGGCTGCCCATTGAAATTTATCAATGATGTCAAACGACTGCTGAGCGTTGACCACATTGGGATCATTTTCTGGCAAGAAAAGTGAACTGCCGTGTTGGAACGACAAAGCTTCGTCAAAGCCGTGCACGTGCGATCTAAATTCAGGGGCATCGCCCAAATGCCACTTGCCCACATGCAAGGTGCGATACCCCTGCCCCTTGAGCATCTTGGCCATGGTGATTTCAGAACGTGGCAAGCCCATGGTTTCATAGGGGATGAGATCTTTTTCACGGTCAGCGTGATAGATGGCGTCGTAGAGTTGATTGGGGCCTTTGTAATGCCCAATCACTTTCATGAATTGCTTGGGGGTGGGCGTGAACTCAAAGCCAAAACGCGTGGGGTAACGTCCCGTCATCATGGCGGCCCGGGAAGGCGCGCAAGTGGCATTGCCCGAATAGCTGGTTTCAAAATTGGCACCTTGCTGCGCCAAACTGTTGATGTGGGGTGTGGGCACAGTGCCCTTGGCCAAACCACCGCCATTCAAAGTGATGTCGTTGTAGCCTAAGTCGTCAGCCACAATCAAAATGATGTTGGGCGGTTTGCGGCCTTCGCTGGTTTGCGAAGGCGCTTCAGAGGCATTGGGGACCGCCCATGTGACTTCGCGGTTGGGTGCGTGCTCTTGTCGAATGAACAGTTTGACCACCCACAACAGCACTTCAGCCGAACCGCCTTTGGCATACAAGCCGCCCACCGCCAACACCAAAGCGGCGAGGACTAATCCCAGAAAAACACCTAGTTTCTTCAGCATGAACGGCTCACTTCAATCAATGCATCAATGAGCCGAAAATGTAACAAATTAGCCCTGATGACAGTAGCCCTCCAAAACCCTCGGTTCAATTTTGCATAGGCGTTGATCGCATCTGCAAATGGACATCAATCAACCGTGATCTTCTCGTCTTTCACAATTTTGGCCATGGCTGGAATTTCAGATTTCACCCATTGCGAAAATTGATCAGGCGTCATGTTGGAAGGCTCAGCGCCCAAGGTGATCAATCGCTCTTTCACATCGGGCATGGCCGCAATGCGCTGAACCTCGGCATGCAGCTTGTCTACGATGGCTTTAGGGGTGCCAGCGGGGGCCAACAAGCCTTGAAAGCTGCCTGTTAAGAAACCTGGCAAGGACTCTGCCACAGTGGGTGTGTCTGGCATTTGCGCGTTGCGCGTCAAACTAGAAACGGCAATCAACTTGATCTTGCCAGCCTTCACTTGCGGATAGGTGGCCACCATGCCATTGAACATCACATCGACTTGGCCGCCCACCAAATCGGTAATGGCTTGTGCGCCGCCCTTGTAGGGGACGTAGCCCCATTCAATGCCATGGCGCTGGGCGTAAGTGACGCCCGCCAAGTGCGAAGCACTGCCCATACCTGCTGCCACGGCGTAATTGAGTTTGCCCTTTTGTGCTTTGGCATAGGCCACTAACT
>JBDLWA010000173.1:0-4747 GCA_039804505.1 Pseudomonadota bacterium
TGATCTTGGAAGGCACCGTGAGCAACGTGGCCGCCTTTGGTGCCTTCGTTGATTTGGGCGTTCACCAAGACGGCTTGGTCCACGTGAGCCAACTCAGCAACAAATTCATCACCGATGCCCGCGAAGTGGTCAAGACCGGCGACATCGTCAAAGTCAAAGTGACCGAAGTGGATGTGGCGCGCAAACGCATTGGCCTCACCATGAAGCTGAGCGACGCAGCGCCATCAGGTGCACAACGAGGTCGTGAAAACAAGTTTGAAGGCGGACCTCGTCAAAGCCATCAGCACCATCGTTCGCAGGGCCCCAGTCAATCGGGCAATTTAGGACAAAGTGCCATGGCCTCGGCTTTTGCAAAGTTGCAAAACAAAGGGTAATTTCAAGCTCTCAAGGTTTCAACACACCATGCAAGCCCTCGCCATTTATGCCGGACCGAAAGCCAAACAACATCTGGCTTCGCAGGGCCTTAGTGCCTCCGATGTCAGGGTGATTCCTGCAGCAGCTGGCGGACCTAAAGGCTTGATCTTGGGGCCGTTGGACCGGTTCATGTTCAATGAATGGCTGCCCAGTAGTCAGCAGAGCATCGACCTTGTAGGGGCCTCCATTGGTGCGTGGCGCATGGCCACCGCTTGCTTGCCCGACAGCCGCGCTGGATTGCTCAGGTTAGAGCATGACTACATTCACCAGCATTACGAACTGAAGCCCGGCGAAAAGTTTCCCAGTGCCCAGCAAGTCAGTGATTCATTTCGTGAGAACTTAGATTTGTTTTATGGGGGCTTGGTTGAGTCCTTGTTAAATCATCCTCGATATCGACTGCACGTCATCACGTCACGTGGCAAGGGTCTGCTGTCGCGAGAACATCCCATTCTCAGCCCCTTGGGCTATGGCGGCGCATTTTTGAGCAATGTGATCAGCCGCAAAGCGATGGGTGCCTCGCTGGAGCGCGTCGCGTTTTCGTCGGCCGGTTCTTTACCCTTCAACACGCAAGATTACGCCACTCGCCACTTGTCATTGACACCCGCCAATTTCATGGACGTGTTGCAAGCCAGTTGCGCCATTCCATTTGTCTTGAAGGCTGTGCACGACATTGAAGGCGCGCCGCAGGGGGCTTATTGGGATGGCGGCATCACGGACTATCACTTGCATTTGGATTGGCAAACACAAGCCACAAATTCTTCCCCCAAAGGTCTAGTGCTCTATCCGCATTTTCAAAAAGCGGTCATTCCTGGTTGGTTAGACAAAGGCTTGAAGTGGCGCCACCAATCCACGGCATTTCTAGCCAACACCGTGGTGTTGGCACCCAACCCTGAATGGGTCAAAACCTTGCCCAACGGCAAACTCCCTGATCGAAATGACTTTGCCACCTATGGCCAGGACTTGCAGGCGCGTGTCAAAGTTTGGCAAACCGCTGCTTCGGCCAGCCAACAATTGGCAGACGAGTTTGCAGCCTGGTTACAAAAACCAGACCTGTCAAAAGTACAAGACCTCTGATTACATGGATGCCGCTAGCATCTCGCGGTATTCCTCTGAAGTAGCGATACGAGGATTGGTTTTGTGGCAATGATCTGCCAACGCACCTTGAATCACAGCATCAAATTGCGACTCAGTCACGCCCATGGCTTTCAAACCTGTGGGCAATCCCAATCGTGCGCTCATGTCTTGAATGGCTTGTGGAATGTCGGAGCCTGAAGCCAAGCCCATGACTTGAGCCATTCGGTTCAAACGGTTTTCTTTTTGAACCGATTCTGCGGCGGCGTTGAACTGAACCACGGCCGGCAAGAACATGGCATTCAAAGTACCGTGGTGCAGACGAGGATTGACACCCCCAAGGCTGTGACTTAAAGAATGAACACAACCCAAGCCTTTTTGGAAAGCCATCGCGCCTTGCATGGAAGCACTCATGAGATGCATGCGCGCTTCTTTGTCTTGACCGTTTGTGGTGGCGCGTTCAATGTGCGCCCAAGCGCGCTGCAAACCATCTAGACCGATGCCATCGGCAGGTGGATTGAAGGCAGGTGCCATAAAGGTTTCCATGCAATGCGCAATGGCGTCCATACCGGTCGCAGCGGTCAACAGAGGCGGCAAGCCATACGTCAGTTCAGGGTCGCAAATGGCCGCCTTCGGCACAATGAACCAAGAGTGGAATCCTAACTTTCGGCCATCGTCCACAATCAAAATAGCACCTCGCGCCACTTCACTGCCGGTACCACTGGTGGTGGGTACCGCAATGATGGGCGCCACTCGGTCTGTAATTTTGAGAGAGCCACCTTCAATGGTGGCGTAGGTTTTCAAAGGGCCTTCATGCGTCACAGCGATTGACACACACTTAGCGCAGTCGATGGAAGAGCCACCGCCCACAGCGATCAAGCCATCGCATCCCTGCGCCTTATAGACCTCGCTAGCAGCGCGAACGGCGGCTTCTGTGGGGTTGGAGGGGGTTTGATCAAATACTGCGACCGACATTCCCTTTAATGCATCGAGTGCTTTTTGCAGAATACCTGCAGCTTTGACGCCTTGATCTGTGACGATGAGGGGCTTTTGAATGCCCACTCGTTCACACTCTTGCTTTAAAAGTTGAACCGCGCCGAAATCGATTTGAATTTGCGTGACGTAATTGATGAAAGCCATGATGATCCAGAAAGCGTCAGGAGTGGTGAAAGGATTCGTCGCGATCAGTTGATGCGTTACGATCTCATACAACTCTAATCCAAGCCGCCTTAGAAGTCAGCCTCCACAACCCTCATTCAGTCACTTTGGCGATAATTTATTTCCTATGAGTACGCATCCCAATCCCCACAGCCGACTGACAGAGTCCATGCGCTTGGTGCTCCGAAACATCGAAAGAGCAGGGCGTCCGCCCATGTACCTGTTGACCGCTCAACAGGCGCGCATGTTTTATGAAATGTCGGCCAGCATCTTGGATTTGCCAGAGCCTAGCTTGGCACGTGTTGAAGACTTACAAATTCCTATGCGCGATGGCCACATGGTGAAGGCCAGATTGTTTGCTTCCAGCCACCGCACAAGTGAAACACCTTTACCCACCTTGGTTTACTTTCACGGTGGTGGCTTTACCATTGGCAGCATTCAAACGCACAATGTGCTGTGCCGTGAATTGGCCCGCATTGGCCATTGCGCGGTGATCTCTGTCGATTACCGACTGGCACCTGAATACCGTTTTCCAGTGGCCACCAATGATGCTTGGGATGCGCTTCAATGGGTTTCAAAAAACCTCACTTCATTAGGCCTTCGCGCAAACGCGTTGGCCGTGGGCGGTGACAGTGCAGGCGGCACCTTGGCGGCCGTTTGCGGGCTTCATGCAAGAGACGCTGGTTTGAATTTAGCCCTTCAGTTGCTGATTTATCCTGGCACGGCTGCTCGCCAAGAAAGCGCCTCTCACCAAAAATACGACTCGGGCTTTGTGTTGGACAAAGCCACTGTCGATTGGTTCTTTGGTCATTACATCGATTCAAAAGATCGTGACGATTGGCGCTTTGCCCCCATGCTGGCAGCGCGTCATGATGGCTTAGCGCCCGCTTGGATTGGATTGGCAGAATGTGATCCTCTGGTGGATGAGGGCGTTGCCTATGGCGATGTGCTTCGTCTTGCTGGCGTGCCCGTGGAACTTGAGATTTACCATGGCGTGGTCCATGGTTTTGTGAACATGGGACGCGTGATCCCTGAAGCACGCAAAGCACATGACGATGCAGGGCATGCCTTAAAACGAGCCTTCAGTTTGTGCCCTTAAACTGGGCCATGACAGACAATTAAATGACCACTCATGAGAGGAAGACAGACTATGTTGAAACGCAGTGACTTTCGTTTTTTCCATCGACTTCGTGTTCGCTGGGCCGAAATTGACATGCAAAAAATTGTCTTCAATGGCCACTACCTCACATACATCGACACGGCCGTCACGGCTTATTGGGGACAGGTGGCCTTGCCTTACGAAACGGCTTTTCACATTTTGGGCGGCGAGCTCTATGTGAAGAAAGCCACGCTGGAATACCATGCCTCGGCATTGATGGATGACGACCTGAGCATTGGTATGAAATGCAGCAAGTTGGGCAATTCTTCCATGGTGTTTCAAGCCGGTATTTTTAGAGGCGACAAACTTCTGATCAGTGGCGAATTGATCTATGTGTTTGCAGACCCGACAACACAAACGTCAAAGCCTATTCCAGAAGCATTGCGCCATATTCTTCTCATTTACGAAGCAGGCGAGTCCGTGGTGGACCTCAAAACAGGTTCCTGGTCCGACATGAAACATTTGGCGGCTCCGCTCAGAACTGCCGTATTTGTGGATGAGCAAGAAATCCCCATGGAACTCGAGTGGGACAATCTAGACGACTCAGCCCGCCACACAGTGATCGTCAACAAGTTGGGGCAGCCTGTGGCAACGGGCCGCCTGTTGCAGCCCCAACCCAAAGTGGCGCAAATTGGTCGTATGGCAGTGGTTAAACCACTTCGCGGAGGACGTCTGGGTCGCCAAGTGATGACGGCCTTGATTGACATGGCCAAACAGCGTGGCGATCAAACTGTTATTTTGCATGCCCAATGCAGTGCTGAAGGTTTTTACAAACGCTTAGGCTTTCAAGCGCATGGCAGCGTCTTTCAAGACGCGGGCATAGACCACATTGAAATGACGCTGAACTTGGCTTAAATGTCTTCTAGCAAGGGGTAGGGCAGTGCATGCAAATGCACTTGCGGACCCGTGCTCGAGCCCAAGGTCAACTTGTACTCCAAGGCACTC
>JBDLWA010000174.1:0-4390 GCA_039804505.1 Pseudomonadota bacterium
TCAGGCATTTCAGCCACCGCCTTGGTGGTGACGGCCATCACATTCACCACCATCATCTTTGGCGAATTGGTCCCCAAGCGAATTGGGCAGTTGTACCCAGAGCCTGTCGCGCGATTGGTGGCAAGACCCATGGCAGGTCTTGCGACTTTGGCCAAGCCCTTTGTCGGCTTGTTGTCCATGACCACGCACAGTGTTTTAAAACTGCTGAACATAGACACCAAAGGCAATCGCGCTGTGACAGAAGAAGAAATCACGGCCAGCTTAGAAGAGGGCGTCGATGCCGGTCTGATCGAAGTTCACGAACACCAAATGGTGCGCAATGTTTTTCATTTGGACGATCGACACTTAACGTCGCTCATGGTGCCGCGCTTGGATATTCAATGGTTCGAATCGGGTATGACCCCAGCGGAATGCTTGGCCCAGGTTGGATTGAACGAGGGCGCTCAAGGACACTCTTGGTATCCCGTCTGTCGTGGCAATTTGGATGACGTGATGGGTGTGGTCAGTGTGGCGCGATTATTGGCTTTGCCAAAATCGGATGAATCGCCTGTTGAGAAATACGCATTACCCGCCACCTTTGTGCCAGAAACGCTCAGCGGCATGTCTTTGTTAGAGCAATTGAGAGATCAGTCAGGTCGTCTTGTTTTTGTGGTCGATGAATATGGGGTGGTTCAAGGCTTGCTCACACCGCGTGATTTATTAGAAGCCATCACTGGCGAGCTTCAATCTGCCACAGTGGCCGACGCGTGGGCCAACCAACAAGATGATGGCTCTTGGTTGTTGGATGGATTAATGCCGATTAATGAATTAAAGGCAAGACTTGAAATAAAGCAATTGAATGGCGAAGAAAGGGGTTTATTCAATACGCTGGGTGGTTTTATATTGGCAGAATTGGGATATTTGCCAAAAGATGGCGATATTTTGATGGGCGAAAAGTGGCAATTTGAAGTCATTTCTCTTGAAGGTAAAAGAATTGACAAGGTAATGGCTAAAATTCTTCATTAATTGAATTTTTATAAAATTAATAATATTTAAATTCATTAATATCAATTAGAATCCACATATTCTTCGGAATCTTGTAATATTCACAAGCCTATTATCATTTAAGAGAAATATCATGACTAACTCATACAAAGAATTATTGCAACAACGTGAAGCCTTAGAGCAAGCCATTGCAACTGCTCGTGCACAAGAACTTTCAGAGGCTATTCGCAAAGCACGTGAATTGGTGGCTGAATTTGATTTGACCATTCAAGACGTATTTCCATCAGGTCGTAGCGCTACTAAATCAGCTGGTAAATCAACAGGCGGCAAAGTGGCGCCTAAATATCGTGATTCTGCGACCGGTCAAACTTGGACAGGCCGTGGTAAAGCGCCTAAGTGGATTGAAGGCAAAGACCGCGCACAATATTTAATCGCCTAATACCGATTGATTATTCAAAATAAAAAGGCCGCTGATAGCGGCCTTTTGCATTGGGGCGGTGGTTGTAGAATTGACTGGTCTTTTGTACAAGTGATTTAGATTGACTCCCACACCGCTTCCTCAGCACGTTGGCATCATCATGGACGGCAACCGTCGATGGGCCAAAAAACGTTTGTTGCCCGCTGCATTTGGACATGCATCGGGTGCCAAACGTGTTCGTGTGTTGGTCGAAACTTGTATTCGCTTAAAAATTCCACACCTCAGTATTTTTGCCTTCAGTACCGAAAATTGGCGCCGTCCCGAAGACGAAGTGTCTGTTTTGATGGGGCTGTTTGTCAGCTATTTGCAAAAAGAAGTAGATGATATGCAGGCCAATGGTGTCTGTCTGAAGGTGGTGGGCGACAAATCTAAATTCAGCCCTGAGTTGCAAGAACTCATTGCCAAGGCAGAGCAACAAACGCAACACAACACCAACATCACATTGCGTGTGGCGGCCAACTATGGTGGACGCTGGGATTTGGTTCAAGCCACCAAAGCATGGCAGCGCAGTCATCCGAATGAAAGCATCGACAACTTAAGTGAAGAGGCCTTAACGCCTTACTTGTGTACGGCCGATGCGCCAGAGATGGATTTGCTCATTCGCACAGGAGGCGAATCTCGCATCAGCAACTTTATGCTGTGGCAAGCCGCCTATGCTGAAATGTTTTTTATCAACACACTCTGGCCTGACTTTACGGTGAAGCAATTCAATGAAGCGCTCGAGTGGTTTGCCAAGCGCGACCGCCGCTTTGGCTCGGCGGCCCCCTTCTAATCGCGCTTTTGTTCGGCAGCCAGCTGTCGCAGCTTGTCCTTTTTGCTGGGACGTTTGCCTTTGATGCCGCCGTTGTTGGGGGCTAGCACAGGCACATCAGCTTCAGCTTCAAAACCCACCACCGATTCAAGCGCCAACTTCACAGCGTGACGCTTCTCGATCAAATGCCAATGCTGAAGTGATTCAGGCGTGACAAAGCTGATGGCCACTCCAGCTTCGCCGGCACGGCCTGTCCGCCCAATGCGGTGGGTGTAATCCACCGCAGATCGAGGTAAATCAAAATTGATCACCGTGGGTAATTTTTCAATGTCCAAGCCGCGAGCGGCCAAGTCAGTGGCCAATACCACTTTGACGCGGTGAGCTTTGAAATCGGCCAGGACTTGCTGGCGTTTTCCTTGGCTGAGTTGCCCATGAAAGGGTTCAGCCGCAATGCCTGCAACCCGCAATTTGGCAGAAACGATGTCACTGCTGTGTTGGGTGGCCACAAAGACCAAGACTTGTTTGAGATGGTGCGTCTCGATCAAATGTTTGAGCAACTGAGTGCGTCTGGAGGTGTCGGTGTAAATGGCGCGTTGCTCAATGACAGCCGGTTGCGGTGTGGCACCTTCAATGTGAATTTCGTGAGGCTGCTTCAGCAAGGCCTGAACCAAGTTTTCAATGCTGGCAGGGCGCGTGGCAGACAAGCACCAGGTTTGCCGACGTGCTGGTATTTCTCGCAAGATGTTTTGCAATTCGTCTTGGAAGCCTAGCTCTAGTAATTTGTCGGCTTCATCGAGCACCAAGGTTTCAACTTGCGACAGTTTGAGGGCGTTGTGATCCAGAAGATCCAGCAGCCGGCCTGGCGTTGCAATGAGGATGTCAGTACCGCCTCGCAGTCCCATCATTTGCGGGTTCAAAGAAACGCCCCCAAACACCACGGTCACTTTGCATGCCTTGCCCAAATGGGCCGAGAGGCTCATGAAGGTTTGGCCTACTTGAATGGCCAATTCTCGGGTGGGCACCAAGACAAGGTGCTTCAAAGCTTTCAGTGACCGACCTGATGACAATGCAGGCGCTGGGGCCTGTGATGCCCGGCTGAGCTTTTCAATGAGGGGCAGGGCGTAGGCCGCTGTTTTGCCTGAACCTGTGGGCGCGGTCACCCAAACATCACGGCCGGTGAGGGCGATAGGGATGAATTCGCTTTGGACGGCCGTGGGGGCCGGATAGGTTTTGGGTTTGAGTGCGCGCAGCAGCTCGGGCGACAGGCCCAGTTCATGAAAAGACATAGGGCCCAAGCATAAGTGCATATGCCTTGATCTGCCCACGGAGCATGGCAGAATCTGTCAAATGAATACACGCAAAGGCATTATTTTGGCAGGAGGGTCGGGCACTCGCCTGTACCCCGTGACGCAAGCGGTCTCAAAACAGTTGATGCCGGTCTACGACAAGCCCATGGTTTATTACCCCTTGACCACGCTGATGTTGGCTGGCATTCGGGAGGTTTTGGTCATCAGTACGCCTCACGATACACCGCGTTTTCAAGAGTTGTTAGGGGACGGTCGCCAGTGGGGCATGGACATTCAGTATGCAGTTCAACCCAGCCCGGATGGTTTGGCGCAGGCCTTCATCATTGGTCGAAACTTTGTGGGAAATTCACCCAGTGCCTTGGTGCTAGGTGACAATATTTTTTACGGTCACGATTTGGTCAAATTGATGCAAGGTGCCAACGCGCAAACCTCTGGTGCCAGTGTCTTTGCCTATCATGTGCACGATCCTGAGCGCTATGGTGTGGTGGATTTCGATGCCCAGCAGCGCGCATTGAGCATTGAAGAGAAACCCCCAAAACCCCGTAGCAACTATGCCGTCACGGGCTTGTATTTTTATGACCAGCAAGTGTGTGATGTGGCGGCCAACATTCAACCTTCAGCCCGCGGCGAGTTGGAAATCACCGATGTCAATCGCTGGTATCTAGACCGTCAACAGTTGAATGTCGAAATCATGGGCCGCGGTTATGCCTGGCTAGACACAGGGACGCATGACAGCCTGCACGAAGCGGCAGCCTTCATTGCGACTTTGCAAAAACGTCAAGGCTTGATGGTGGCGTGTCCAGAAGAGATTGCCTTTGCGCAACATTGGATTGATGCAGAGGCGGTGCAAAAATTAGCGGCACCGTTGGC
>JBDLWA010000175.1:0-8778 GCA_039804505.1 Pseudomonadota bacterium
TTCGCGCTGCAACACGGCATCGATGCTGATATTGGCTTCGGCCAACAAACCTGTGAGCTTGGCCAGCACACCCGCCTCGTCTGCCACGCGCAGGCGCAGGTAATAACTGGTGACCACTTCATTGATAGGCAAAATAGTGAGGTCGCTCATGGCATTAGGCTGGAACGCCAAATGCGGCACGCGGTTCAAAGGATCGGCCGTGTGCAGGCGTGTGATGTCGACCAAGTCTGCAATCACGGCACTGGCTGTGGGCTCTGAGCCTGCGCCTTTACCGTAGTACAAAGTGGTGCCAACAGCATCACCCTGAACCATGACGGCATTCATGGCGCCTTCCACATTGGCAATCAAGCGCTGTGTGGGCACCAGGCTAGGGTGCACACGCAGTTCAACACCATGGGGGGTGCGTTTGGTAATACCTAGCAACTTAATTCGATAGCCCAGTTGTTCTGCGTACCTGATGTCAGCCGCGCCCAGCTTGGTGATGCCTTCAATGTAGGCCTTGTCAAACTGCACTGGAATGCCAAACGCCAAGGCGCTCATCAAAGTGGCCTTGTGTGCGGCATCGACGCCTTCAATGTCAAACGTAGGATCGGCTTCGGCATAACCCAAGCGTTGCGCTTCCTTCAAGACAACATCAAAGTCCAAACCCTTCTCACGCATTTCGGACAAGATGAAATTGGTGGTGCCATTGATGATGCCCGCCACCCACTGAATGCTGTTGGCCGTGAGACCTTCACGCAAAGCTTTGATGATGGGAATACCCCCCGCCACAGCGGCTTCAAACGCCACCATTACACCTTTGGCATGAGCCGCCGCAAAAATTTCGGTGCCATGAACCGCCAATAAAGCTTTGTTGGCTGTGACCACATGTTTACCGGCTGCAATGGCTTCCATAACCAAGGCCTTGGCAATGCCATAGCCACCAATCAATTCCACCACGATGTCGATGTCGGGGTTGGCAATGATTTGTCGTGCGTCGCTGACCACTTTGACATCTGCGCCACACAGGGACTGTGCTTTGGCTACATCCAAATCAGCCACCATGGTGATTTCGATGCCTCGACCCGCACGACGCTTGATCTCCGCTTGATTTCTATTCAGCACATTGAAGGTGCCACTGCCCACTGTACCCATGCCTAAAAGGCCAACTTGTATCGATTTCATTAACTTCTCACTCAGACCGCTGTACCAAAACGCTGACGCGCTTTTTCTAAAAACTTTGCCATTCTTTCAATGGCTTCACGCAAATCATCCAAATGCGGCAAAAACACAATTCGGAAATGATCAGGCGCCACCCAATTGAAGCCTGTGCCTTGGACCAACATCACTTTGGTTTCCTGCAGCATTTCTAAAAAGAATTGCTGATCGTCTTGAATCGGGTAAACCTTGGGATCCAACTTGGGAAACATGTACAAAGCCGCCGTCGGCTTGACACATGACACGCCAGGAATGGCGTTGATCAGTTCGTAAGCCAAATCGCGCTGCTTGCGAAGCCGACCGCCTTCATTCACCAATTCATTGATGCTTTGGTGGCCGCCCAAAGCCGTTTGAATGGCCCATTGACCGGGTACGTTGGCGCACAAACGCATGTTGGACAACATGTTGAGGCCTTCGATGTAATCTTGGGCAGGACGCTTGTCGCCTGTGACAAACATCCAGCCTGCGCGATAGCCACAGGACCGGTAGCTTTTGGAAAGCGAGTTGAATGTCAGAGTCAAGACGTCTTGGCTGAGACAAGCAATGGGCGTGTGCTTCACACCGTCGTACAAAACTTTGTCGTACACCTCGTCGGCAAAGATCACCAAGCCGTGTTCGCGGGCAATGGCCACAATGCCCAACAAGATGTCATCGGCGTACAAGGCGCCCGTGGGGTTGTTGGGGTTGATCACCACAATGCCCTTGGTTCGGGGGGTGATCTTGGCCTTGATGTCCTCCAAATTGGGCATCCAGCCATTTTCTTCTTCGCACAAATAATGCACAGGCGTAGCGCCCGACAAGCTGGCCGCAGCGGTCCACAAAGGGTAGTCGGGTGCGGGCAAAAGCAACTCGTCCCCATTGTCCAAAAGCGCATTGGTGGCCAAGACAATCATTTCACTCGCACCGTTGCCAAGGTAAATGTCGTCTAAGGTGACGCCTTTGATGCCTTGCTTTTGGGTTTCGTGCATGACCGCTTTGCGGGCCGCAAAGATGCCTTTGCTGTCGGAGTAACCGGCCGAATTGGGCAGGTTACGGATCATGTCTTGCTGAATTTCCTCAGGCGCGTCAAAACCAAATACCGCCAGGTTGCCGATATTCAGTTTGATGATTTTGTGGCCTTCTTCCTCCATTTGTCGTGCACGGTCCATGATGGGGCCGCGAATGTCATAACAAACGTTGGCAAGTTTGGCTGATTTATGAATAGTTTTCAAAAGCCCTCCGAGGGGTGTTGTCGCTGGGGAAAACCTATAATTTGACCACAGAACCGACCCATTTTAAGAAACCCACCCGAATGAAACTCCATCCTGACGCCAGTAAAAGCTTCTCCATCCAGAGTTACAGCGACGAGGGTGTTGTGGTCAATGGCAAGCTTCAAACGGGGCCGCTGCTACTTTGCGCGATCCAAGGCCCAAAATCTTGGTCAGCCCAGCGTTTTGAATCGCTCACTCAGGCGTCCTTTGACGAATTACTGGCTTTCAAGCCCGAACTGATCATATTTGGCAGCGGCGAACGCATCCGTTTTCCCGCCCCTAAGCTCTTGCAAGGTCTCATTCGACAAGGCATTGGGGTAGAGACCATGGACAATGGCGCTGCCTGTCGAACCTTCAATGTTTTAGCAGGGGAAGACCGGCACGTTGTGCTTGCCCTATTGCCGCTCCCATCCCATTAAGGGAAGTGTTTTAGCGCCCTCTTTAAAACCCCCTTGGTTTCGGGATAAAATACTGGATTGCCGTCCGAGTAAGTTACTGCTTTGTAACCCACCCGGGATGCGGTTCATTTCTGTCACGTGAGATTAGTTCTATGGCGATCGTTGTTAATAAACCCCTCCCTGAATTTGAAGCAAACGCAACGGGCGGACTCAAGGTTTCAAACATATCTCACAACGGCAAGATCATGATTTTGTACTTCTACCCGAAGGACAACACACCTGGCTGCACCACTGAGGCCATGCAGTTCCGCGACAAATACAAAGATTTCGCCAAAGCGGGTGCAACAGTTTTTGGCGTTTCTCGTGACAATATGAAGTCACACGACGATTTCAAAGCCAAGCTTGAACTTCCCTTCGAGCTCATTGCCGACACAGAAGAAAAAATGTGTCACATGTTTGGCGTTGTCAAAAACAAGATCATGTACGGCAAAAAAGTCAAAGGCATTGAGCGCAGCACCTTCCTGATTGGCCCCGATGGCTTGGTCAAGGAAGAATGGCGTGGCCTCAAAGTTCCCGGACACGTTGAAGATGTTCTCAAAGCCGTGAAGGCACTGAAAAAAGCAGCATAATGGCGTCATGCCGCTGAAAATACAGCCCCATCTAGATTCCCATCAAGTACAAAGCCGCCTTGGCCTCCAGGCGGCTTTTTCTTTGCTTTCTTGTTTCTAACTTTCCACCTGAGGCCACGACTTATGCCATTGCCACCCGCACCGACACAGCGCGCCAGTTTGCTCTCCTCAACCACTCCGACCCAATCGGAAAAGAAAGCCAGCCCGCTAGCAGCCCAAAGGTCAGAAGAAACATCGACCCCAAAATCAAGCGTTAAGAAATTGGCCACAACTGCCCCAACAACTGCCCCAACAACTGCGCCCAAAGCAGTATCGGCGCCCGTTTTGGCACCCGTTGTTTCGCCAGAGTCGTCTCATGCACCAGCGCCTGCACCTAAAAAAGTCAAAGCACGCAAGAAGGCAGGGGGTCCCACCAAATTGTTTGTGTTGGATACCAATGTGCTGATGCACGATCCCATGTGCTTGTTTCAATTTGAAGAGCACGATGTTTACTTGCCCATGATTGTTCTGGAAGAGCTGGACAGTCACAAAAAAGGCATGACCGAAGTGGCCCGCAATGCGCGCCAAACCAGTCGCTCTTTAGATGCACTGGCCGCCAACCCAGGCGCAGACATCCAGCAAGGCTTGCCCTTGGCCGCAACGGGTCACGTTGAAGCAGGCGGCCAATTGTTTTTCCAAACCCAAATGATGGATGTCAGTTTGCCCATGAGCTTGCCGCAAGGCAAAGCTGACAATCAAATTCTGGGCGTTGTTCAAGCTTTGGTAAATTTGCACGCGCCCCGCGAAGTGGTTCTGGTGTCCAAAGACATCAACATGCGCGTCAAAGCACGTGCCCTGGGCTTGGCTGCTGAAGACTATCAAAACGACAAAGTGTTGGACGATGGCGACCTGCTCTATTCAGGCGTCTTGGCTTTGCCCGCAGATTTTTGGAATCGCCACGGCAAAGCCATCGAAAGCTGGCAACAAGGCAGCCACACCTTCTACCGTATCAGTGGCCCGCTGGTGCCCAGTTTGCTGATCAACCAATTTGTTTACCTGGAAGCCCCCGGTGAGCCCAGTCTTTATGCACGGGTGACTGAGATTCGAGGCAAAACCGCCGTCTTAAAGACACTCAAAGATTTTGGTCATGCCAAGCATTCTGTTTGGGGTGTCACCACACGCAACCGAGAACAAAACTTTGCCATGAACATGCTCACGGACCCCGAGGTGGACTTTGTCACTTTGGCGGGTACGGCTGGCACGGGTAAAACTTTGATGGCCTTGGCCGCTGGCCTTACCCAAGTGTTGGACGATCGCCGCTACACAGAAATCATCATGACCCGCGCCACAGTGAGTGTGGGTGAAGACATCGGTTTCTTGCCTGGTACGGAAGAGGAAAAAATGGGCCCTTGGATGGGCGCCTTGGACGATAACCTGGAGTTCTTGGCCAAAGGCGATGGCGGCAATGCCGGCGAATGGGGCCGCGCAGCCACCAATGAATTGATTCGCAGTCGCATCAAAATCAAAAGCATGAACTTCATGCGTGGCCGGACCTTCATGAACAAGTACGTGATCATTGACGAAGCGCAAAACTTAACGCCGAAGCAAATGAAAACCTTGATCACCCGCGCAGGCCCAGGCACCAAGATCATCTGCATGGGTAACTTGGCACAGATTGACACGCCCTACCTCACCGAAGGCTCCTCTGGCCTGACCTACGCGGTAGACCGCTTCAAAGGGTGGGCGCATGGCGGCCACATCACTTTGGCCCGCGGCGAGCGTTCACGACTGGCAGACTTTGCCAGCGAAGTTCTTTAAGAACTGAAGCCCTCTTCTGCCTTCTTGTGTCCTGGTGTGCCCTCTTGGGAGGGCCTTCATAGCGGATCAGTGGCGATTTCAGTAATCGCCACTGTCACCGCTAGAGGCCAAGCTCTCAAATCGTGTGAGAGGCTTCAAGAAGGTCAAACGTACGGCACCTGTGGGGCCGTTACGTTGTTTGCCAATGATGATTTCGGCCACGCCAGGATCTTTGGAATCTTTGTTGTAATAATCATCGCGGTAAATGAACATGATGATGTCGGCATCTTGCTCGATGGCGCCCGATTCACGCAAGTCACTCATCATGGGACGTTTGTCGGTTCTTTGCTCCACACCCCGGTTGAGCTGTGACAAGGCAATGACGGGACACTGCAGTTCCTTAGCCAACATCTTCAAACCCCGCGAAATTTCGCCCAGCTCGGTGGCGCGGTTGTCGCCATCACTGCCCGAAGAGCCACTCATGAGCTGCAAATAGTCGACCACAATCAAGCCCAGCTTGCCGCACTTGCGGGCCAAACGTCTGGCATTGGCGCGCAACTCACTGGGCGTTAGGCCAGGTGTTTCGTCGATGTGCAAAGACACGGTGCGCAAGCGCTCAATGGCATCGGTCAAGCGGGGCCACTCTTCATCGGTCAACTTGCCGGTGCGCAAATGGCCTTGATCAATTCGGCCAATGGAGCCCACCACACGAACAGCCAATTGGGCCGCGCCCATCTCCATGGAGAACACGGCCACAGGCAAGCCTTCGTTCAAGGCCACATGCTCTGCAATGTTGATCGCAAAGGCCGTCTTGCCCATGGAAGGACGTGCTGCCAAGACCACCAAATCGCCGGCCTGCAAGCCCGACGTCATGCGGTCTAAATCGTAGAAGCCAGTGGGCACACCCGTGATGTCATTGGGGTTGTCGGCCATTTCTTGGACGCGGTCCATCAGGTCAACCACCAAGGTGTCCATGGACTGGAAACCTTGCTTCATGCGCGAGCCTTCTTCCCCGATGTTGAAGATTTTTTGTTCGGCTTCGTCTAAGATTTTCTCAACCGCGCGGCCTTTGGGGCTGAACGCATTGGTGGCAATTTCATCGCTGGCTGTGACTAGCTTACGCAGGATAGAACGCTCTCGCACAATTTCGGCATATCGGCGAATGTTGCTGGAGCTGGGCACATACTGCGCCAAAGAGTTCAAGTAGCCCAGGCCGCCCATGCCTTCTGCTTTGCCTTGATTTTGCAATTGCTCAAACACAGTGATCACATCGGCAGGTTTGGAGCCATTGATCAAGGTGGAGATGGCGTTAAAAATAAGCTTGTGCTCATGCCGATAAAAGTCGTTATCCGACAGCAAATCGCCCATGCGGTCCCAGGCACTGTTGTCCAAAAGCAAGCCACCCAGCACACTCGATTCGGCCTCAATGGAATGCGGCGGCACACGCAACTGTGCGATCTGCTGATCTTGGGTGACGGCGGCAAAACCCAACTCGGTTTCTGAGTGCGACTGTGGAGAAAAAAGTGCTGACATGGACGTTCTAAATTGAATGCTCGATCTTACGCATGGAACGGCATGGGGTCATGGGACAAGCCTGTGGATAAGTCGTTGGTAAGTACAGAAAGTCTTGTGAATAAACAAGAAAGTGGGGCAGAAAAGAAAAAGCCGCCAGTCTTTCGACAGGCGGCTTTTTGTATGACTTAAAAATTAAGCTGTTTCGCCGTACACAGAAACAGTCACTTCTACCACCACGTCTGTGTGCAATGCCACAGACACGGAAGATTCGCTGACCGTTTTGATGGGGCCGTTAGGCATGCGAATTTGAGCTTTGGTCAAGCCGTAGCCAGATTTGTTCAACTCTTCAGCGATGTCGTGGTTGGTGACGGAACCGAACAAACGGCCATCAACGCCAGCTTTCTGAGTGATCTTGACCACTGCGCCAGCCAACTTTTCGCCTTGGGCTTGTGCTTCGGCCAATTTGGCAGCCGCTGCTTTTTCGAGTTCGGCACGGCGTGCTTCGAACTCAGCTTTGTTGGCTTCAGTGGCGCGACGTGCACGACCGCTGGGGATCAAGAAGTTACGAGCGTAACCGTCTTTGACTTTAACGATTTCACCCAAGTTGCCAAGGTTCACAACCTTATCGAGCAGAATAATTTGCATGGTTGTTCTCCTTAAACTTTGTGCTGGTCGCTGTAAGGCAACATGGCCAGGAAGCGAGCGCGCTTGATGGCGGTGTTCAACTGGCGCTGATAAATAGCGCGTGTGCCTGTCAAACGTGCTGGAATGATTTTGCCGTTTTCGGCAATGAAGTCGCGCAATGTGTCGACGTCTTTGTAATCAATCTCTTCCACGCCTGTGACTGTGAAGCGGCAGAAACGCTTGCGCTTGAACAGCAATGACTGGGTGTTGCGCTTGGGGCGCTTGTCTTTGTTAAATTTTTTGAAAGTGGCCATGGGGCCTCCTGAAAATTAAAGTGTCTTGATTTCTTGAATATGCAGAATCACATTTTTTCCGTTTTTGGGTGTGGCCAAAAAACCGCTGAATTTCCAAACGCTGCCAACTGGCTGGGTTTGAATTCGCTCTGCAACAGATCCGATGGCGACAGCTTTCACTGTGGCATTGACCTGTCTGAGAACTCCCGCTTCTTGCATGCTAGAGCTGTGCTCTAGAACCAAGTCTATGACTGGTAATCCAGCCGGTGTGTATCGAATGGCTTTTTGCTCTGCGATACCAGCGGTTAATTCAAGGTGGTTTTGTTCCGTCACTCCCGCAAACAAATGTGATTAGCCTGCAAATTCGGCTTGTTGGGCTTTACGGGCTTCTTCGCGCTCGACTTGTTTCATCATGGAAGATGGGCCTGTGTCGGCTTTCTTCTTCAGAACAGTCATGTGACGCAAAACAGCATCGTTGAACTTGAAGGCGTGTTCGAGTTCGGCCATCACAGCCTGATCAGCTTCAATGTTCACGCACAAGTAGTGGGCTTTGCCCAACTTGTTAATTTGGTAGGCCAACTGGCGGCGACCCCAGTCTTCGACACGGTGAATCTTGCCACCGCCGGCAACGATCATGCCTTTGTAACGCTCCAGCATGGCTGGAACTTGTTCGCTCTGATCCGGGTGAATCAGCAAAATGATTTCGTAATGACGCATTGAAACTCCTTTTGGATTTTAAAAAAAACTGCCCCCAGCGTCGGACGGGGTGCAGCAAGGCTAGCCCGCGATTATAGCCCAGGAATTAGAGGCCTGGAAAGGGGTTTTCGGTGTGAGAGGCAGAGGTGGCGTCTGTCGATTCAAGCTGTGGCCAGACCCAACTGGCCAGCCAAATGGTCAAAAATCCGATCGGCACCCCTAAAACACCTGCAGAAATGGGCTGTATGCCGCCAATCAGTCCGCCAAGAGGCTCTAAGCCCAAGCTCGATCGGACGGCCGGTGCATTCCAAACGATGTATGAAATGGTGACGCCCAATCCCAGCAACATCCCTAAAACGACGGCCTGACGGCTTGTACGTTTCCAAAAAATGCCCATCAC